>JALSKB010000052.1 GCA_026989035.1 Saprospiraceae bacterium | reverse complement strand
ACACAAAATTATCGGCATAATTCATGCCAAACTCGTGCTTTTTTAAATCCACTCCCCTGACCCAATAGCCCTCTTCTTTAAGGCGCTTGACCAAGTGGCCACCAATAAACCCACCGGCACCACAAACAATAGCTGTTTTCATTTTTTCTCGTTTTTTGGGGTTCGAAGTTTAAGCCGAAAAGAACCTACAACTATAAAAAATCCAAACAAAGCGTTTTGGAGAATCATCTCAATCGCTCTACCGTAGTTTGAATGATGGCGTGCAGCTCTCCGGATGCTTTCAACTTCTTAATTACATGGTGCTTTCCTCCAACTCGACAAGGATGTAAGTGCACGTTTGCCCCGGCTTTCGCCAAATGCCGGGCATGAGCACTATCTTCTCGATAAGCAGCATCAAAGTAAAGATGGATGTCGGGCTTCTCTATGCCCGGCACTCGGCACAGATCAAAGTAGTGCTTAGTCTTTACGGGAGATTTTTTAAAATGGCGAAACATCGGACGAAAATCCAAATAGCGCAAGCGATTAGCCGTATTGACAAAAGTCGTTGCACCAAAAGCCAAGACTTCGTCGACTTCTAACAACGCACCAAACAAAATAGCAGCATACCCTCCCATGGAGTTGCCCATAGTAAGCACCCGCTTTGCTCCACTCTCAGCAACCAAACCTCGCAAGACCTCTGCCGCTTCGTCGATGTTTGCCGCAAGGCCTCTCAGCCCTGCATGATACCAGGATTTCTGCAAATCTCTGACAAACATTCGCTGAATGGGAAGCTCTCCTATGAGTTTCAAAAACTCAAAGTAAGGCACACCCATACCAATACCAAGCCCTGCAAAAGCTATCAACAGCAAATCCTCCCCCTCGCGAAAGTCAGTCATCACACTGACCCGCTCATCCCTCAACAACTCCATACTAAACTCAGCTCTCATACTACTTACCCCTCCCTAGTAACCGCGGGCGTAGTAACCGCGGGTGTCAACCCGCGGCCCCCCGGCCCCCGCAGCTCCCGCAGACTCCGCAAAGCGCTTCTCCAGCCGCCGCCGCAACTGCGGCGACAGCGGAGCATACTCTCGGCTGTTAAAAGCCCTCAAGTCGGGAGGGCGAAACCTCTCAACTTCCAAAAAATCACACACCCTATCCAGCTCCTTCACGGGCTGCTCAAAAAAACGCTCGCTTTGCACAATCAGTATTTGCTCCTTGTCAAAATGAGCTAACCAGCGATCCAGTTGCTCCGCATAGCAGCTGCGCCGGAAATACGAAAATCTCCTGCAAGCCAGGCTGTAGTAATCGGGTTCTCTCAGCATCCTTTCCCACTCCGCAGCCGTGCGCTCTTCTTCCAGCTCCAGTGCCCGTTCAAAATCCGCTTCCGGTTCAAGCCCCTGATCGCGCTTCATGCAGTAGTGGGAGTAAGCCCTGTCCACCGGATCGCGCAACATCAAAATGAGCTTAGCCTCGGGAAGCAATTGCTTTACTCGCGCAGGTACATGCGGATGAAAAAAGTAGTAGGGCGTAGCTTCTCCAACCTTTTTACCCTTCGTCGGGAAATCAAAACAAGCCCGATACCAAAGTTCGCCTTTTCGCCAAAAGCGATCGAAAAAATGCACTTGCTTGCGCCAGGCCATGCTCAACTGTGGGTGCTGAGCCAGATAGCGGAAAAGGGAAGAGGTGCCTCCCTTCTGAACACCGATGATGATAAAATCGGGCAGAGGACGCCAAACCGCTGTGGGCTTTCGCCAAATGCGAAACAACAGCTTCTCCCAAAGGGTACTGGCATTGGGGTAGCGTTTGCGATCGATCAACAGCCTATCAAAAAAAGACATGCCTCCATACTTTTAGAAAGACACTCATGGCGTTCTACGCCTTAAACCCGCCTGCACAGTCCGAACAGCCCATTGAAGATCTTCCTTTGAAAGAGAAAACAAAGGCAAATGCTCATCTCCTGGCAACAAGCTGCGCAAGTAGCGATGTGCCACCCAAGTAGAAACGCCATAAGCTAAAGTCGATGCCAGAGCCGCACCCAAAATACCCCAGAACGGAATAAACAGCGCATAGCCGGCTATGCCCGTCAAGGCACCTACCCCCTCTACTTTACTCGACATTTCGGGAAACCCACTGGCCGAAAGAAACTTGTTCACCACTCGTCGGGAAGCCATGTAAACAAACATACCCGGCAACAAAATGAGCATAGGCGTATAAGCCGCTTCATAAGCACGTCCATACAAAAGAGGAATAATCCACTGCCCCGTTAAAGCCAAAGTCAAGGCCATCACACCAACCAGCAACAACAAAACCCTATGAACCCGGGCCATCAAAACCACCGAGCGGGTAACATCTCGGGCTTTAGCTACCATGTTAAACAAAACCGGGGAGACGGCCTGTGGGAAAAAACCCATTAAACGCACCAAAGAAAAAGCCACGGAATAATAACCAAGCCAAACCGGCCCCACAAAAAAACTCAAAATCAATTGATCCATTCGCTCGTTGGAACGCGTGGCCATATTGCCCAGCCAAGCTTTCAAACCGTAGGTATAACTAGCCCGAATAAAGGGCAGGTGAAGACGCCAGCGAAAACGATTATACCTCAG
Organism: Saprospiraceae bacterium; assembly: GCA_026989035.1. Taxonomy (GTDB): domain Bacteria; phylum Bacteroidota; class Bacteroidia; order Chitinophagales; family Saprospiraceae; genus WGBN01. The sequence goes on along the minus strand of JALSKB010000052.1, from coordinate 84,494 downwards.
CAACAAGTACACCACCACGCAAGCTGTCAAAACCTTCTGCAAAACAATAGCTATCACCGCACCCTGCAAAGCCAAACCCGTAAGCAGAACCAAAACGACCAACAACAAGACGTTGAAAACGCCGTTTGCCAAGGTCAAAACGTTTAACAAACCAAAACGCGACTGCCCCTTTAAAACCTGTTTGGAGATGCTAAAAACCCCGCTAAGCGGTAAGGTGCACAAAACCGGCAACATAAACTCTGCCGGCAGAGCAGAAGCCGTCTTGCCCAACCACTGCTTGCTCCACAAAAAAGCCAAAAGCAAGGCTACCAGCAAACCGCTTGCAAACCCTATTACCAAGGAACTGAAAATCACATCGCGCCCCTTAAAACGCTCCGAACCCAAAAGATAAACTACACCAACGCCAAAACCCAAAAAGAAAATAGGCAACATAGACTCACCCAGCAAAACCATAAAGGCATATAAACCCTTGTTAGCCGGACCTAAAATGCGAGCTACTAAAATGTTTACCGTTATACTCAACGGAAACATCACCACCAAAGTGAAAAAATTCCCCAGAGATTTGCGCGCTCCCGACATCTAAAACGAAGCTCCCAACAACATTTTTTGATATAGAGGCATCTCTTTATGAGCTAAAAAGGAAAAAGGTGCCGTCCGCTTGTAGTCCAAAGACATCAAAAAAGACTGCGGCCGCAAAAATTGATACAAAACGGCAAGACGCCAACGCTTCGGATCCCTAACACGGCTGCCGTAGTGAAAACAACGAGAAGTGTCTCCAAACAAAACCGTAGCCCGAGGACCGGTAACCACTACCTGCTCTTCCCCGGGCACCACCGGCTCTACCAAAGAATCCGGAATTTTATCCCCGTAACGGTACCTCAAAGCACGCCGAAGATCATCCGAACGCTTGGCCGAAATAACCGTAAAAGGCCCGTCTTCAAGCTCCACATCTTTCGCAAAAATAAAAACCTTAAGCTGACGCCCTGACTCGTAATCGCAGTGAAATAACTGGCTATTCTCCGCCTCTCCGGAACTATAGCGAGAATACCACAAATCGACCTTGGCAACAACAGGAATACATCCCAGATAGTTCGACACCGCTGCCACCACCTCCTTCCTTAACAAAAAGCGAATAAAAGGACTGTCAAGACTCAACTCATGGGGCTTGAGCAAACCGGTCATCAACTGGGCCTTTTTGTTTTTCCTGATTTTTTCCAAATCCCTTGTGCGCACAACTTCCAAGGCTTGATCCAACATATCCGGAATCTCCGGAAAAGAACAATCCGACAAAACTTTAAAACCCAAATCATCCGGAATTTCCGTAAAAGCCGAATCAGCTATACGGGCTGCCTCCTCCCGACGAGCCAAAAGATCTCGCTTGTGAAATCGCGCCCGCAAGCGCAACAGCTTTTTCCGCTGCTCTGCCGGAGCCTTTACGTAATACCGCCCGATCAAGTGATCCTTGTGCAAAAGCTTGTCCAAAATTTTAATCAACATGACATTTTTTTTGGGGTTAAAAAATCGGGCCACATCGGACAATGCCGCACATCGCTTCTTTATATACCCAAACCGAAGTGGTTTGGGATATTCCCCGCTCGTAAACGAATGGAAAATAAGGAGTTTGGGAGGCTAAGGCCTCCCAAACCATTTCGTCATGGGTATACCAAAGCACTTCGCCATGAGTATGGCACGGAGCTTCAGCCAATACTCCGAATCTCTTCTGTCGTAAGTGCACAAACATTTTTACACATAACCCAAAGCCTTCAAGTCCAAACCGGCCAACTCGGCCAAACGGGCATTCCCTTCTGCATACCGCTGGCCAATAAACCGCTCAATAAATCTCATCCGCTTCTGTCTGTCTGCACGAGCAAAAAACGAAGGCAAAAGAGCATCTGCCTTTTGAAAAAGAGAAACAGCACGCCGCTCAATACCTTCAGGCAAGGGAAAGGGCGCTCCCGGATGTAAAGCATTTTCCAGGAAAAAGCGGTTGTACCAACGCTTGGCCCGTAAACTAAACGGCCCATACCCCTCATTTACCCTTTTGCCGAAAGGCAAGGAAGACAGCAAAGCAGCTCGCCTCAAATTGAACAAACCTGCAAACGACAAGATTTCTCGCAAAAAACGCTCCGGCGCTTCACTCAACCATTCATAGGGCAATACCTTCACCTGCTCTTTTCCAAACAAATTTATATAACACTCTACCAAAGGAGCATAATCAAAATACCTGAAATCAAACTGTGGCAAACGACGACTGCCTCGCTCCGGTGGATGAAAATAGCGACGCAAAGAACGCACACCACCTGCCCGAACGTACTGGGTATAAGTCGATAAAATCATACTTCGCTGCTCCCTGACAACAATCAAAATACGGGAATCCGGAAAAAGCCCATGTAAGCGCTCAGCTATGCGAACACTATCATAGCCCCCCGAATGAGGATCGCCGGAAAAGCGCTCCGCCGAAAGCACAGGCAACAATTCTTCTTCACCACACAGGCGATGCGCACAATACGTCAACACCTTATCGGGCATGTAGTACAAATCGTGCTCCGCAACGAGATAGCGATAAATCCGCTTGCGGTCTTCCAAATCCAGCAAAGCCTTAAAACCAAAAGCCTGTAAGGGAAAAAACTCCCTTTGCAGCCAGGTGCTGCCCGTTTTGTTGTATCCGATGTGAATCAGCGGAGATCTCACTTAATCCCTATAACCGAAAAGACGCAAAAAATCTTCCGAAAAAAAAGCCTTGGCATGAGCAAAAACAAAATTTTTGATTCTCACGAAAAGCGGAATATGCTTTCGAATCAATTGCCGATTGATCATCTGCTCTCTATGTCCCTTAAACAGCATACGCCACATCAAACGCTCCTTATACCAAAACTTTGCTCGAGGAGAAAGCGGTTTTTCCTTCCGGAAAAGCGACCAACAAACCGGCTCGTAGCCAAATGCAAGCATAGAAGACCCAACAATTTGCTCTATGCGAAAAAGCTGTTTCTCGCTCAATGCCGCTTTCCAGGAATCCACCTTATGCTTTTGCAAAGAGGGCTTCACATAAGCTCGACCCTCTTGCTCAGACAACTGCTCGCCAGGTTGGAGAACAGCCGGATGAAAATCCAAATGCAAAAAGGCACAAACTCGTCGCATGACGCTTTCCGAATTCAACAGCAAGTCCTCGTATCGAACCGGCAAAAAGCGATCCCGCCCGTACAAATGCTGCTGAGCTTGTGCCAAAGTATTGAGTTCCCTCCAATATTGCGCCGCCAAAACCAAATCGTAGTGCTGACGCCTGTGCAAACTCAACGCATTGGAACGGGGGTCCCGAACCAAGTGAATAAACTTGGCCGAAGGCATGAGTTGATCGATTTCCGCCAGATGAAAATTGAGTTCGGGCGTTTTGTCTCCCCAAAGGCGTTTGCCCTGCCTTTCGGCAAAAGCCAATACACTGCGCTCCAAAAAAGAGGAAAGCACTTCTTGCTCGCTAAGCCAGGGTTCATGCCCAAATAAAGGCAACAAGCGCTTTTGATAGCTGTCTTCTAAAACCAACTGAAAAATTTCTTCCAAAGAACCCTTGCGTTCTTGCATCCGATAGAGGAAACGCCTGTACGCCCGCGCCAAAGCCATACCCACGGAATTTCCACTGAGATATACCTCGGGATGATTGCCCAACATCACGGACAACAAAGTAGTACCCGAACGAGGCAAACCCACAATAAAAAAAGGAGTCAGGTTTTTCTCAGACATAACCGGCTTTATGTAGTGTATCCCCGGCGATCTCGTAAAAAAGCCTCAAATCGGCATCGGTAAAATAATTGCGCCAATCCCCGACAAGGCCTTTTCTAAAAAAACTGTCCGATGTTTTTTTCTTCATGCGCTTAAAATCCGTAATCTGTATAATTGAATTCAAAACACCTTGGCCACAATCTACCTCCAAAAAGTGAAACATGCGTTTCAGCTCTCGCACCAAATCTTCTTTGAGGTCTTCATACCTAACCCAAAGTAGCTGTTCAGGATGTTTTTGGCGAAAGCCGTCTAAATAATCAACGGTTAACTTCCAATCTGTGGCAAATTTGCGCAAAGCAGCAGGGGTGAAACGCATATCCCGCTCTCCATACTTGCGGTACCAGCTTGCTCCAAATAAACCATACCGCTTTTGTAAAAAACGAACCAATAATCGACTCGGATAAAAGTGATTTAGTAGATAAAGCCAGGCACTTTTTTCATCCCCATGGTAAAAAGCACCCCTACGCTGCATGTGAAAGCGCTTCGACACAGCCACGTCTCGGCCGTCTCGAATGACGGCAATTACCTTGGCCGAGGGATACAACTCAAAAAAGAAATCCAGATCAGTGGTTGCCTTAACGCCATATCGCTTCTTGTCGGGTACATCTACCAAAAAGCGCCCTGCCAAAGCTCGATAAGTCTCGCGCAAGGTCTCGCGCAGCAAGTCCGGATGATTGGCCTCCGGAAAACGCCGACCTATGGCACCCAACTCTGCTTCTAACACAGGGCGCAAACGCTGAAAATAGCGAAGACGCACCCAATAAGTAGCCTCTTCTTCACCACCAAAAAGCTCTTGAAAAGGACTTTGTAAATGGCTAAAAACAGCCTGGCCGGGGCGAGCCAGTTTGCGACCACCATCCGCAAAATAAAACAGAGGCAGCTGAAAATGACAACGCACATCCGGATGCGCATCCAACAAACGCTGCACCCAAGTCGTACCCGATTTCGACGGGCCAAAAACGACAAAAGGCTCAACTGACAAGGCTATGTTTTTTAGCCAGACGCAACAATACGTTAGCCACTCTTTCCGTAGCCCGCCCGTCCGGTTCACCACACTCCTGACGCAAGGCATATTCCCGTGCCGCTCGATCGGCCTCAGGCCAACGCAAATAGTGCTTTATGTAGCTATCCAGCGCAGTGTAATCGTAAGCCACCTTTGCTCCACCCATCTCGAGCAATTTTTGGAAATAAGCATAGTCCATCTGCCGACGAGCTGACTGCCACCAAGGCAAACGCTCCTCTCCGTCAAAAGCACTAATAATCACCGGACGACCCACCATCAGGGCGTCAATGGTAACCGTAGAACCAAAATTAAGCGTTATAGAAGCTCCTGCCAACAAAGCCGAAAGCCTGCGCATGTCCTCAGCCTTCATGCTCCAAGGCAATTCGCTCTCCACCAAATCCGGATAATCCACCGCCACGCGTTTACCCTCCAAGGCCCGCAGGCGAGGTAACCAGGAAAAATCAGCCATCTTGCTCTGAACATTCTGAGGGTGTGGTCGCACAATCAATTGCATATCCTCTCCATAAACATTTCGTTGCACCTGAGCAGCCAACCATTCGGCCACATCAATGCCTCGCGGACAAAATACGGGGGAGCTCAAAGCTATAAACAAATAAGGCTTCTGCCTGTCCAAGCCCAGGGCTTCCAAATAATCTCCGGCTATAGCTGCAGAAGAGAACCCCCGATTTAGCATCTCCCGAAAAGGCCTGTGCTGATCAAAATGTGGAACACCACAAGCAAAAATCCTGTCTGCCGGTATGCCGTAATACGACATAAATTCTTCCTTCATAACGGCTCCCCAGGCAATGTAATAATCGGCTAAAGCGGGGAAATATCCCTTGCAGCTGATGTTGTCCCAGCTCAACAAATGAATCACGGTAGGGATACCCAATCTGCGAGCAGATCTCAACAAGACAGATTCCGGCAAGTTGATCGGATAAGTAGCCACCACCAAAGCAGGGTCTATCTCCTTCAACAACTCTTCGGCTTTTTCATCGCGCAGCAAGCGGTCCTCCTGTCTTAAAAAGCGTCGGCGCAAAGCAGGAAAACGCTGCACCAGCAGATACACCAAGTAATAGTAAAAAGGACGTAGCCGAATATAAGGATTGCGAGATTTATTCCCATAAACAGCTCGTAAATGCTTAGCCCATAAAGCGGGATTGCGGCGGATATCCTCCAAAAAGTACTTGCGCTTAAACAAGTAATCCACCGTAAAAAAATTAACCTGAGGCTTGTACTGATAAAGAGATGCACCTTGTTCTGCACAAAAAGACTTCAAGTTCTCGTCTTCCTTGTCAGGCACAACAACAGCTGCAGCTTGAGCTCGCTCTGTCAACTTGGCCAATAAACCGGTTTGAAAAACCATGCGAGCGGCAAAACCGTGAGATATCAAGTAACAAACAGGCTTATTCACAAGTCTGAAAACAATTCACTTTCTTCCCAATTGTACACCAGCTGATCGCCAATCTTTGAAACAAAACGACCGCGATAGTAATCGCGATTGAGCAACTCAACTTCCGACAGAGGTCGATTGGCCTGCCCCAGCATCACTTCCCATTCCGGAAAATCGCGCTGCAAAAGAGCCAAACGCTCTTCCCGCGGCCTTTCGGCAAAAGCCCGTAATTCCCGAAGCTGAGCCGGTGTAATGGAAACCGGACCGTCCCTGGTTTCCGAAGCAGGTAAAACCGTAAAATGACGCTCTACGCACGAAGCCCCCAGGGCCAAAGCCGCCTTGGAAGCCCACAGCCCCGTTTCCGATGGTTTGCTGTGATCACTAAACCCCACACGAGGCGTAAACTGCCTCAACCACTGCATGCGATTCAAGTGCATCTCTTCCAAAGGCGTTGGATAAATGGTTACACAGTGCAAAAAATCGTATTCCGCCCCATCCAAGATTTGGGCCGCCCGCTCAATTTCTTCGTCAAAAGTTGCTCCCGTAGAAACAAACAAGCGCTTACCCAAAGCTTTTACATCCCGCAACAAGGGATAAGAAGCACAATCATAGCTGGCTATTTTCAAAGCATCGTAACCCAGATTGGAGATATCCCTCAAACCGGAACGCGTAAAAACAGTAGTCATTGATTTTAAGCCGCAAGCCCGACAAAGCTCAATAAAACGGGCTTCCTGTTCCAAACTCAAATCCAAGTTTGAAAGTCGCTCTTTCTCCGCTGCATAGGGGCGCTTGATGGTTTTAATCCTCCCGTCTGGATACCACTCCCCCTTATCAAAACGAGAGCGATGCGACAACTCCCGGGATCGTATGGTTTGCAGTTTGGCGTAATCGGCTCCGGCTTCGGCAGCCTCAGCTACCATGCGCTCCACCAAATCCCAGCGGCCATTGTGGTTTTGGCAAAATTCGGCAATCAGTATAGCTTTCATGAATCGCTAAAAGATGAAAAACCTGAAAAAAATAGAAGAGTTTCAATAAACTTGTTGACCATAAACAAACGCGTGCCGTCTAAAGACTCACGAGCATAGCCGCCTATGTGGGGTGTAATGATCAACTGTGGATTGGATTTGGCGAAAGCCACCAAAGGATGTCCTTCGGGAACCCGCCCTTCCCAACTGCTGTCTCCGGCCAAAACATCCAAAGCGGCACCGGCCAAATGACCACTTTGCAAAACATCCAACAGAGCTCCTTCATCGACCACCTCACCCCGGGAAGTGTTGATGAAAAACGCCCCCCTCTTCATTTGTGCAAATTTACGGGCATCCATGAAGGCAGCATTTGAGGCAGTACCCGGAATGTGCAGACTGACAAAATCGCTGCGCCTCAATAACTCCTCAAGGCTGGTCCTTTCCACGCCTTCCGGCAAACGAGAAAAAGCTTCATCCCGAAGATCATAAGCCAGTACATCCAGAAAAAAAGCCTGAGCATAACGGGCCACCAAGCGCCCCAGCCGCCCGTAACCGATGATGCCCAAGCAACGACCACTCAACTCTCTTCCCAAAAAGGGCTCGCGCACCCAATGCCCTTCTTCCACCGCCCGCGTAGCTGCCAGCAAACGCCGAATTAAAGCCAACAACAAAGCCATGGTGTGCTCGGCAGTGCTGCGAATGCTCTCCAAAAAAGATGTTTCCCCGCGCAAACTGAGTACGCGAATCCCCCGCCGCTCGGCAGCCGCCAAATCGATGTGATTCAAACCCGTAGTCGGCGTTACCAAATAACGCAAACGCGGGCAAGCTTCCATCATTTCTTCTCCAAAGTACACCCCCAAACGCAAAAAAACAGCCTCGTAATCTGCCCTTGCCAACGCATTCAACAAATCGCTTTCTCCTTCCACTTCGCAATAATCCACCTCGGCCACAGATTCCAGCAACACCCGAGCTTCAAGGCCATAACGCAAAGGTTCAATGTGTAAAACGCGAATCACAACAAATCTTTTTCTAATAGAAATTCGGCATAAATAAAATCTCTTAAACTGTCGATATTTACGGCTCGATGAGAATCTATGAGAAGCGCCCGACAATCCTTTCCCTTAAAAGAACCACCGAGCAAAACTTCCCTGCGCGTCAAGTAAATATCACCTGAACGAATGTACATGGGTTTCAACTCTTGCCGGGGCTGGTTTTCATAAGCCTCGCAAAAAGGCGGATCTATCAGGCGATCGCCTTGCAGGTATTTCATCCGAGCCGGATGAAAAGGCCCCACATCCGTTACGCTGATAACACTATCGGCTCCCGTTTTTTTCAACAAAGCTACTGCCGCATCGATATCTGCTGCCTGGCGAAAAGGCGTAGTGGGTTGCAGCATCATGACGGCATCATAGCATTGCCCTTCTTCTTCTTCCACCCATTGCAAAGCGTGTAAAATGACGGGTAAAGACTTGGCGGAATCTCCTGCCAGAGATGCCGGCCGCATGAAGGGCACCTCCAAGCCACAGGCTCTGCCCACCTCTGCTATGCGGGCATCATCGGTAGAGAGCAAAACCCGACTCAAACTCTGGCTCTGCAGCGCTTGCTCAGCCGTATAAGCTAAAAGCGGCTTACCGGCCAAGGGCCTGATGTTCTTCAAAGGAACGCCCTTGGAGCCTCCACGAGCCGGAATGACTGCTAAGACGCGCATAAACGGAAATTTACCAAAAAGCTTAGAGAACGAAAAACCACTCAGCCTATGTTGCTCCTGCTAAAACTCAAGCCCAAATAAACACAGGGGCCGGCTGCCAAAACTTCTTCGGGCTCAAAAAGGTGCCAGGCATCTAAGACCAGAGCAGGAGAACGCATGCCGGAAAGCAGGTCTTCCAAGTCGATTCCCTTGTAAAAAAGGTGGTTGTTGAGAAACAACACGGCGTCCGTATCCCGAATGGCTTCCGGCCAGGCTGCTGCTTGCAAGCCGAAGGAAGTGATCGCCTCTGCAGAAGCCACCGGGTCGTGACCTACGATTTGTAAACCCTTCTCCAACAAGCGATGCGCAATAGCTATCGAAGTGGAATGCCGCAAATCGGCCGTTTCGGGCTGCCCCTTAAAAGCCAAACCGCAGACCAAAACCCTGGGTGCATCTTCGGGCTCTTTTCCCATTTGCCGAAAGGCAGACAACACCCGCTCTACCACAAAATCCACCATGGTCTCATTAACCCGCCGAGCATGAAGAAAAAGAGGATGAGCTATGCCGGCCTTTTCCGCAGCAGCAGCAAAAATGTAAGGATCTTTGGTGAGACAGGGGCCGCCTACGCCGGGGCTGGGTAAGGGAATCTCTTGACGCGGATAAGCCTGATTGGCCGCCCGAATGGTGCGCACCACATCTACCCCGTAATGCGCCGCCAATTGAGCAGCCTGATTCGAAAAGGCAAACACATAATCCCGAAAACTATTGTTGAGCAGCTTGGCTAACTCGGCTTGCTCCAAAGAATCTAAGCGCACAATGGTAGGCGTAATGTCGCGAAACATGGCCGCCGTGGCTTCTACGCTTTCTTCGTTTACCCCGCCTATCAGCTGAGGCAAATTTCGCAGCTCCTCCAGAGCTTTGCCCTCGGCCGTGCGCTCCGGGGCAAAAGACAGAAAAAAGTCCACACCTGCCTCCAAGCCGGATTGCTCTTCCAACACGGGTAAAACCACCTCTCGAGTACTACCCACCGGCACCGTAGAGCGCAAAACCACCAAGTCGCCCGGACGCAAGCGCTGCCCAACCATCTCCGCTGCTTTTCGCAAAGAAGTCAAATCCGGTTGCAAAACGCCCGAGCCCTTATCCTGCACCGGTGTACCTACCGCAATGATATAGACCTCCCCGTCGGCAGGCATATCCATGGAGGGAAAAAAGTTTTTGTTTAGCTGACGGCGAAAAATGGCATCTAAGCCCCTCTCGTGCACGTGAGAACATCCCTTCTGCAAACGCGTAATCAAATCGGATTGCACGTCATAGCCCGTTACGAAAAAGCCCTGTTCTGCCAAAACCAAAGCTAGCGTAAATCCTACATAGCCCATGCCGAGAACTACGATGTGGCGATGCAAGGCTACGCGTTGTTCCCAGAGCCTGTGGTAGGGCAATACGCGTTGAGGCCGATTTTGCTCATCCACCAGCACGATTTTGCTGAGAAAGCGACGGCTTTTGCGTCCTGAAGCCTTGAGTTTAAGGGGGAGTTCCTCGAGAATTTGCCGGAAGGAATAAGAGGCGGGAAAGGTAATGGGGTGAGGGTTCATCACCTCTTCGGCCCGCAAGTCGAAACTGCCGTATCGGCTGCTGGCCCGGCGGATGTCGCCATCCGTGATGGTACCCTTGAGGCGGCCTTCTTCATCGGTTACCAGGGCAATACCGGCAATGTAGCCCTGTTCAACCGCCTTGTCCAGCTGCAACATGACGTGCAGCAAGCTCATATGTGGAGCCACGCAAAGCGGCTCCAACGGCCTGTTCTTTTTCATTTTTTTGGGGTTATGCGTTACTCAAAAAAAGTCTGCCAAAAGGAGGGCAGCTTTTTCCAAGCCACCACCGGCTTGAGCATGTAGCTTAGTGCGGTGGTATTTTTGTTGCTCGAGGTCGAGCATTTTTTCTACGAGTTCGCGAACAGGGCTTTGCCCGGCATTTCGTCCCAAACCCAGCTTTTCAACCAGCCGCCCCAGGTGTTCCATCTCCGCATTACCGCTTTCATATACAGCGACAAGAGGCGTAGCCGTTTCCACACAATCCGTAAGCGTGCCTACGCCCGGCCGGCAAACGACTAAATGGCAACTGGCAAAGTCTTCTGCCCGAAAGCCGAAAAGCGCTGTGTTTCCAATCCCTTCTGCCTGTGCTGCTTGCAACAAGCCTTCGGGCAACAGCAGTTGATAGTCCTCGCAAGCAGCAAGTTCTCGAACGGCCTGCAACAACAGCTTGCGAGCTGCCGAAGTAGCTCCGCCAAGAACAGCTATCCGGTATGTTTGGCCGGAAGGCAGATGAACCGGCCAACGCGGCCCCTGGGTAAAGAATCCAAAGCCCTTCCAGCGGGTTTGTCGCTTCACCGAGGGCATGGCCAAGGCCTCTACACCCAGCATCAAAGGTTTGTATTTGGCCAACAACTGCCGCTCCGTCTCCACAAATTTGCGCACCTCAGGTTCGCCGCCATGGGCTTTTTCCAGCACATCACTCCAGAGAAAACTTCCAGACAAAACGGCATCAGGACGATGAGCCAGCACTGCAGCCAGGTTGTCGCTTAACACCAGCCTTGCCCGATGAAAAGCCGGCAACGAACGCAAGTGTTTTTCCCAGGCAAACAGGCTTCCGTCTCGGTAAGCTGAAGCATCTAAACTCCAGCGCACCCCTCGTATGCCTTTCGGCAAAGGAAAAAACTGCCAGTTGGGATGCTGAAGCTTGGGCCAATTTTTGAGCCTTTCGGCAAATGGCGGAAGCAGCAAAGCCGCTCGAAAGCCCGGTTTCAGGGCATCTAAGGCATGCAACAAGCCCACCACCCGTTTTACATGCCCCAGTCCATTCGGACAGACGACGGCAAATACCTCCATAGGCTCAAAGAACCATACCGGCAGCTACGGTTTGATTGCTGGCCTCATCAATGAGAATGACGCTGCCCGTCGTGCGATTGCGGCTGTAGGGATCCACAAAAAGGGGTGAAGTGGTTCGCAGGCTAATGCGAGCCACATCGTTCATCCCGATTTCTTTGTCTTCCAGGTTTCTGTGCAAGGTGTTGACGTCCATCTTGTAGCGCACTTCCTTGATCAGGCAGCGGGCCGTTCGGCTCGTATGCTGAATGACGTACTTTCCACGCACGCGCAAAGGCCTGCTGTCAAACCAGCAAATCATGAGGTCGAGATCCTGCGTAACGCGGGGCATGTTGTTTTCTCGCACAATCATATCGCCTCGGCTGAGATCCAGCTCGTTTTCCAGGCGAAGGGTAACCGACATGGGCGGAAAGGCCTCTTCCACTTCCCCCTCATAGGTATCTATGGCCTTAATCACAGAAGTGAAGCCCGATGGCAGCAACATCACCTTGTCGCCTTTTTTAAAAACGCCACCTGCCACGCGGCCGGCATAGCCCCGATAATCGTGAAAATCGTCGGTATTGGGTCGAATAACCAGTTGCACCGGAAAGCGGCAATCGATGAAGTTGTAATCTGAAGCGATGTGCACATTTTCCAGGTAATAAAGCAGGGTCGGCCCTTCATACCAAGACATGTTTTCCGAGCGATGTACGATATTATCGCCATGCAAGGCTGAAATGGGAATATAAGCGACGTCTTTGACGTCCAGTTTGGCCGCAAAAGCCCCAAATTCATCGCACAATTTCTCATAGGCCTCTTTGCTGTAATCCACCAAGTCCATTTTGTTGATGCAAATCAGCAAGTGGGGAATCTGCAAGAGCGAGGCAATGATGGCGTGCCGACGCGTTTGTTCGAGCATGCCCTTGCGCGCATCGATTAAGATCAGAGCGGCATTTGCAGTAGAAGCCCCCGTAACCATATTGCGGGTATATTGGATATGCCCTGGGGTGTCGGCAATGATGAACTTGCGCTTAGGGGTGGAAAAATAGCGATAAGCCACATCAATGGTGATGCCCTGCTCTCGCTCGGCTTTAAGGCCGTCTGTGAGCAAAGCCAGATTGACGACTTCTTCACCCCGCCGCTTGCTGCTGCGCTCCATGGCTTCGTACTGATCCTGATGAATGGCCTTGCTGTCGTACAACAAGCGTCCGATGAGCGTGCTTTTTCCGTCATCTACACTACCTGCCGTGGTGAACCTGAGTAAATCCGAGTGTTGCTGCATGCTGTAATTCCTTGGCAAAAGGGGATTGACACCCCTCAAAAGTATCCTTCTTTTTTCCTGTCTTCCATGGAAGTTTCCGAGCGCTTGTCGTCGGCTCTGGCACCGCGCTCGGTTAGGCGGGTAGTAGCGACTTCCTCAACGATTTTTTCCAGGGTGTCAGCCTCCGACAAGACGGCTCCGGTGCAAGTCATATCACCTATGGTGCGAAAGCGAACTTTCCTAATCTCGGCTTTTTCTCCCTCTTTTTTGGATAAGAAGGCCGAATCGGCCAGCAAGACGCCATCGCGTTCTATACAGGCTCGCTCGTGGGCAAAATAAAGGGAAGGCAAAGGCACTTTTTCTCTGTGTAAGTATTGCCACACGTCCAACTCCGTCCAATTGCTGATGGGAAAAACCCGAAAATGCTCGCCGATATGTTTTCTGCCGTTAAAGAGATTCCACAACTCGGGGCGCTGGTTTTTGGGGTCCCACTGCCCAAATTCGTCTCGATGGGAGAAAAACCGCTCCTTGGCCCGGGCTTTTTCCTCATCCCGGCGCCCTCCGCCCAAGGCAGCATCAAAGCCGTGTCGTTCTATAGCCTCTAAAAGCACTGCTGTTTGCAGGCTGTTTCGACTGGCGTACAGTCCTTTTTCTTCCACGACCAGGCCTCGATCTATGGCTTCCTGAACGGAAGCTATGATCAAGCTCAAATTCCACTCCCGCACCAATTTGTCTCGAAAGGCCAGGGTCTCCGGAAAATTGTGCCCGGTATCCACGTGGAGAAGCGGAAAGGGTAGGCGGGCCGGATAGAAAGCCTTACGAGCCAGGTAGAGCATGAGGATGGAGTCCTTGCCTCCGGAAAACATCAACACAGGATTTTCAAACTGAGCAGCCACTTCACGAATGACGAAGATGGATTCAGACTCCAGCTCCTTCAAGTGGTCCAATCGATAGTTGATCATAACCTTTTCTTAAGTCTTTGTAGCAACAGCTCCACAGCTTCATCTACGGAAAGGCTGGCAGTATCCAACGTACAAAAGGGGTTTTGCGGTTCTTCGTAAGGGGCATCAATGCCGGTAAACTGTTTGATTTCGCCCCTTCGAGCTTTGGCATAAAGCCCTTTGACGTCCCGCTCTTCACAAACTTCCACAGGAGCACGAACAAAAATCTCCAGAAAATCTTCAGGCCCAATGATTTGCCTGGCCATTTGGCGCATGGAACGCAATGGGCTGATAAAGGAACAAATCACAATAAGACCCGAATTCAAAAACAACTTGGCCACTTCGGCAATGCGGCGAATGTTCTCCCGCCGGTCTTGCTCGGAAAAACCCAAATTGGCATTGAGGCCACTACGGATATTGTCTCCGTCCAAAACCTGAGCGCAATATCCCTGATCAAACAGGCGGCGCTCCAAGGCTGCTGCCAAAGTGCTTTTTCCCGAACCGGATAAACCCGTCATCCAAACGACCACAGACCGCTGGCCCAAACGGGCTTCCCGCTCAGCTCTGCTCAACAAGCGGTGATGGATGGGATGGATATTCTCCTGCATTTTGGCAAGGCTCCGCCGACAATGTGTCGCAAGCACACTGCAGCAAACGGGCCGAAACAACTTCGGTTTCCCGCCCTATTTTACGCGTTCCAGGTTTTTTGTTTCCACCTCCATGACAATATCCGCACCCAACACATCGAGGTGGACAACAAAAAAATTTCTGTTTTTCTTTTCCACCAAATGCCCCTCATAACCCAACATGGAGCCTCGCACGATTTTCACGCGAGCCCCGGGCTCAAAATCGCAATGAGAACAAATCGACACTTCGCCTTCCGCCTCGTTTAAAAAGCGCCGCAACAATTCAATTTCTCTGTCCGGTATATGCAGCAAATTTTGCTTGATTTTCAAAAAACTCCTGACTTTTTCCGTTTGCAAAACCGCCAAAGCCTCTTGCTTGACAATACGGACAAAGACGTAATTGGGCAAAACGACCTTTTCCACCCACTTGGGCCTACATTTTTTGTAGTGCTTGCGCTCTTTTTTTAAAGGCAAATAACAGTTTATGCCTTTTTTTTGAAGTTGACGAAAAACCATTTTTTCGCACTTGACTTCAACCCACACGGCAAACCACCGCGCCTCTGTATCGGAAAGGTGGTTCTCCTTGATAAACTCTTTTTTCTGTTCTCTTATTCTAACGCCCATAAGTAAAATTGCGTTACAATCTCCAATAAATAATGTCGTCACTTGGCCTTTCGTAAATGCCCTTCAAATCCATCAGGATGAAAGGCTTGGTCGCTATGGATTGGAAGTAATCCATGTCTAAGGTAGCGTATTCCTTGTGATTCACAGCTACAATAACGGCATCATAACCGCTTGATATTTTGTCGATGAGGGTGAGCTTGTATTCATGAGCTACCTCATTGGGAGAAGCATGGGGATCTGCCACATGTACATTCACCGAGAACTCCATCAACTCCCTCACCAGGTCCACTACCTTGGAGTTGCGAATATCAGAGACATTTTCTTTAAACGTGATGCCCATGACCAAGACCTTGGTATTTTGAGGGCTTTTCCCCTGCTGAATGAGCATTTGCACCAGTCGCTTAGCGATAAAGCCCGGCATTTGGTCGTTGATGCGCCGACCACTGAGAATGACCTGAGGGTCGTACCCCAGTTGCTTTGCTTTGTGTAGTAAGTAGTAGGGATCCACGCTGATACAATGCCCTCCGACCAAGCCCGGATAAAACTTTAAAAAATTCCACTTAGTAGCTGCCGCCTTAATGACTTCTTGGGTGTCTATGCCCATCTTGTCGAAAATGATGGACAGCTCATTCATGAAAGAGATGTTCAAATCTCGCTGGGTGTTTTCGATAACTTTGGCCGCTTCGGCCACCTTAATGCTTGGAGCCTCGTAAATGCCGGCTTCGATTACCTCTCCATATACAGCTGCAATGTTTTTAAGCGCCTCTTCATCACTACCGGAAACGATTTTGAGAATTTTCTCTACGGAATGCTCCTTATCTCCCGGGTTGATGCGCTCTGGTGAATAACCCAGCTTAAAGTCTTTACCCACCTTTAAACCCGACTCTTTCTCCAGCAAAGGCAGGCAATCTTCTTCCGTACATCCCGGGTACACCGTGGACTCAAAAACCACATAATCTCCCGATTTCAGTCGTTTGCCAACCGTTTCGGATGCCGATAAAAGAGCCTTCAGGTTGGGAACTTTGTGATCATCCACCGGAGTAGGCACGGCTACCACAAAAAAATGCGCTTCTCGCAAATCTTCGGCTTCAGCCGTAAAGCGAATGTCCTTTCCCTGAAAAGCTTCAGGCTCCAGTTCTTTGGAAGGGTCTATGCACTGTTGCATCATAGCTACGCGCCCCGCATGGATATCAAAACCCAGCACGCGGAAGTATTTGGCGAAAGCCAAAGCCAAAGGCAGGCCCACATAGCCAAGACCTACCACAGCGATGGTTTTCTCTTTTTCTTTTAATGCCTTGTACATGTCCAAATTCACGGTTTTATTTTGGTTTGGCCGGTAGTTTATATTTTTCGGACAAATCCGTCTTGCAGCACATACTCTTCACCGCTTTCGGGGCAACGCGCCCGTCCTTTTTCATCGAAATGCAAACGATGGCCATAGGCACTCATCCATCCGATTTGCCTGGCAGGGTTGCCCACCACCAAGGCATAAGGCAACACATCTTTAGTAACCACGGCACCTGCTCCGACAAAAGCATAAGCTCCAATGCGATGCCCACATACGATGGTAGCATTTGCGCCTATAGTCGCTCCACGCTCCACGTAAGTCTCCGCATACTGCCCCTGCCGGTTTACTGCACTTCGAGGATTGATAACATTGGTAAACACCATAGACGGCCCTAAGAAAACATCGTCTTCACAAACAACTCCTTCGTAAATGGAGACGTTGTTCTGAACTTTCACCCGATTTCCCAGGCGCACTCCTGAAGCCACAAACACATTTTGCCCCAATTTGCAAGAACGCCCCAGCACAGCTCCCGACATGATGTGGCAGAAGTGCCAAATTTTACTGCCTTCACCGATTTGGCAACCCTCATCAACGAATGCGCTGGAATGGACAAAGGTACTGCTTTTTTCTGCCATATTCACTGCATTTTAACAAAGAATCTGTCAGCTACGTCCATACCGATGGAAAGGGCGGAAGTAGCCGCTGGAGAGGGGGCATTTAACACGTGAATGACCCGCTCCTGCTCGACAATGACAAACTCGTTAACCATGCTCCCATCGGGAGCTATGGCTTGCGCCCGCACGCCCGCACCACCTCGCTCCAAATCTTCTACCCCCACCTCCGGAATCAGATGTTGCAAAGCATGTACAAAGGCCTTTTTTGAATAAGAACGGTGCAACTCGTCCAGGCCGACCCTCCAATATTTTGCCGCAAGGCGCAAAAAACCTTTATAGCTCAGCGTTTCTGCCAATTCTACAGGCCGCACTGTCCAACGGCTGTACCCCTCCCGAGCAAAAGCCAGAACGGCATTGGGCCCGGCTTCTATACCTCCGCCAATCCGACGCGTATAATGCACGCCCAAAAAGGGAAAGGCCGGATTGGGCACGGGATAAATGAGGTTATTGACCAAATACTCTTTCTCTCTGCGCAACCGGTAATACTCTCCTCGAAAAGGAATGATTTTCAACGGAGGATGCACGCCGGTCATGCGAGCTACTTTATCTGCATATAAACCTGCTGCCGTAATGAGATAACGGCTTGTCAATTCTGCACCGTTTCGGGCTTGAAGGCGCAAAGGCTTCTTTTGCCTTTCGGCAAATACGGCTCGCAAAGAAAAACCTCCCCGAATTTCGCCCCCCAGCTTCTCAATCAATTCAACCAGCTTCTTAGCCACATCGGCATAATTTACAATACCGGCCTGAGGAACCCAAATCCCCTCCAAAGCCTCCACATGAGGCTCTTTCTCTTTTACTTCGGCTGCAGACAACAAGCGAATGCCCCGAAGACCATGGGTCAAACCTCGCTGATAAATGGCGTGAAGACGGGGCCTTTCCTCTTCTCTGGTAGCTACAATGACCTTGCCACACAAATCAAAAGGCAGACCGTAAGTACGACAAAATTCCACCATCAAGGCATGGCCCCTCAAGCAGTTTTTGGCTTTGCTGCCGCCTGGTCTGTAATAAATACCGGAGTGCAGCACCCCGCTGTTGTGTGAGCTTTGGTGAGCAGCAGGCTTCGTTTCTTTGTCCAAAACGACTACGCGTAAACCCGAACGCCGGCGCAAAATCTGCCAAGTTGTAGCTAAGCCGACAATACCGGCTCCTATAATGGCCAAATCATAGCTTTTTGTGTCCTCCGTAAAGCTCATTTGGTTATCTTTGGGGGAAGAAATAGGCAAAAGGCAGCGCCTGCCCTTCTTAAGAAAGAGCGAAGATAGAAAAACTTCGCCCCAACAAAGTACCGAGCAGTAAAATGTTGAGATTTTTAATTGCCATTTCGTTGTCCGTTGCGCTAATCATCTCTTCCTCGGGAGACCTGCTGCTGCTCTTTGTCTATAAAATTCAGCAAAACACCATAGAACAACGCTTCTGTATCAACAAGGCCCAACCGGAAAAACACTGTCACGGCAAGTGCCACCTTCAAACCAGCCTACAGGAAAAACATCAAAACGAACAAAAACCGCTGTCCCACCCCAAACCGGAAGTCAACGATAAACCGCTATGGGCATACTCAAACGACAAGCCATCGCTGTGGCAACTACCTGACATTCAAAGGAAAAACCACTTTCCATACCTCCCGCCAAAAGACACCTGTCCGGTGAGAGAAATTTTCCACCCGCCTCAAAAGGGCTGATTCCCTTCTTTTTCTTCATGCCCTAAGCCGAAACGGGCAGGCTTATCGGCAGGCAAAAACCGTACACGAGCTGTGCCGATGAGTGCACCCGGGCCTAAACAGAATCTTCATTCTGTCGGGCATGATCTGCAAGCAACAAAATGGCCAAGTGCAACCCCTATTGCAGACTCCCAAGTCTGTTAAAGCGGTTGGCCATGTAAACACTTCACTTAAGCATTAAATCATTTCCCTATGAAAAAGTATTTGTTTTCATCTCGATATCCTCAGGCTATAAGCTTTGTTTTGCTGGGTTTCGGCCTCTTGCTTTTTTCACAATGCAAGCCGGAAAAGCCGGCTCCCCCCGAAGAAACGGGCCCTCAATACAGCATAGAAATTCTGTCTCCTTCGACAGAGGCCAAACACGTGGGGGACACCATTTCCATAGAGGCTAAATTCACTGAAGCCGAAGGAGGCATTGTGCATCACATCAACCTCAGCATTTACAGCAAAGATGACCCTGCAAATGTCGTCTACAACCAACCTGCAGAGGCTCATGTACATCAGACATCACCTTATACTTTTACCGACCAATTTGTGCTCAATGTTCCCGAACACACCGATTGGGTTCTGGAAGCCAAAGTATGGGGTGAAGAAGGCAATGCCAAAGAGGTGTCGAAAAAAATAGAGTTTCACGTACACCCCTAAATCCCGCCAATTTTTCGGCAAATCAATTAAAGAAAGCCGGCCCGCGCAGCCGGCTTTCTTTTTTTTTGACCTATGCCACAATCTCTAACCATCAAAACACCGGCAAATCGGGACAAGTAGCGTAAGCCTCTTCAAGAACCGCATCACATTTGACAATTCGCTATAGCAAATTGACAACCGATTAGCCTTCAATTGAAAATCCCAAACAGCAAAGCCTATGGTCTGATTTATGCCCTTTTGCTTCTTGCAAATAATCGCTATTTTTGGCGATTCAAAAACTGTTCTCAGGTATCCAACACAAACAGCAATGAATCATCCAAACCGCTTCTCTCCTTTGCTTTTTTGTTTTTTGCTTTACAGTGCCTTGCTTCCCGCCCAGCAACTCGACATCTCGCTTTTTCACGGTTTAGAGCCCCGGAGCATTGGGCCTGCCGGCATGAGTGGGCGCGTAACGGCTATCGATGTTTGTCACCAGGAACCGGATGTACTGTATGTGGGTACTGCTTCGGGTGGGTTATGGCGCTCCGAAGGAGGAGGCGTTTCCTGGACGCCCCTTTTTGACAGTGTGGATGTTTTGTCTATCGGGGCCGTAGCGGTTCAGCAAGACAACCCCGACATTATTTGGGTGGGGACGGGCGAAGGCAACCCCAGAAACAGCATGAGCAGTGGAGCCGGAGTTTTTAAGAGCATAGATGGCGGTAGAACCTGGCAATACATGGGGCTGGATAAAACCCGTAACATCCACCGCATTCTCATCGACCCTCGCAATCCCGATGTGGTCTTTGTCGCCGCCTTAGGTACAGCTTGGGGCGACACCTATGAACGGGGAGTGTATCGCACGCAAGACGGAGGAAAGAGCTGGGAAAAGGTGCTCTTTGTGAACACGAGAACCGGTGCAGCCGACATGGATATGGATCCCGAAAACCCCAATAAAATTTTCGTCAACATGTGGGAGTATCGACGTTGGCCATGGTTTTTTGAATCAGGAGGTGATGGCTCCGGCTTATACGTAACCTTAGATGGAGGGGATACCTGGACCAAACGCAGCGCTAAAGACGGTTTGCCGGAAGGCCAGCTCGGCAAAATCGGCATAGCCATAGCGCCGTCTAACCCCAAGATTGTCTATGCCTTGGTAGAGGCCAAAAAGACCGCGCTATACAGATCTGAAGATGGCGGCTTTACCTGGAAAAAGCGTGCTGACCGCAACATCGGCGATCGGCCCTTTTACTACGCCGACATCGCCGTGGACCCCCGCAATGAAAACCGCCTTTACAACATTTATTCCAACGTCAGTGTCAGTGAAGACGGAGGAAAGACCTTTACCACCTTACTCGGCTGGGACAACATCCACGGTGATCACCACTATTGGTGGATACATCCCGACGATCCCGATTACCTGATTGACGGCAATGATGGCGGCTTGGCTATTTCTCGAGACAGAGGGAAAACCTGGCGTTTTGTGGAGAATTTGCCGGTAGGCCAGTTTTATCACATTACCGTTGATTTGGATACGCCTTACAACATTTACGGTGGCATGCAAGACAACGGCACTTGGAGAGGACCTTCTCAGGTCTGGCAAGTAGGAGGTATTCGCAATGCCTACTGGCAGGAAATCGGCTTTGGCGACGGTTTTGATGTGGTGGTAGAGCGAGAAAACCCTCGTTATGCCTGGCTAATGTGGCAGGGAGGCAGCCTGTTCCGCACCGACTTGGAGACGGGTGCAAAAACCTGGGTAAAACCCTACCTCAAAGGCAAAGTGCGTTTGCGCTTCAATTGGAATGCGGCCATAGCTCAAAGCCCCTTAGAGCCCAACACCATTTTCTTCGGCAGTCAGTTTTTACACAAAACCACAGATGGCGGCCGCTCTTGGCAAATTATTTCTCCCGACTTGACGACCAACGACCCTTCCAAGTTGCGCCAAAAGGAAAGTGGCGGTTTGACCTACGACGTTACCGGTGCGGAAAACTACTGTACCATTACCACCATATCCCCCAGCCCTCGAACCAGAGACGTCATCTGGGTGGGTACCGATGACGGTCAAGTACAAGTAACCCAAGACGGTGGCCGGACCTGGACCAATGTCTCTTCCAACATACCCGATTTGCCGAAAGGCTCCTGGATAACGCAAATTCACGCCACGCGCTACAAATCCGGAGAGGCCTATGTGATCGCCAACAATTATCGCCGAAATGATTGGGCACCGTATTTGTATCGCACCCGCAATTTTGGCAAAAGCTGGGAGCGTTTGGCCTGGCCCCACCAAATAGAGGGCTATTGCCTTTCTTTCGTTCAGGACAGACATGAACCGCGTCTGCTCTTTCTCGGAACGGAGCAGGGGCTTTACTTCAGCATTGACGAAGGGCAAAACTGGACCAAATGGACACGCGGATACCCTTCTGTTTCCACCATGGACATGGTGTTGCACCCACGCGAACAAGATTTGGTTGTAGGCACTTTTGGACGAGCAGTCTATGTGTTTGACGACATACGCTATTTGCGAGGGTTGGCCCAACTGGGTAGCTCGCTCTTGCGCAAACCGCTTTTCGTTTATCCCGCTTCCGATGCCTGGTTAGCCAACTACAAACAGGGCGCCGGAACCCGATTCACCGGAAATGCCTACTTTAGGGGGCAAAATAGACCCTATGGCGCTCTCATCACTTTTTCCGTTGCCGAAATTCTCAACAAAGACAAGGAGGGTAAACCCCTGAAAGTAGATACGGCACAAGTTGTCGTTTTAGATGAAGGAGGGCGGGCATTACGCCACTTTAAAACCAAGGTGCAAAAGGGCTTTAACCGCTTTTCCTGGAATTTGCGGGCTGATGGCTTTCGCTTTCCGGGCAGCAACCGCCCCAAAGACGGAGATACGCCTCCTCAAGGGCATTTCGTCCCTCCGGGTGAGTACACCATCAAAATCAAGTACGGAAAGTTTGAAGATTTCACCAAAGTGCAGGTCCACCCCGACCCCCGACTTGAGGTAGATGTAGAAGGTGTCAAAGCGCTTTACAGTTATCAAGACGAATTTGGCCAGTACGTAGAGGCTTTGGCGGAAGCCGTCAATCAACTGGACGAAGCCAAAAAATACTTGGACAACAGCATGAAACTGGTCGAAGAACAAGTTAAAGACAAGAAAAATAAGGCGGCTATGCAAGACATGAGCAAACGCATAAAAAAGAAATTAAAACAGCTGCGTGAAGAAGTCTTTCCGCCAAAGGATATCCAAGGCATTTATCGGGACCCCGATTTGCTCATCAGTGAAATTTACGAAACCGGCACCTATTTCAATCCTGCCGGAGAGCCCAATCCGGCCACGGCAGGTCCCTCACCCACCCTCATAGAACGAGCAGAAGCGACCAAAACCCGGATTCGCTCTTATTTGGAAGAGGTGAACAGCTTTTTTGAAACCGATTGGAAAAAATTCAGTGAGGCTTTTTCCGCCTTACAACTTTCACCCACAGGCGTTTTTGAACCCTTGAATGTGGGAGGAGAATAGCAGTATGGCAACCAATAGCCAAAACGCTTTTCTTTATTGTTTAAACCGACAAATCATGAAAAAGATTGGCACAGTTTTGTTTTTGTTTTTGTGCTCTTTTGGCTTGTCAGCTCAAAAAACTTTCCCGTACAATGGCGTCTCGGATCCACGGGAAGGTTCTTATGCCTTTGTCAATGCCACCATTTATCAAACCCCCGATAAGGTCTTGGAAAATGCCACTTTACTCGTGCGCAAAGGGAAAGTTGTGCAAGTGGGCCAGGGCGTTGCCGTACCTGATGATGCTGTTGTCATAGATGCCCACGGCTATTTCATTTACCCGGCTTTTATCGATTTGTACTCCGACTACGGCATGCCTGCCCCCAAGGCGGAAGGGAAAGCCTCCCGTCTTCAACCCCAGATGCTCAGCAACAAGAAAGGAGCTTTTGCCTGGAACGAAGCCTTGAAAACGGAATTCGATGCTGCAGAACACTTTGTCTCCGACAACAAAAAAGCTCCTGATTTGTGGAAATCCGGTTTTGGCGCTGCTTTGGTACATCGGCCGGATGGTATTTCGCGCGGCAGCGCCGCTTTTGTACTCATAGGAAAAGAAAAAGAACATGAACTACTGTTAAAACCCCGTGCTGCCCATGTTTTGTCTTTCGACAAAGGCAAATCGACGCAAAGCTATCCGTCATCACTCATGGGCAGTATAGCCCTGCTGCGGCAAACTTATTTAGACGGGCAGTGGTATGCCAAAGAAGGACATAAAGAAGAAACCAACCTTTCTTTGGAGGCCTGGAATGAATTGCAAAATTTGCCACAAATTTTTGTCGCGGGAAACAAGCTCAACGTCTTGCGTGCCGCCCGATTAGGTAAGGAATTTGGAAAAACGTATCTCATTGCATCAAATGGAGACACTTACCAAAGGTTGGAAGAAATCAAAGCTACCGGTAACCCACTCATCCTTCCTCTGGATTTTCCCAAGGCCTATGATGTGGAAGACCCGCTCAACGCTCGCCAGGTATCTTTAGCTCAGATGAAGCATTGGGAGTGGGCGCCTTACAATCCGGCTCGCGTAGCAGAGGCAGGTATTCCCTTTGTCTTAACAGCCCACGGCTTATCTCAAATGAAAGATTTTTTGCCCGCCTTGAGGAAGGCCGTTTCTCATGGCCTTTCGGCAAATGAAGCCCTCCGCGCACTCACCGAAAGGCCGGCTAAACTCCTGGGGCTGTTTGACCGCCTTGGCAGTTTAGAGGCTGGTAAAGTGGCCAATTTCTTTATCACATCGGGAAACATTTTCGAAGACGGAACGAGCATTCGCCAAGTGTGGGTGCACGGACAAGCCGTACTGTATGAAGATTTGGAGCAAGCCGACCTCAGCGGAGTTTATCACCTTTTGCTCGGTGAAAAAGATTATGACTTGTATGTGAAAAGCAAAAACGGAAAGCACAAAGCTCATTTGCTCCTGCCCGATTCCAGCAAGATAGATGTCAAGTTGAATTTTGACAAAGGCTTGTTGAGTATGCGTTTTGAGCAGGAAAAAGGGCACGGCTTTTGGAGGTTGAGCGGGCACTTGAGCAGAGAACATTGGGCTGGTTATGCAGAGGGGCCTCAAGGTGAAAAAACGGACTGGGAGGCCCTGCCCTCCGGGAAAACATTTGCCGAAAGGCAGAAAAAAGAAGAGAAAAAGGAGGTGGCAAAAATTGAAGAACCCGGCCCGCTGATGTATCCTTTCACAGCTTATGGATGGACAGAGCCACCCAAACAAAAAAAATACTTGATACGCAATGCAACCGTATGGACCTGTGAAAAAGAGGGCGTTTTGGAGCATACCGATGTACTTATAGCAGATGGCAAAATCGTTCAAATAGGTCAAGGTTTAGCCGAGGGCGATGCCGTAGTTATTGATGCGACGGGCATGCATTTGACTCCGGGTATCGTCGATGAACACTCGCACATTGCCATCAGCAGGGGTGTAAACGAAGGCACACAAGCCAGCTCGGCAGAAGTGCGTATAGGCGATGTGGTCAATTCCGAAGACATCAACATCTATAGGCAATTGGCCGGCGGCGTAACGAGCTCTCATCTCTTGCACGGCTCTGCCAACCCCATTGGAGGCCAAACGCAATTGATTAAAATGCGCTGGGGCTATGCACCGGAGGAAATGAAATTCAAAGGTGCCGACGGTTTTATTAAATTCGCTCTGGGTGAAAATGTAAAACAGTCCAATTGGGGTGATCAGTTTCGCATCAGGTTCCCCCAAACGCGTATGGGCGTAGAGCAGGTCTTTGAGGATTACTTTACCCGAGCAGAGGAATATGGCCGGCTCAAAACATCGGGCAAACCTTATCGCAAAGACTTGGAACTGGAAGCCTTGTTGGAAATTTTGCAACACAAGCGCTTTATCACCTGTCATTCTTACCGCCAAAGCGAAATTGTCATGTTGATGAGGGTTGCAGAGCGACATGGGTTTAAAGTCAACACCTTTACCCATATTTTAGAAGGCTATAAGGTTGCGGATAAGATGCGGGCACATGGAGCAGGAGCTTCGACTTTTTCGGATTGGTGGACTTACAAGTATGAAGTCATTGACGCCATTCCCTATAACGGAGCTTTGATGTACAAAGCCGGCTTAGTGGTGGCGTACAATTCGGACGATGCCGAGATGGGGCGCCGTCTTAATCAAGAAGCTGCCAAAGCTATCAAATACGGAGGTGCACCGAAAGAGGAAGCCCTAAAATTTGTGACGCTCAATCCTGCACGGCTTTTACACGTAGATGACCGCATCGGCAGCATCAAAGTAGGCAAGGATGCCGACCTGGTGCTGTGGAACGATGACCCCTTATCCGTTTATGCCGTCGCACAAAAAACCTGGGTGGACGGTATCTTGTTCTTCGATCGCGAAAAAGATAAAGAGAGAAGAGCATGGATACATCAAGAGCGCACCCGGCTCATTCAAAAAATGCTTGAAGCCAAGAAAAAAGGCCAACCGGTACAAAAACCAAAACCGGAACATCATTTGTTGTACGAATGTGACACCATAGAACCCTGAAAATGGAAAACAGCGATTTATCTCTCGCCTGGTTTGAAGTGCAAGCCATGATCAAAGAGCGCTTTGGCAAAGAACACTTACCCGATTTAAATGCCGTGCTCTTTCTCATCGGTTTACAAGAACTGGGAGGCTTGCAAACGACTTTTTCTAAAGAGGAAAAACAAGATTTGATGCATCTTGCCGTGTGCCGCCTGTTGAGCATGCGCGATTATTACAGGTTCAGTGGTTATGACGAAGAGGGCTGGCCTCACTGGGAAGCGGTCAAGCCCATTGAAGTGAAGGGCAAGGCGCAAGAGGAATTGCTCAAAGAATTGGTTGTGGAGTATTTTAGGGCAAGAAAAGAATAAAAAGGTCAGACATGGAACGCATCTGCCCTAACTGTCAACATGAACTGAAAGAAAAACACAAGTATTGCCCAAACTGTGGCCAAAAAAAAGAGCAAAAGCTCATTCCCTCTTTGCGAGAATTTATCGCTCAGAGCCTGGATTCTGTTTTCAACCTGGATTCTAAAATTTTTGCCACAGTTCAAGCCCTTTTTGTTCCTGCCAAACTCACCCAAAATTATTTCCGGGGTGTCCGCCAAAGGTACTACCCGCCCTTTAGAATCTTTTTTGTTTCCGCTCTTTTATTTCTGGCTGTAGTCAACTTAATGTCGTCGAGAGATCAAAATGTGCTAAAATCCAATGTGCCGGCATTAATTAAAGACACAGAGAAAAATGTCTTAATGTGGAACACCTTGGACAGCTTGAGTAAACTTATACAAACAAAGCAAAATGGAGATAATTTAGCACTGCAAAAAACAATTGATGTTTTAAAGTCGGAAATACCGGACTCTCGAAAAGATAGCATAGATGTGTACGTAAAAGTCAGTCAGAGAGATTTGGTGTCATTCTCGCCCATTGAACTGGCCGACCGATATGGAATACAGAGTTTTTGGGAGCGCTTATTTTTTATTCAAATGGCAAAATTGATTAAATCACCTCAAAAATTCAACACATACCTGATGAATCACATGATGTGGTTGATCATTTTTTCCATGCCTATTTTAGCTTTTATCCTAAAGATTCAATACAGGAAGAGCCATCGATATTACATGGAGCATCTGGTTTTTTTGCTGCACTACACCGCTTTTGTCCTCTTCAGTTCAGCTGTAGCGCTTTTCCTCGAATCTATTTTAGACACCCAAGGACTTTATTGGGTTTTAGTTGTCTTTCAATTTCTGTTTTTGCTCTTTGCCATGAAAACTTATTACGGTCAATCATGGGGTAAGACCTTATTCAAGTGGACGATGTTTAACTTTTTCGGATTGTTTGTCTTTGCCTTTGCCTTTACTTTTTTTGCTTTGCTTTCCTTCACCCTGTTTTCTTAGCAGTTTTCTTGTCCCGGCAATTCTCCCTTTTATTCCAAGAATGTACAGGTAGCCTTGTAGCCTTCATTTATTAAAGCATTTTTCTCTTCAACGGATAGGTCAAAGTTTGTCCCGGATATCCCGAGGTCATTGATGCGTACTGTAGAGCTTTGGGCTTGTTTGTCTTCCAAGAAGGCAGCATCCTGAGCCTTGAGCAGAGCAGAAAAGAGCGCTTTGGCGTATTCCGGAAAATTGTCGTAGCCAAACACATGGGGTTCGGTAGTCTTGTTGAGGTTGTCAAGCCTGAATCCCAAAGTATTTGTAAGGGTGCCCCCTTCTTTCTCAAAAGCATAGAAGGGATAGGCAAGCAAGACCCCACCATCTACATAGAGGTTGGTGCTGGGAATGCCGTTGCTAAATTGCCAAGCTCGAAAATAAAGAGGAATGGACATAGAGGCCCTTACGGCCTCTAAGACTATGGTATCGGGAGTTTGCAAAAAAGAAAAGGCTTGTAATTGTTGCGTGTAGAGATCTACAGCATAGACTTTGAGGTCGGGGTAGCCGGCTTTGTGCAATTGAGCAAAGGTCATTTGAGGATTAAACCCCTTGCGCAACAGCAAATCACTCATCCATTCCAAAAAGGCATCCCCGGCATATAAACCGTATTCCGACCTCACTTTTCGGTAGCTTTTGTCATCTTCAAAGGACTTGAAGTCCATGTTAAAAACGGCTTCGTGAATCTCATCAGGCTTAAATCTCAAGGCCAACAGACAAGCCATAATGGCTCCGGCTGAAGTGCCGGCCACTCTTTGTACCTGCTGAAGAACACCTCTTTCTTGTAAAGCTCGGATGGCTCCT
The DNA here is from genome assembly GCA_026989035.1 of Saprospiraceae bacterium. Lineage (GTDB taxonomy): Bacteria > Bacteroidota > Bacteroidia > Chitinophagales > Saprospiraceae > WGBN01. The sequence goes on along the minus strand of JALSKB010000052.1, from coordinate 56,308 downwards.
ACATAAGCCACGCCTTTTACTCCGCCACTTTCAAAGACCAGGTTTTCAATAGTTCGATTCATCTTTTGTGTTTCAAAAGGGGCTGTGTGCCAAAGCACACAGCCATGGGGGGACAGGGTTGATTAGGTATTTGCGTGCATAGATAATGCCCTTTTCCCGCATGCTTCGCTTTTTTTCAACCAGCGAACGTTTTTCTTCAACGAAAAACCGTATTTCCCGTTCGGATGCCTGGAACTTTTTCGGATTTCGACCACCTCAAACCAGAATAGCTTTTTGAGTATATTTGCTTTTGATCTGGAAAAAGTATCTGTAAAAGTTTGCTACTGCTCATGAGCAAAAAGCAGCACACGCATAAACACGCGCCCCCCCCAGGCGATTTCAACCAGGTAAAACGAGCCTTTTACCTGGGTATTGGCCTGAATGCTTTCTATACTTTGGTAGAGTTTATCATCGGTTATCGCACCGATTCTCTGGCATTGATAGCTGATGCCAGCCACAATCTCAGCGATGTGGCCAGCCTCCTCATTTCTTTGTTCGGCATGAGGCTGGCACAAAAGGCTGCTACCGGGCTGTACACGTATGGATACAAAAAAGCCTCTATTTTGGCCTCTTTGGTCAATGCCATTTTACTCGTTTTTATCGTAATCAATATCTATGTAGAGGGTTTTCAGCGCTTACATGCTCCACCTGCCCTGCCGGGAAAAATCATCATGCTTACAGCAGCTATAGGCGTTTTGATTAACACGATTTCAGCTTTTTTGTTTTATAAAGATCAGAGAAAAGACATCAACATCAAAGGAGCCTTTTTGCATTTGCTGGCCGATGCTTTGGTATCGGTCGGCGTTGTGATTTCCGGTGCAGTGATGTACTACACGGCTTGGAATATCATGGATGCCCTAATCAGTTTTGTCATAGGTGCAGTGGTTTTGTTCTCAAGCTGGGGGCTTTTAAAGGAAAGCTTAAAACTGATTTTAGATGGCGTCCCGCAAAATATTGATGTGGAAAAAGTGAAAAAGGTTTTGACGGAGCATCCCTCCGTGAAAAAAATTCGCCACCTACACATCTGGGCTTTAAGCAGCACGCAAAATGCTTTAACCGTACATCTCGTTTTGCAAAAAGGAATAGAACTAAAGGACTTTTGGACAATAAAAAAAGAACTCAAAGAGCGATTGGCAAAAGAAAACATTCAACATGCCACTTTCGAGCTCGATGAAGAATATACCCATCACGAATTGGTTTAGGAATTGCTCACTTGCCGCTGCGGCCTCCACCTGTGTTACAAAACCTCGCCGCAGCTCAGGTTGCGCCTACGTTTTTTCTCCCTGGCTGAAACCACACCGGCGGTGTGCTTTTTTTCCCAACCCACTTTGCTTCGGGTAAAAAATGATCTTCTTTTGCTAAAATAAAAGCTTACCTTTGCCCCTGGATTGTGTATTCTCCATGGTATGCCCAAACCGAAATGGTTGGGGATATTTACGACTCGCAAACGAGCAAAAGATAGGTAGTTTGGGTTGGCTGACGCCTCCCAAAACACTTCTATCCAGGTATAAATCCACCATCAAGTTAAATAGAGCTTGAAGTAACTTACCTGCCAAACATCCCGCTGCTCGAATAAACAACCAAAAACTATTTTGCTTTAAATTTCTGATACAGAAAACATCAGGCGATGGCAGCTAAAAAGAAAAAGAAGGAATACGACATAGAAATCGTCAATCGGCGAGCGAGTTTTGAATATCACTTCATTGAGCTTTTTGAAGCAGGGATAGCCTTGACTGGCACGGAAATCAAATCCGTACGCCAATCCCAAGTGAGCCTCAAGGATGCCTATTGCTTTTTTAAAGATGGTGAATTGTATGTCAAAAATCTCTATATCAAAGAATACGAACACGCTACACATTTCAATCACGAACCCCGTCGCACGCGTAAATTGTTGCTTAAAAAGGGAGAGTTAAAAAAATTGCTGCGCCGGGTTAAAGAACGCGGCTTCACCATCGTCCCCTATCGCATGTATGTCAATGAGCGTGGCCTGGCCAAGCTGGAAATTGCTTTGGCTCAAGGCAAAAAAGTTTACGACAAGCGGGAAGCCTTACGAGCCAAAGACCAAAAACGAGAATTGGATCGGATAAAAAAATATCGCTGAGAAGAAAGTCCGAATGAGTAAAAAACCATTCGGGCTTTACCTGCTATACTCAAACCGAAACGGTTTGGGATATTTACAACTCGCCAAGGAAGGAAGATAGGAAGTTTGGGAAGCTGACGCCTCCCAAACCACTTCGCTCCGAGTATAACTTTGAAATCATAGCTTAAACTTAACAGGTAAGTTATACTGCACCCTTATAGGCTGGCCGTCTTGGGTGCCGGGTATCCAGGGGGGCATCATCTTTACCACGCGTTTGGCCTCTGCTCCACATCCACCTCCTATATCGCGAACGACCTTCACATGGGTAATGGTGCCATCTTTTTCAATGATAAAGCTGACGACAACCATACCCTGTATGCCCTTTTTTCGAGCTTTTTTCGGATACTTAATCTCCTTAGATATAAATGCTATCAATTTCTCATTAGAGCACTGAATCCTTTCCTCTCTATCCCCAACATCTTCACATCCGGAAAAGAGAGGCATTTCTTCCGGAGTCTTAAAAATTGCTTCTGTTTGAGCCGCAGCAGGAAAAGCTGACACCAACAAACTCAGGTAAATGGCAAGAGGGGTGATCAAAATGTACTTGAACAAAGAGACTTTGTTCGATTTGGGCTTCAACATCATGACAAAACGATTTTCAAGGTTAGAAAAAAAGGTATGGGAAAGCCTACATGGCCGATTGCTATGGGCTTGATCCAAAAGCATGCGGCAATAGGCTTTTTTGTTGGCCACGCGCAAAGCTGCAGCATCGGCCTGGTATTCGTGCAACTTGACCAGCTCTCTTTTGTAAAGCAGCAGAATAGGACGAAAAAACCAAAGCAAGATGCCCAGGACTTCTACAAATAAGAGATCTATACTGTGCCTTCTTCGAAGATGTTCTACTTCGTGTTTCAAAACCCATTTTTCTTCGACGGAAGACAGAGCATGCCCCTGAGGAAGGAAAACCCACCGGAAGAAGGAAAAGGCTTGGGTGATCTGTTCACTTCGCACTACCGTAAGGTTTCCGTAAGGGCTTGTCCTTCCTGCTCCAACCAGTTGTTTGATCTTGTACAAGCCTTTAAAAATCCGATAAGTGTACAAACCAACGCCGGCAAAATATCCTCCGAGTACAAAGAATCGCCAAGACAGTGGCACTTGGGAAGAGAACCAAGGCACGCTCCCTGAACGGACAAAAGTAGGCGATAACCTGAGGGTCTCTGAAAAAAACGTTGAAGGGCCTTGTGTGAAAACAAAATCCGGGGCAAGAGGTACCAGCAAACCCCAACTCAATGCCCCCAGCAAATACCACCTGGACATTTGCCAAAAGGTCTCTTTTTTCAAAAATACATGGTACAACCCCAAGGCTAAGCTCCAAAAGAAAACTGTTTGCAATAGGCAATAAAAAAGTCTCATGGCTAATGGTTCTGGTGACAGGGTTTTACTCTTCCTCCAACATAGCCGCTAAGCGCGCTAGCTTTTCGTTGTCGGGAAATTTTTCTTTCACGAGAAAAGACACCAACCGACCAATGGAATTGTCAAAGTAATCCTCGGTGAGACGTTGAACTTTTTGCTTCAGGTAGTCTTCCCGCTGCAGGCAGGTGGTATAAATCCTGGTGTGCCTGCTTAGCGCCTTGAACTGCAAAAAACCTTTTTCCACTAAGATGCGCAGCATGGTTGAAACGGTGCTGTGCGCAGGCTTTTTTCCCAGGCGCTGCTCTAACCCCCTGATCACATCCCCCGTTACACAAGGCTCTTTATCCCAAATGATTTGCATGATTTCCTCTTCGGCTTTCGTGAGTCGCTTCTTTTTCATTGGCTTGGCTGTTTGTTGTAGTACAGAGAATTCACGCCACAAAGATAACTAAATTTTTAGTTAATCAACTATGGGTTTAGTTATTTTTTTCAGCTTGAATAGCTCCGGTGATAGAAACTGGCTCTCCTTTTGGCAAAGACATAGTTTTTTTCGTACCTTTGCATTTAGCAAGTACATGCGCTCTGTCTTTCCAGCTAAGCCGTAAATCATGAAAAAGCGGAACAAGTGGAAAGACTTTTTTTATTTCACCCGTTCAGAGCGTTATGGCACTTGGATACTGAGTTTGCTCCTTATTTTGTCTTTTTTATTACCGCGACTGGACGTTTTCACACCGGCTCCTCGCACGGACTTCAGCAAGCTGGACCGGGCTTTAGCGCTGTGGGAAGCAAAACGGCATTTGCCGAAAGGCCAACAAATCGCTAGTGAAAGAAAAGAGCAGCAGATCGATAAAGAAGACCAGAGCCCTTCTGCTGTTAAGCTCTTCCCCTTTGACCCCAATAAGGCAAGCCGGGAAGAACTCCTTCAACTGGGTTTTTCCGGCAGTTTAGCGCGCACATTGATTCGCTTTCGCCATAGTGGAGCGCATTTCAGCCGCGCGGAGGATTTGCTGAAGGTCTATGGGATGAAGCCCGAATTTTATCAACGCTTACGTCCTTATATTCGATTTGTCGAAGAACAAAAAGGAGGAGCTTCTGTTTTGGTGGCAAATCAAAAAACGCGGGATGCTGCGCCTGTTGAAACCCTTGACAAGCCGGATATAAAAACTATAGACATCAACTTGGCTTCACAAGCCGACTGGGACGCTTTGCCGGGGATAGGGCCTTACTATGCCGGTCGAATTCTTCGATTCAGGGAGGCTTTAGGAGGTTTTAAGGAAGTGGATCAGATTGCAGAGACCTACGGCTTACCCGATTCCGTTTTTCAAAAAATCAAACCTTTTTTGCAGAAAAAAAGTCCTGTTCACCCCTTGCTGCTTAATCAAGCTTCCGCAGAAATATTGAGCCGACATCCGTATGTGTCGAAAAAGCAGGCGGAAGTTTTGCTCGCTTACCGAAAGCGATACGGGCCTTTTTCAAAGATAGAGGATTTGTCCAACACGGGTGTTTTCTCCGAAGCTGAACTGGAAAAGCTCAAGCCCTATCTTTCGTTTGAAACACCCTGAGCCATGTCGGTGAATTGGAGAGCCATTCCTTTTGTCAGACCCCTGTCGGGTTTTGTGCTCGGAATATTTCTCGCTTCGCTTTGGTCAGAACCCCAACCACACAGTTTATGGTTTGGCTTGGCATTGGCCTTTTTGATTTTCGCTTTGCTTTTAACCGGCCGGCAAAGCTATACACATCGTTGGCGTTATGGCTTTGTCACGCTGCTCTTTTTTGTTTGCCTTGGCTTGTATCATCGCTCGACCTATCCCGACAATTCTCATTCCGATTTTATTGGCAAACTGGAATTTTCCGATGAAGAGGCTCTGCTGGTAGAGTTGATCGAACCTTTGGGGCCAAACAGTAGCGGTAAGTTTCTGAGGTTTATCGGCCGTTGTGTTGCAGTCGGAAAGCGGCCATGCCGTGGTAAGTTGTTGCTTTATTTTTCTACACAAGACGAGCCGACTTTTCAAGTGGGAGACCTGCTTCTCGTTCCTGCAGCACTCCAGGAAATTCCCGCTCCGCTTGTTCCGCACACTTTTGACTATAGAGCTTATATGGCCGGGCGGCAGATTTATTTTCGGGCTTTTATTGGCAAGGGAGATTTTTTAACAGTAGGGCATGTCCGTCGGTTTTGGCATGTTACCCTTGCCTTCAGAGAGCGGTTGTTAGACGTTTTGCACAAACACGTCAAAGAAAGAGAAGCCTTAGCTGTTATTGGGGCCATGGTGCTGGGAGAGCGTCGGCAGATGGATGCGAGCCTAAAGGATTTATACGCGCGCACAGGAGCTATGCACGTTTTAGCTGTTTCGGGCTTGCACATGGGTTTAATTTATTTTTTTATGTTATGGCTTTTTCAAAAGGCACCTCTTCAAATCCGAAACAAGAAGGGCCTTCGCTTTATTGCCGGGCTATGGGGCTTATGGGGTTTTGCTTTGTTGACGGGAGCTTCTCCTTCTGCTCTACGAGCTGCTGTTCTTTTTTCTTTTTTGCTAGCCGGCCAATGGGTCAGTCGGCAGCCCAACACCTTCAATTCTTTAGCGGCATCGGCATTTTGTTTGCTTTGGTACAATCCGCTTTGGCTGAGTGATTTGTCGTTTCAGCTTTCTTATTCCGCCATTTTGGGCATTCTTCTGTTTCAGCGCGACGTATTTTCATGTTGGTTTCCTCAATCCGTTTTGCTGCTAAAAGCCTGGAAGTTGACTTCCGTTTCCATAGCGGCCCAAATCAGCACCATGCCTTTGGGTTTATATTATTTTCACAGGTTTTCCAATGGCTTTTGGTTGAGTAGTTTGTTAGCAATTCCTGCAGCTCCTTTTGTCTTGTTAGGGAGTTTCACCTTATTTCTCTGCGATTGTTTTTCTCCTGCTCTGGCCACCCGGCTTGGTTGGATTTTGGAGCGCTTTGTCATACTCCTTAATGAAGGTTTAAGGCTCATCGCACATATACCCGGACAAAGTGTAGAGGGATTTTTCATCAGCAAGTTTCAGCTTTTAGCCCTGTATGCAGCTTTGGCTTGCATCGCCTTGGCTTGGAAAACCCGCAGAGGCAAATACCTCTTATATGGATTAACCCTTTTGCTGATTGTGCAGTTGGAATCCGGCTTTCGCCAAATGCGCTTCAAACGGACGACTTTTTTGATGTCTTACCCCATGAGCAAAGGGAAATTCTTACTGGATGCTATAGCAGGAGGTCAGCGGCTGACACTCTACACCGCCTTGCCCTCAAATTCTTGGGAACGAGCCAGGTCGAAAGATTTTCGCGCATACCTGAAGTTGCAGAAAGGCGTAGATCTCTCCCTTGCGAAAGTGGATAGTTTTCAAATGAACCGGATAAAGTGGAAAAGGCCTTTTTTGCAACTGGATACCGTTTTGATTTATTTGCGAGAAAGCGGTGAGTTAACCCGAGAATCCGCGGAAGAAAGCTTCGGTGCAGATACGACTTTCTTTGTCGGAGAATATTAGCGAGATGTAGAAACTATACTCATGGCGAAGTGGTCTGGGAGGCATCAGCCCCCCAGACTCCCTATCTTTCACTCTTTTGCGAGCTGTAAATATCCCAAACCGTTTCGGTTTGGGTATATACGCTGACAAGAGGGTTAGGCAGATGGATTGAGAAATGGCACGGAGCCGGCCTTTGTTAAGCCTGTTTTGATTTAGGCCTAAACACCTTCCTATGCAAGTGCAAGCCCTGAATCACCCTCAGGTTAAGGCGAGTTGGGGTAAAAGCTGCCCCCCCAACCCAAGGGATTGGAATGATTCCAATGTTGACATGGTCGAGGGCAAAGAGCTTGTCAATTTTTACTTCAAATCCAGTTCATAAAGCTGAAACGTTTTGATGATTTGTTCGAGTTTTGCGCTCAATTGAGGAACCGGAGAGATTTTCATCTCTTCCAGACGTTTGGCCCAGTTGTAGTGGTCCGTTGGAGACGGGGCGGTACCTCCGGAAACGGATTGCGTAACAAAAATGCTGAAGTCACGAAAACTACTCCAGGCATTTTCATAGGCTCGATAGCAACGTCCGTTTATTTCCATATCTTTCCCTTCCCGAAAATCGGTGCAAAGCAAGCCAAAATGGTTGTTGGCTTCCCGAGCAGGGTCGGCTTGGCCGGCTGTACTATGCAGCAAGGCCATGGCAAGGATTACGGAAGAAGGCAATCCGAATTTTTTGCGTTCAGCCACAGCTACGCGGGCAAAGCGCTTGAGGTACTGAAGTTGTTGTTCCTTAGATATTTCCTGCAAGGCTTGCTGCAAATCGAGCTGTTCGGTTTGCCGACTTGCAGGCTTACCCCAAGAAAGAAGGTGGAGCCGGTTTTCCTCAGTGCTCTTTTTGGAGGAGTGCTCGGCATATTCATCGGCAGCTTGCATTTCTTGAGAAGGAACTTCGTCCGTAGGTTTTTGGAAGTACAAAACGATTCGGACTTCCTTCTGATAGATTACATAAAAAGCTATCCCTGCTAGCAGAAGAGGAAACCAGTATTTGAGCGTAAGTCGAAATAAGAAATTGAGCAGCGCTTTCATAACACAAAGAGTTTTATTTTTGGTCGCAAATATAAAACTTTTTGTTTTAAAATAAAGCTATAGAGAAAAAAATTTGCCGAAAGGCAGAAAAAGTTTTTGCTATCTTTACCAGCATGAAGCCAAATCAGTGGAAAGAAAAGCTACACGAAGTCATTTTTGAAGCGGAAACGCCGGCAGGCAAGCGGTTTGACGTCATTTTGTTGATTGCAATTTTGGCCAGCGTGATGGTCGTCATGCTGGAATCCATACCGAGTTTAGGTGCTCGTTATGGCAATTTGTTTTACGCCTTGGAATGGGGATTTACCATTTTTTTCACTGTGGAGTACTTACTGCGGATTTACTGTGTGTACAAACCTATTCGCTACATCACGAGTTTCTTTGGCTTGGTAGATTTGCTATCCATTTTGCCTACCTATTTGGGGCTTTTCATTGGTGGATCGGGTTCTTTGCTGGTCATTCGTTCACTGAGACTTTTGCGGATTTTCAGGATTTTTAAAATGGTGGGGTTTTTAAAACAAGCCCGCATCATCACTTTAGCCATTAAGCGGAGCATTCCCAAGATTTTAGTTTTTCTTTCTTTTGTTTTGGTTTTGGTAACGATTATAGGATCTTTGATGTATCTGATTGAAGGCCCTGTAAACCCGGGTTTTGATTCCATTCCACACAGCATTTATTGGGCGATCGTTACGCTGACTACGGTGGGCTACGGAGATATTACTCCGGTAACCAGTGCGGGGCAGTTGTTATCGGCCTTGGTGATGTTGATTGGTTACGCCATTATTGCCGTACCGACGGGCATCGTATCTGTTGACATAGTACATAGCAATTACGAAATACACAAGGTTTCTACCCAGGCGTGCAAGCATTGTGGAGCAGAGGGGCATACGGCAGATGCAATCTATTGCAAGTACTGTGGAGCGAGCCTATGAGTGCCAAGCTCAACGGCCTTTGCACTCCAATCAAGCCACCATTTATTGTTCTGTAAGTTCTCGGCGGTATTCCGGCAAAGCAAACAGAAATATCCAGAATATGACCAAAGCCGTATTGAGGCCTACGAGCAGGGGAAGGCGTTGATAGAAGAAAAAGCGCAAGCCCATGCTCAACCCGACAGCCAGAGAAGCCAAGAGAAGATAAATGCCCATTTTTTTTACGGGATAGGAAATGGGGTAGTGATGTTGGCCGGTTTGGTAAGCGGCCCAGGCCATAAAGCCGTAACAGACCAGTGCTGCCAAAGCCGGGCCGTAATACCCGAGCTTTGGAATCAATAAAACATTGAGGGATAGCGTAATCAAGACCCCTGCCGAAGAGATGTAAGCACCAAATCGGGTTTTATCGCTCAGCTTATACCAAATGGAAAAATTGTAATACAAACCCAAAAAGAGGTTGGCCAAAAGCAATATGGGGACGACTCCGATCCCGCCCCTTAAATGAGGGCCCAAATACAGTTTGACAAAATCCAGGTAAGCGACAATGAGGAGAAAAGCCAGGCTTCCTGCCAAAGTAAAGGCCTGAGCGACTTTGCCATAAATGAGCTGGGAACGGCTGCGCGCTGCATGGTTGAAAAAGAAGGGTTCTGCTGCATAGTTGAAGGCTTGCGTAAAGAGGTTCATCAATACGGCAAGTTTTGCTGCTGCGCTGTACTCTCCCGTCAGAGCGCGATTTTGCTCCAGGCTACCCGGGAGAAGCCGTTCGAGCATAGGGAGAGCAATGAGCTGATTGATGACTGCTGCCAGAGCAACAACCACTAACGGCAAGGCATAGTAAAACATGCTTTTCCACCGCCGAATATCAAACCCCCAAGATAGCTTCCCATACATAGGCAAGAAAGCCAGAAGAACCAAGCCGCTGGCCAATAAGTTGGCCATGAAGAGCCAAGCTATGCGATTGTCAAGAGCAAAGGGGTAGTAATGGCCCCAGTTTTCCGACCAATGAGGCAAGCCTTTAAAGAAGGTGAAAATGAAAATCAGATTCAATGCGATATGTCCTGTTTTCAGTAGGGCAAACCGAATAGGGCGGTTGTTCAAACGCAGGCGAGCAAACGGTATAGCTGCCAAGGCATCCAAAGCGATGATAAAAGCAACCAAGCGCACATATTCCGGATGATCTGCAAACTGCAACTTTTGCGCTATGGAATCGATATTGGAAAAGATGAGTACCGTAAACCCCAAAGTGCTGAAGAGAAGAGAAAGAGAGGCCGTTGAAAAGCTCTTTTCCTCCTCCCCTTGCCAGCTCCCAAACCGAAAAAAAGCCGTTTCCATCCGGTAGGTGTAAAAGACCATGAGGATGGCGGCATAAGTGTACAGTAGAGAAACGATGCCAAATTCGGACCTGGTAAATACGCGCGTCAGATACGGCGTCAGAATGACAAAATTCAGCAAGCGGCTCATGATGCTGCTCAGGCCATAGATGGCTGTTTCCCCCGCCAATTTTTTCAAAAGGCTCATGGGACAAAGATAGGGCAGATTCCCATAGAAGGAACTCGTCCTGAGCTTCGGCCGTTTCAGACAATTTATCTGACGATCGCACCCCCTACTTATTAGGTGCTATACCCAAACCATTTTGGTTTGGGATATCTAAAACTCGCAAACAGGTAAAAGATAGGGAGTTTGGGAAGCTAACGCCTCCCAAACCACTTCGCCATGAGTATAAAAGGGCTGAATTGGCTTGAGGGTTTGAGCTGAATACCCAAAGAATGCCAGAGCCAACAGCTCCTCTCACCACCTCATTTACCCTTGAGTATAGATTTTGTAAAAATAAAAAAAAGTAAGACCTTTGGCCAATTATACCGCTCTCTTTTCAACTGAGACGGTTTTTCGTGAAGAAAAATTTTGAGTTCACATGATAGATGTCTCTTTGCTCAAAAAAATATGTGAAACCCCTGGTGCTCCGGGTTTTGAAGATCGCATACGCAAATTGGTAAAAAAGGAGGTAGAACCTCTGGTCGATGAAATCCAGATAGACAACATGGGAAACCTCATCGCCATCAAAAAGGGGCGAGAAGATAAGCGGATGATGGTGGCTGCGCACATGGATGAAATTAGCTTTATGGTCATTCACATTGATGACGACGGTTTTATTCGCTTTCAAACTTTGGGTGGCTTCGATCCCAAAACCCTTACCTCCCAACGCGTTATCGTACACGGAAAAAAGGATTTGATTGGCGTCATGGGCAGCAAGCCCATCCACTTGATGAAACCCGACGAACGCAGAAAGGCTCCGGAAATCAAAGATTTTTTCATCGACATGGGGCTACCCGGTGAAAAAGTAAAAGAATTGGTCAGCGTCGGCGACCCCATCACCAGAGAACGGGAGTTGATTGAAATGGGAGATTGCGTCAACAGCAAATCGCTGGACAATCGCGTTTCGGTTTTTATTCTCATAGAAACCTTGCGAAGGTTAAAAGACAAAGAAATCCCCTATGACTTTTACGCTGTTTTTACCGTACAGGAAGAAGTTGGCCTGAGAGGAGCTCTCAAAGCCGGCCACTTGATTGATCCGGACTTCGGACTGGGGCTGGACGTAACCATAGCCTTTGATTTACCGGGAGCACAAGCCCATGAAGTCGTTACCGAATTGGGTGGAGGTGCGGCCATTAAAGTACTGGATGGCTATACCATTTGCGATCCACGCATGGTGCAATATTTGAAACAGTTGGCCGAAAAACACGACATCAAATGCCAAATGGAAGTCCTGGCAGCAGGAGGAACAGACACGGCCGGAGTGCAGCGAGCAGGTAAACGGGGCGCCATAGCCGGGGCCATTTCCATTCCGCTGCGACACATGCACCAGGTCATCGAGATGGCTAACAAGCACGATATTCTAGCCACCATTGATCTGCTTGAAGTGGCCGTTCTGGAATTAGACCAATACAAGTGGGAAAGAGATGAATAAGGGATTTTCACCTTGAATTTTCTCCGATTTTTCGTATCTTGCCCTTATGAAAATACTGCTTCGGCTCTTGGCCATAGCCGCCCTCTTGCTGTTGAAAAAGGGCATTTCTGCTCAAGATGTCTATATCTCCGACCCCATTTCCTTGCGCACCGCTGTAGGGTATGAACTCATTTCGCCACGCAAAGGAGGTGTGCTCTTGCTTCGAGACAATTTTTCAAATGTTCAGGTCATGGGCTTTGACGATGAAATGGGTAAAGCCTGGGAAAAAGACCTGAAACTAGATCACCGCCGACCCCAGATCATTCGGTCCATTTCCCATGAGGACGGTTTTTCAGTCGTGTATATCTATCGCAAAGACGGCCAAGCCCACATCAAAATTCATCGCTACAATGCTGCTGCTAACCTCACTGACTCCCTGACCATAGCTCACCTGCCCGGCACCATCTATGAATTGAACTTGCGCACCCTCGTTTCTGAAGACAGAACCAAGCTGCTGGTTTACCAACGCAAATTTCAAGGCCGCCTTTGGATGCTGGCTTTTGATCTGGAACACATGAAAGAGTTGTGGAGCGACGAAAAGTCCATAGACGAGCTGGCTTCCTCTCGCTTTTTTTCCGACATCCTACTGGACAACAGAGGCAGAGCCTACTTGTTGGTTGAAGAAAACAACAAACGAACTAAACTCCCAAACCACCGCTTGCTGATTTTCACCTTTGACGGATCAGGCTCCTCAGCCTCCAACCCTTTTTCAGTGCCCATGCCGGAGCATGTCCACAACAGCCAACTCTACCGCTATGACAACCTGAATCGACAAATTGTAGGTGGCGGGCTTTACTCCGGTGAAAACCTCAACCGAACAGCCGGTAGCTTTTACCTCCGTTTCGACACCGAAAAACCCGAAACACCTGCCGTACTCACCTATCAAGCCTATTCAAAAGAACTCCTCCGAAAACTCTCCAGCCGCAACAATTTCAACAAAGAACTCACTTATGCAGAAATCAACAACCTGGTGTCTCGACAAGACGGTGGCATGCTGCTCATTTGCGAACGGGTTCATCTGTTTGAACGAAACAAGGGGGTAAACAATACAGCGCCAAATAGATTTGCCGACCACTTTGCCGTGGATTATTACTACGACGAGGTCTTTGTCTTTTCTTATGCTCCGGATGGCAAGCTCGATTGGTTCAACATCTTGCACAAAAAACAGTACTCACAAAACGACGAGGGAGCTTTTTCTTCCTACTTCCCCTCAACGACAACGGCTCGGGTATTCCTCCTCTTCAACGATGAAATTCGCTATGAAAATACCGTCAGTGCCTACGAAATCACCAGCACCGGAACAGCCCAAAGAAAAACGCTCTTTAATACCCAACACCTACAACTTCAACTTCGCTTTGTAGAGGCCTTACAAGTAGATGCCAAAACGGTAGTCATCCCCTCGGAAAAGCGAAATTCTCTCAAACTGGTCAAGGTAACTTTGCCGTAAAATATATCCAAACCGAAATGGTTTGGGTATAGCGCATTAGATTTCACAAACTACCTCTTAAATACAGAACACTCTAAAACAGGCTAAAATCGATTATTTGCTATCAACTTGTTTACTACTGTAGCGATGTGGAAAACCAAATAGATTTTCACAAAAAACGACTAATGCGCTCTTTACCTTCGGAAGCCTGGCATGGAAATACAATTTCAACAAAGACACAATACGTTTCCATTGCAAACAAAGGCTTGTTTGATTCCCAAACCACTTCGCTCAGGGCATATCAATACTTGGGGCAGAGCAGGTGGCCAAAATAGTAGTTCAAACCAATGCTGATAAAGACATATTGGTCTTTGCTGTTGCTGTCGCCACGTTGAAAACCTTCCCGACCGAATTGTTCGTCCACGCCGGGCAAATCTATGGACGGATCAGAGAGAGCCACGGCGACCTCGCCTCGAAGTTTTTGCAAATCGGTGCGATCGGGATAAACGGTACTGACATCGTCCAGATAATCGGTGAAAGTATGCCGGCCACTGATTTCGATTTGTAGTCCCCAGACATAACTCAGGCTAAATTTCATTCCCACACCATAAACCAATGCCGGGCTAATGGAAAAGTATTCTTCGCCTTTAAATTGTCCTTCCGTGCCCAAAGGCCTCAGATTGACCCATTCTCCTTGATATAGAGCTTGGGGATTGTAGTAAAAAGCAGCCAGGCCGCCTACCAGATAGGGCGTAAAAAATTCATCTTTGCTGCCATGTGTATAAGAGAGGAAATTAAACTCCAAGGCTGTGGTGAAGTCGGCAATGGGGGAGCGAAAGTGCAAGTTACGCGCTTGCTGCCAGGGGTTTTCCGAATCGGAGTCATAAGCGCTGACGCGGGCAATACCCAGAGACATTCGCCAGCAAAGGCGACGATTAAAATTGAAACGAGCTGTTGCCCCTCCCAAACCTCCCGGGTGTTTTAAGATGAACTCCGTATTGATATCGCCAAAATAGTAAGCAGCTCCACCCCACAGGCCCAATTCCCAGCCGGGTTGAGCCTGACTTTGGCTTGCGCCAAATGAGGTAATGAACACAGCTACGATAAGACACCTGAGAATTTTTTGCATGTTTTTACGAGTTTTGAAAGCTGTTGTCGCGTTTTTCCTGAGTCTTGAAACGCAAGCCTTTGGTTTTTTTTAACGTTTTATCTCCCCTACATATTGGAGAGGAGTAAGACGATAATTTTTTCCTCTTGCAAAAGATAAAAGCGGTTTTCCTGTATCTCCGCCTGAAGCATTTCAAAGGGGCCACAAGGTAGCAAAAGCGTTTGGAAAACACCCTCCTCCACTTCGTAAAAAAGAAGCTCTTCGGCACCACTCAACAGAAAATGATCGTCATCCAGCGTTTGAATAGCGCGAACATTTTCCAGTTTGACGAACTTTAGAAATTGCCCGAAAGCGTCGAATAAAGCCACTCCTTCTCCGGGTGCCCAAAGGAGCAAGTAATGATTGCTTACTCGAATTTGAGTAAAATAGAGACGACTCAGGTCGAGTTGCAAATCCAGCGGATCACTTTGCAACAATATCTTGCCCTGTTCATCCAGTTTGTACAATATACCTTGATTAGCTTCGTAAGCCCAAAGCCCTCGATCGCGGGCACGCGCCAGTGCCGTGCATTGTGCCAGGCCCGCATCTCGAAGATCAAGGCTTGCCAGCTCAGTCAGCCTGGTATCTAAGGCGATTACCTGAGCAAAATCCCGATAAAAAATCAAAGGACGTAAGGGGCGGGATAAATCTATACAGGCAGCTGCTCCAAAATTGAAATTCCCAAATTCAGCTGTGAGCAAGCCGGCGGAGTCGTAGCGCAAAATTCGACCGTCAGCCAAAGCCAGATAACAATTGAGCAGAGGGTCTGTCGCTAAAAACTCTGCCTTTTGCTTGATGTGAAATAATTGTTTGCATTTTTGTGTGCTGCTATCTGTCCGAACTTTTTGCGCAGAAACCCTTGCCGTCGTTCCGGCAGGGGGTAGATGACATGAGCACCACATCACATTTGCCGAAAGGCAGAGCAAAAACAATGCTTGCCCGGAACTAAGGAAAAACCTGCCCGCATTCATTTTCAAAAAATTCGAGTTTCACTTGCTCGCCGTCAAAAACGGCATAGGAATTGGAGTACAGCCATTCGCCCAAATTGATGTAACGACGTTTGCCCGTTGGTTCCAAGGGATAGTCTATGGGCAGGTGGCGGTGGCCGAAAACAAAGTAATCGGCCGGAATTTCCAGCATCTTTTGGCGAGCATACTGCAGCAACCATTCGTTTTCTTCTCCCAGAAATTGTAGCGAGCTGTGCTTATTGGTATCTCGACTTTTACCCGACCAATAGCGGGCAAAAGGCAGGGCAAAGTTGGGATGAAGACGGGCATACAACCATTGTGCCAATGGATTGGCGAAGACCTTTTTGATAAACTTGTAACCGTAGTCTCCCGGGCCCAAGCCGTCTCCATGTCCCAAAAAAAATTGTTTGCCGGAAATCTCAACCAGGCGAGCTTGACGATAAACGGGAATCCCCAGTTCTTCTTCAAAATAACGAAACATCCACATGTCGTGGTTGCCGGTAAAAAAGTAAATGGGAAGGCCTTGATCGCGCAGTTCTGCCAGTTTACCCAGCAGGCGAACAAACCCCTTGGGCACTACCGTGCGGTACTCAAACCAAAAGTCAAAGACATCGCCCAGCAGCCAAAGGGCTTCGGCATCTTGACTGATGTGCTCCAGCCAACGCACAATTTGCGCTTCCCGCTCGCGACTGGTCAGGCGGCCGTCAATACCCAGGTGGAAATCACTGGCAAAATAAGTGCGTTTTGGGCTCATGGAGCCGCAAAATTACGCCTTTTCCATGAGGGCCCCACAGCTTTTACAGCGGCGCAGTTCCTCATTGGAAAAGAAATTTTCGATGGCCACTTTGAGCTGCCCCACGATGTCTTCCAGCAAGAAGCGTTCTTCGTGTAGCTTTTCGTGACAGTTTTCGCAAAACCACATCAACTTGTCGTACTCATCGGGTTTGCGATATCGCTCAATAACCAAGCCCACTGTACCTGCCGGTCGCTGAGGAGAATGAGGCACGCGCGGAGGGAGAAGAAACATTTCCCCTTCCCGAATGGGAATGTCTTCCGGCTTGCCCTCTTCGTTGATGATTTTCAGAGTCATGTCGCCTTCCACCTGAAAGAAAAGCTCTTCGCCCTCGTTATAGTGGTAATCCTTCCGGCCATTAGGCCCGCCGACAACCATCACGATGAAGTCTTTGTTGTCTAAAAATACCTGTTGGTTGCCCACGGGAGGCTTGAGCAAGTGGCGATGTTCGTCGATCCAGCCTTGAAAGGAAAATGGTCGTTGCATGCTTTTTGATGTTTTTATTGCCTTTCGGCAAATATAAGAAAAGCCGTCCGTTTTTCTTACTTTTGCCTTGGCTTAATTGACCTACATGCCACACTTCCTCTAAAAAAGAGGTAGCCTGTAGCAGGGGAATACAGGCGAAAGAGCAGGCCGGCTCATGAAATCTGCTC
The DNA here is from genome assembly GCA_026989035.1 of Saprospiraceae bacterium. Classification (GTDB taxonomy): domain Bacteria; phylum Bacteroidota; class Bacteroidia; order Chitinophagales; family Saprospiraceae; genus WGBN01. Next base: position 39,300 of record JALSKB010000052.1, on the reverse strand, counting down.
GACTTGCTCTTAAGGGAAAATCACAGGCATCAGCAACTTTTGCCGCTGCCCACAAAAGGAATAAACTTACACCGAAAAGCACACAGACATGAAAACCAGACTCGTACTTTGGAGCAAAAACGATGCAGGGGAGCGTTATCTCCTGGCTCTCTCACTCGACGAAAACAAAGGAGATATCGATGTTTGGAAGCTGCCGGAAGGCGTTGTTACCGAAGAATTGGAAGAACAACTCATTGACCAATGGAGAAAAGGAGAAGAGGTGAATTTCCCGGGCGGATATTCTCCCCTCAAAACAAAGGTCAGTGTAACGGAAAGCATTTTGCCGGAAGGCCTGAAAGCAGCTACAGAGGAGGAAGAAAATTTGCTCAAACGCGTACAAGCCGAATGGAATTACCTGATGCTCTCGAACAAAGTCTATCAGGCTTACCGCAGCGAATTGGAAACCTTAAAAGAGCAAATCGCTTCCCTAAGTGATTACAGCAATGAAATGTGGGAGCACCTGCGCTCTTTTTGGGGCAAAGTGCAGCAGCAGGTTCGCGAACGCACCCTCTTTAAAGACCATGCCGATGAAATTCGCCAGGGAACTGATGAGCTCTTCGCTAAAATGAAGGAATTGCGAACGCAATGGCAGCTTTTAAAAAAACGTCCAAAGAAAACTACGAAAAGCTGTTGGAAGAACTGGCTGAAATCGAAAAGAAAATAGAGGGGAACGCCAAGTTTAAAAAGCTGTTCGAGGAGCTAAAAGCACTACAACGCAAAGTCAAAGAAACGGAGTTCACCAAAGGACATCGCCGCCGCATCTGGGAAAAAATTGACAAAGCTTTTAAAGCTGCTCGCCGCCGGCATTTTGGAGATGAAGCTGAAGAAATCACCCCCTTACAACGCCTGGAAAAACGCTACGCTGGGCTGATCGCTGCCATAGAGCGCATGGAGCGCTCTGTAGAACGCGAACGCAATGATTTGGAATTTCAAGAGCGCAGAATCAGCCAAGCCGACAATCAACTCGAAGCCGAACTACGCCGTGCCAAAGTCAATATGATTAAAGAACGCTTGCACTCCAAAGAAGAAAAACTCAAAGACATGCTCAAAACCAAAATTGAGCTGGAACAGAAACGGGAAAAACTGATAGCTCGAGAAGAAGAGCGCAAGCGCAGAGCTGAAATGGCCCGAAAGAAAAAAGAGGCGGCAGAAGCTGCACGAAAAAAAATAGAAGAAGAGGTGCAGCGCAACAAAGAAAAATTGGCAGCCAGTGTAGAACAACAGGAAAAACAAGAAAAAAAGGACGAAAAACAGCCAGAGGCTGCTGAAGAAAAAAACGAAGAAGCTCACTCATCAAAGGAAGCAAGCTCGAAGCAGGACGAAGGTTCTTTCTTGGAAGCAGCAGGAGTTTTGCTTGCCGAATCTCTTTCTGATGTCGTAGATACTGCCAAAGCCATTGCAGAAGTCGTGGGAGATAAAATAGAAGATGCCGTAGATGAACTGATGGGCAAGGATGAAGAAGAGTAAAAAGACCCCTGGTACAAGGCAAAGTGTTTAGCCCGTAGCTGCCCTGCATGCGGAAGTCTGCGGGCTTTGTCTATCTTTGCAGCCTGCAAAAACACGAACATGAAAAAATTCCAATCCGATAGAGAAGGCGTGGACGCCATGGCTCAAGCTTATCGCGACCTCAGCAATGAGATCAGCAAAGTCATTGTAGGACAAAACGAAGTGGTACAGGCAGTCATCATATCCCTTTTCAGCAACGGGCACAGCCTTTTGGTAGGCGTGCCCGGGCTGGCCAAAACACTGCTCATCAGTACCATCGCCGAAGTGCTCGATTTGGACTTCAAGCGCATCCAATTCACCCCGGACCTGATGCCTTCGGATATCACGGGCTCGGAAGTCATGGATGAAGAAAGGCATTTCCACTTCAATCGAGGTCCCGTTTTCGCCAACATCGTATTGGCCGATGAAATCAACCGTACCCCGCCTAAAACACAAGCTGCCTTGTTGGAAGCCATGCAAGAGCGATCCGTTACAGTAGGTGGCGAACGCCACCCCCTGCCCGCACCCTTTTTCGTTTTGGCAACCCAAAACCCCATAGAACAAGAGGGTACCTATCCACTGCCCGAAGCCCAACTCGACCGCTTCATGTTTAATATCCCCTTGGACTACCCCTCTTATCAAGAGGAAATCCAAGTCGTTCGACAAACTACAGCTCCTCAAAATTACGAACTAAAGCACATTCTCAGCGATTCGGATATCTTGGCATTCCAACAATTGGTCAGAAAAATACCCGTATCCGACCACGTCCTTGAATATGCCGTTTCTCTGGCTGTTCGCACTCGACCGGGCACAGAACACGCTACCGAAGCCGTAAACAACTACATCTCCTGGGGAGCGGGCCCTCGAGCGTCCCAGTATCTGGTCCTTGGCGCCAAATGTCATGCCGGCATCCACGGCAAGTACGCCCCTGACGAAGAAGATGTGCGAGCCATTGCCAAATACGTGTTGCGCCACCGCATTGTGCGCAATTACAAAGCCGAGGCGGAAGGTATCACCGAAGAACACATCATCGAAAGCTTATTTTGATCCAAGATGATTCCGCTTTCTTTTTGCATTTGTTCTAACGAAGAATAACCAGTTTGCCAAAACCCTGCTGGAAATAAGCGTCAGCTCCGGTAGGAAAAAAATCCAGCTCTTTGCCCTCAGCATCTCTGGCCAAAATGCGATAGAGATAAACGCCTTTGGCTAAAGGGTCGCCGTATTGGTCCGTACCATCCCAAGGCAAATCGGTACGGTGGGTTCCCACGCGCAGAGGCCCCAAATCAGCTTGAGTTAATTGGCGCACCAAACGCCCGGATACCGTGTAAATCTGAATGCGAAAGTCTGCGGGTGCTTTACTGCCCGTCAGGGTATAAACGAAATACGTTTGCGTAGAAAAGGGGTTGGGATAGGTCAGTACATTGGAAATGGCAGCTGTTGTAAATACTTTGAAGCGCTGCTCAAAATCATAGCCAAACTCAGATTGCGACAAGGCGTAATTGAGGTCGCCACTTTCGTTTCCACTGGCATCGCGGGCGGAAATGTAGAGGCGGTATTCTCCATCTTTTTCAAAGCGGGGTGTCCAGCGGGCATAAGCTCGGTTGTCTTCCTTGGTAGCCGGAACAAAACTCAACTCGGGCTGGCTGAAATAGAGGCGTTTTAATTGACCATCCGGTTCTTTGAGCAAGAGCTCAAAGGCTGTGGTGTCGGCAATGGGCAAGAACGGATTTTCATCCTTGAGTTGAATGAGCACTTCAGGTTCCGCAGACACCAGATCGCCGTCGAAAATGTGCTCGCCATCGAAAGTTACATCCAATAAGGGGTTGCGTTGGTCTTTGATCACATAAAAGGGAATGCTCAAGCGATTGTTTTCATAACTGCGCTCGGCTTGTTCTGCTTCGGGATTCAAAAGGAGGTTGAGGGTGTAGTTGCCTTCCAGCCCGTAGGTGTCGTAAGAGAAATAGATGTGCAAGCTGTCATAAGCCGGTAAAGGGGCAAAGCGTTTATCTATCTCAATCAGTTCATTGCTGCTGCTTAACAAGCTGAAGCGAACCAATATGCTGTCCATCTCATATTTTGAAGTATTCACTATGGCCAGCTCTAAGTTTAGCCGATCTCCTTGTTGCAAGCTGTCAGCATGGAAGTTGAAGAAGCTGTTGGGAGCTACCGCTGCATCGGGGAGCCCTTCATAAAGTACTCGCCAGAATTTGAGTTGAGGAGGAGAGCGATGTATTTCATCTTGGGCAGCATACTCCAACTGCAAATACGGAAAGTTCAATGCGGAAATATTCTGTAAATCCTGAAATTCCGCACTCAGCCCTGAAAAAATGAGGCTGTCTTGGCCGGATGAGCGGATGCCGTAAACCTTAATGTCCACCACATCGCTGCTATCTTGTACCCCCCATTTCCACTGCAGACTCTCCCAGCTTTGGGCCGGGCCGATGAGCACCGAACTCAAGTGGCCGAAGTCCCAATCGCCCGGAAGGGCGTTGTGTTGTTCACTTACTTGGCCGGGTTCGGTGATGGTTTCATTGACACCATATTCCGGATGTCCTTTGCGGTAAAAAAGGGAATAGGGCTTTACGGTTTCCTCATCCGGTAATTGAGATACAAGGCTACACCCTTGAGCCTGGAGGTACGGGATGAGATCGTTGACCCACTCTTCCGGCTTATAGCTCGCACTGGCGTTTTTTTGAACGGTAAAGAAGACCACGTAAAAACCGTTAGGTACTGTATTTTCCAAAAAGTCAATCAATTCAGCCCTTTGCAGGGAATCGGAAGTGAAGAAGAGGAAGCCACCCTGCCCGTTGATGGAGATATCGTCTCCATAGGGCAATCCACCCGGGTTGATCCAAGGCTCCGCTGTAAGTGAATCCAGAACGCCCACCATAACACCAGCGGGCAGAGCGGAATATCCGTAGTAGCTGGCTATGGTTTCGTTTCCGATGAAATAGCGGGGTATGCCGTAAGGAGGATCGTAAATTCTGTTTTTAATTTTGACGTCGATGAAATTGCTGGCAAAATCCAGGGTGCGGGTTTCTTCCGGCCACTCCATGAAGGAAAATTCGTTCTTGGCAAATTGGAAGAAATGAGATTGGTTCCAGCCATTTGCACTTTGAGGCAAATAAACAAAAGAGCTATACCTCCATCGATAGCCTACCGGAGGCAAGCTGTCGGGGCTGATACGCCAGTAATAGACGGTGCTGTCCTCCATATTGAGCATGGGCTGCCAGCTAAGTACCCCACCTTGCTGTTCAATTTCACCTTGCTGCAACAAAGGACTGTTGAAATGCTCTGTGGTGTCGATTTGAAAGATAAATTTTTGCCTTTCGGCAAATGGATTCAGACTTGAGGCCCTGAGCGTAGGGTTGGATTCTTGCACGATGGAAAAATCCGGTGGGTCTAAGGGCAGAAGATCGTTGGATACGATGTAAACAGGAAGGCCTTCTTCTCCATCCGGGCCGATGAGTCGGTTGTTGTTTTCTGCTGCTGACGGTAGTTCCTGGATACGGTTGGCGGCATCCAAGGTGAGGTAGAAGCGATTCATTCCGCGAGCAGCTTCGCCAAAACCCGGCAGGGCAAAGCGAAATGTCGAACGAAAAGCCGGTGCAGGTACCAAGCTGTCGATGAGCAAAACGCGGTTGCCATCGGGCAGGCGTTGTTCTACTTGTACCTGGAGCAAACTGTCTGTCTGGTTCACACCCAGATTGACGATATCAAAAAAGAACTCCAGGCTGTCGAGCTCCGTGTTGAGAAATTCCGGTGCAAAACCCACAGAGGCCGGATCAGGCAGGTAATCAGGGCCCGGATGAGGATTTAACCGCAATGAAGGATCGCCCTGTAAGACGTTTTGCTCGCCCAATTCCCGATCCCCCGTCGCGCTGGAAGCCCACAAATATTCCGTTGAAAAACGAAGAAAATCACCTATCCCCATGCCGTAAAGAGCTCCACCTATAAGCTCATACGTGTGCTTTCCAAGTTGCTCCAAAGAATTGCTAAAGGCAAAAGAGGTGGAAGCCGAAAAAGCTATGGAGCCCCGTTCGGGAGCAAGGACAAAACGCTCTCCGATACCCACATTGGAAGAAAACGCATTACCGGAAAAACAGCCGTAAGACATCATCCAGGGATATTTGCCGTAATTGTCGTAGCTATCCGGGTTGTCAAAATTAAAGTCAAAGGTGTTGGCACTGGAATGACCGTAAAAAGTCAAAATAGACAAGCCCTCATTGATGCGCTGCTTTAAGGCTTCGGACTGGGTCGTTTCTATGGGGTTAGAGCTGGTTTTATAAAAGGATGTTACATGACCACCAAAAAGGTTGTTTGCTATGGTGTTTTCCATTTGGAGAAGTACACCTTTGATGTATTGTTGCTGTCCACTAGAGCTCCCACCTCCCAGATGCATGATTTCTTTCATCCAGGCTTTGTCGCTGATGGTTTGCGGCAAATCCATTTGGTTGGCTTCAAATTGCTCGACCTTCTCGAGGTAATCCATGACCTCTTTGGGAGTTTTTGCCGGAAGGCGGCCTATAGGCAAAGCCATCTCTGTCGCAGCAGGATCGGCCACGAGCAGATTGTCGGAGGGTGGCGTACCAAAGGTGGGAATAAAGAAATCAACACCCTGGTGCAGCCCGAGTTGATAACTGCTGCGTATGCCGGTATAGGTGTATCCTCGCCCGATGAGAAAGAGGTAGGAGGCCTCCGGCCAGTGTTTTTTGGCGTAAAAGGCAAAATTCCGGATGGCCAGAGGATGCCGTTTGATGCCGTAAGCAAATTGGTCGTATAGCTGATGGATGTCTATGGCAACAGTGGTCATGGCATTCCCTGAAGCAGAGCTGCGATATTGCACATAAGCCTCTACGGGATTTTGACCGTTGTACGATTCGTTTAAATCGGGGTGATAGATAATGATAAATTGAGCCGAGTTGTCGGGGATGTTATCAAAAGAAACAGCTGTCAACTCCGTTATTTCGGCATAAATTTTTTCTTTGACGAGCAATACTTTTCTGCTTCCCTCTGCCGGCGGAAACACCGCTTTCAACAATCCGTTTTCGTAAATCGGGTCGATGCGATATCCGTTGCTCAGGTCGTACAAAGCAGGCTTTGCGCTGCTGTTGTCATATCCGGCTATTTCCAGGTACTGCGGGCTGCCATTTGCCGAAAGGCTAAACAGATTCAAAGTATCAGAGCCAAAGTCAAATTGTCTTGGATAGCGCAGCCTTACATATCCTGTTTTAATTTTGTCGAAATTGTCAAAAACGCCCTTAATTTCTACGATATTTTGTTCGCTCAACTCAGAGGGGTCAAGCGAATAAACCGGTTTTTGACCGACCATTCCATAGGTAGAAAATTCTTCCAACAAATTGCCGTTGAGCAAGACTTGTTGAAGGTGGTTTCCGTGTTTGCCGGAGAAGCTAAGATTCAACTCCGCTTGAGGGCCTGCCAGGTAGAGACCGCTGGCAGGTAAGGACACAGTTCGATCTGTACTCCAAGACGATGAGTAACCTTCAGCATCTCGAAAGTGGGAATAGCTGATTTCCTCCCCACCGTAAGAGACCGACCGTTTGATGTAGCTTTCGTTGAAAGCTACGAGAGTTTCTGCCGTGCAATAAAGTTCAGCAGGGGGAGGGGAAGAGATATCGTTAGGCCACTCTTGCACAAACCCGGAAAAAGATTGTTGATCGTCCCAGCTCAAAAAGTAAGTAGAAGTGTCGTTAAAAAGGCTGACATATGGATTAAACATTTGCTCCGGTTGAGCATAGAGAAAGGAGTCAAGTTCACCTCGGTTTTTCAATCCGTAAAACTCCAGATAATCTCCAGTTTGTAGAGGCCCTGTTGTAGATGCGTGTATTTTTACGGGGCGCCCCAGGTGGTAGAGTTGGATATGGCTTGCCGGCAGATTGACAGGTAAGATGCTTTGCAATACTTCATAGGGAATGCGATACCAGCCGTCTTCGCTTACGCCAAACTTATACCAGGTTTTATCGTAATCAATCCACTCGTAGCCATACAGGGAATCTTGCCCGTTCCACATTTGCGCTTTTGTCTTGTTTGCCAAGACCAAAAGGCAAAGGGCAGGCAAGATGATCAAAAGAGTTCTCCCGAAAAAAAACTCATACCTTAACCCATTCGATGCTTTCATTTCTCAAGAGGCTATCGTAAGTAAGAAAATGAGAGGTGCGCATGGTTCGCCCTTTCAGATCTTCAATTTCAGCTTCAATGGTGAAGACGCCCCAGGTCCAGATGTAAAAAGCTGCTTTGGGATTATCCGGAGTGCAACTGATATGGCGGACGGGATTGGGGAAGGTTGGATGTAGTTTATAAGTAACACTTTGTACAAAGGGCAAATCCGGACCATCCAAATAAATCCAAACTTTGTACCAAACTGTTTTCTCGCCTTTGGCATCGGTAGCTTCTTTGTAATAGGCCTTTCTTTTCTCACCTTCTGCCAGTGTTTCATAGGGGCTGAAAAGCGAATCGAAAATTTCCAGGCTGTATTGTTTTTTCCTTCTTTCCATGTCGTTTAATCTTCTTTGGGAATGAGGTGATCTGGAGGTGTTACGGGGCGGATGGCTTCCTCTGTACTTGCCTCATAACCTTTTATTTCGGGTTGAAACACTTCCTGCTCAACAGGTATGTTATCCTGATTGTTTTCCACACTTGCCTGGCTGTTGTTGATTTTATTGGCAGCCGATTCTCCAAAGTAATAGCCAATGATGGATCCCAGCAAGGTACCTATAGAAGCAATAACAAGTTGCAAAGCTTTCATTTTCTCTTCAAAGCTCCCTGCTGCAGCCATAGAGTAAATGATGAGTACGGTGAAAATCACGACCAGCATCAAGGCCAAAAAGTGGCGGAAATCGTCTATGATGTTGGCAAAAAATCGGGCAATGACAAAACCCAGGCGTTCTCTGGTACCCAAACTGGAAGAGTAGCGCCTGCTGTACTGGCCTATTCCGAAAATGCGGGCAAGCCAAGCAATCATCAATACCACGCAAAAGAGCACGACCAGAAAAAGAAGTACGCCCATGCTGTGTTGCTCAAAGAAACCGAAAAAGGTGTCTGCATTCATAAGGTGTGGGGATTTGGACTTTTCTATATACACACAAATATAAGCGTTTTTAAGGATAACGACAGGAAATGAGGAAGCTTTAAACGCTCATCATGGGGTTTTCAATTTGCCGAAATATACCCAAACCGAAATGGTTTGGGATATTTACGACTCGCAAACGAGTAAAAATAGGGAGTTTGGGGAGCTAACGCCCCCCAAACCACTTCGCCATGAGTATATTTACAACTCGCAAACGAGCAAAAGGATAGTGATTTGGGAGGCTGACTCCTGCCAAAACAACTTGTGGGATGCATCAGCATCCCACATTCACCCTTTGGGTTTAGATAGAGCTTTTTCCGGGAAGATCAAAAAGGTAAGCTCATTCAGGCAAACACCAAATTGGGATTGTTTTGATCAGACGACCATCCGCTGTAAAAAAAGCAATAAAATACGCACCCGGATAGGGGAGTTCCAGCGCGGCTCCGTCAGCAATTTCCATTTCACCAATTTGCTGCCCTTGTGCATGCACGATCACTATGCGACACGACTCCAAACTTTCCGGAAGGTGAAAAAAGACCTTTTGGTTTGCTAGCGTCGGATAAACCTGAAGTGTTGCATAGGTATAGCGCATAGGGCCTTCTACAAGGGTTGTAATATCGACCACAGCATCGCCGGTAAACATCGAAATGTTTATCGGGCAAGCGTTAACTCGAGTTACATAACCGGCTTGCACTTCCAGCGTTGTTGAGCCCATCACCCCTTCAAAACACAAAGAAAAAAGTGCGTTTTGATCCGGCAAGGTAAGCCATTCATCTGAAGGCGGGCAGGCTGAGGAAGGATCTATTTTCCAGGAAAAGGACAACTCGCCCGCCTCTTCATCAAGGTTCAGCGTAGTTGTGCCGGGTAGGCTGTCCAAATTGGCAACAGAAAAATTGGTAAGAACCTCAGAATCCCATAAAATGGAGAAATTTATCTCTTGAAGTTCTACAAAATCAAGAACCTATACATCTACGCATGTAATTTCTCCGGCCTCGGCAGATAAGGTGGCTGGGCTGATGTACACCGTAGGCTGAGCCCAAAGGGTAGCTGCAACGAAAAGATTTGAAACGAGAAAAAACAGCAAGTTTTTCATGACAAAACTTTAATATCAAAAAAAAAGACTTGAACAGTGTTAATGTGCTAGCTTTTAGCTTATTCAAACTAAGCCGGAACACGTGTCGTCTTTACCTCCAAGCAACCTGCTTAAGAGGGATAAAAACACTTGTATGTAGATGTCTGAAGGGGCAGATTAAGGCAAGCCTATCTATACTAAGATAAGGTCTTCTCCTCGCACGCAAAAGAGTGCTTGAGCTACAAAGATAAAAAAAAACGATTGCAAAATCTCACCTACGTCAACAGCTTAGACCTTGACAAAACCCAAGTTTGTTCAGGGAAAAATGGTTTACGCTATTTTTACCGATTCGGCAGCTGCTGCCTATAGAATTAGGCCCGCACAAAACACCTTTTATTCCCAAACCGAAATGGTTTGGGACATTTACGACTCGCAAGCAAACCAGAGATAGGGAGTTGGAGAGGCTAACGCCTCACAAACCACTTTACATGAGTATAGACCTGCAAGACACAGGGGGAATGAACTTTTGTTGAGAGCCACCGGCTATTCCTCCATGCATTCATTTACTCTGCGCTTCTAAATCCAAGTTTGGCGGAAGGCCCTGGGGGTATCTGGCAAACATTTTCAACTGCCTGTAGCTTATTTGATTGTCTCTGTACATGTAATCACCTGTGCCTTCCAGGCTCACCAAAATTCCAGCAATTGTATCTAAGGGAAAGCTGTAAATCAACCAATAACCGTGAAGAGGTGTTAACAGCAGAGACCCAACAAGAAATTTGGTATAAGGCTGGGGATTCAGGTATTTTACGCGGAAAGATTTAATGTCTTTCTTCGCTACGGCCTTTAGCTTTTTTACAAGGTTCACTTCTTTGTACTCTGCCCAAACCCAAATTTGCTCCTCTTCAACGGCTATTAACTCGCCTTCAATTTCCGACTTATCCAATAATTGGATATCAATATACGACCCGTAGGGATTTTCCCCGATTTCTTCTGCTACAGGCAGAAACTCGGGCGCAGAACACGCGGTGAGTAAAGCAAAACAGAAAGCGAGTAATGCTGTAAATTTAGAAGTTTTCATACGAGAAATTTTTGGTTTTAATCCTTGAACCCCAAAAGACATCTTCCATTTCTTGCTCATAAAGCTTATAAGCCTTAGCTTCGGACTTCAGGTATTTTTTAGGTTTGTCTATCATCTGTTTTAACTTTCGGAGGTCTTTGTCTTGAACCCACTCATCACGCATCCACTCTAAGTAGTAGCCCTTTGAATACAAGAACAATTCGTAAGTCCTGTTTCCATTTTTTTCTGGCAGAGCAAAGTGAAATTCGTATTCGTCACCCGGCATAGTGACTAAGTATTGATTTGAATTCCTGAGACGTTTCAAGGCTTCCTCATCAAAACTTCCCTGGCGGACTACTCGTTGCACAGGGATTTCTTGTGGAATGACTTCTGCTTTAAGTCTGGTTAAGGCGAGATAATCAATGCGCCACAACCCCTTGTTTAAAACGAGTTTGAGTTTAAGCTGTTTGTCAAAATGATGAGAATCAATTGAACACAAAGGAATAAACTGTTGGTTGATGGCAATAGGGCCGGTTTCATAAAAACTTCCTTGAAACACCCATTCCGTTTTTTTCTCACTCCAAAAATAAACATCTATATCTCCCAGCTCGGCTTTAAGGCCACTTTTCAATTTGTCTTTGAGATCGCTACCTCGTTCTATTTCAGCAAAAATGTAGCCGGCTTCATCCCCCATGTAATCTAATGCGCTGTAAATGAAATAGGTAGTCATCAGCATTTGGCGAAAGCTAAGTACGAGGCCCAAATTTTTAGCATCTTCAACACCTTCAAAAGTGAGAAAAATCTCTTCCTTACTGCTCAAGTTCTTTTCATCAGCCAGGCTAAATCGCTCTTGTTTGTCTTCGGCTTTTAAAAGGGATGTAATGTCTCCTTCTGCTGCCTCTGCCAAACTTGGCAAATAAATGCTTTCACACAGATAAAACTTATCAGATGGTGATTGATAAACCCGTTCTTGATCTTTCAGAGGGCATGCCCGTAGGTGAACGTTTTTCACATAGTGCGTTTCCAATGCTTCATTTTTCATTTTTATGGAAAAAATACTATCTGCTATTTCCCACCTACCTAATGCATCAATATCCGAATCTTCCATGGAAGGTGAAATGGCATTTGAAAAACCCTCGGCAGATGCGTAATGGACATTATCCGACTCATTGGTGTAAAAAGTTGGGCAGGAACCAAAACAAGCTTTGGGGTTCACCAGGCAAGCTATTGCTCCAACAACATTCAAAGCAAAGATAAGGGTAGAAATTGTAACCTCTTCATTATGGATGTCTTTCAGAGGTGTGTTGGTTTCAAAAATCACAACACTATCCAGAGGGATAGTCACCTTGCCTTGATAAACTTTTTTCCGATAGACATTATACTGATCTCCCTCACCAAGGAGCAAACCTTGCGTCGTATCAAGCTGCCAGGAATCCCACAAAACGTATAAATCACCATCCCGGAGATGAGCTTTTAAGTAAGGCTTTTCTTTTAAACCGGCTGTTTCCTGCAAAAGCTCATTGGCATCGTGGTAATTCGAGCGAAAATACTGAGGAGTACACGATTGCACAATCAAAGCAGCAAAAACAAAGTAAAACAGGTAGTAAAAGATCTTCTTTCTCATGCTTTTTAATTTTTTCCAAATAAATCACTCAAATTTCAGGGGATGAAAAAAGAGAAAAAAGAGGGGGTTGTTTGGGCTGTAAACGCCTGAAATTCAGGACATTGCAGCTAATCAACAAGCAAAAAAACTCCCGCCCCACTGCACAATATACGAACAATCCATAAATAACCTCTGGTTATTTTGCTTTTTTTTAGCAAATCCAACACTTTCTTGAGAAATTTTCAGAATTTGTGCTAACTCAAAGGTGTGGTTAGCTATCCGAGATCAAGGCATTGCAAAAAGGCTATCACCCGGCTATGTCACTTGCAAAATTTCTCAAGTACAAATCTGTTCATTAGCCAGAGATAGGGGGTCTGGGGAGCTGACGCCCCCCCAAACCACTTCGCTACGAGTATAGATGTTAAAAGATTAGGCTCAGCCATTTTTTAAGACAACTAAATATTGAAAATCTTTAACCTGAATCAATTGCTTTTGACTACCGAAACTTGAGTGAATTACACTGCAATTGGACTAAAATGGTCATGGAAAGCAAAAACAATTTAAGCGAATTTAGTAATAAGCCTTTGTCCTAAAAGGGAGGCAAAGTTTGTTTAAGGTCGGTCGGCTTCGAAAAAGCGGCTGCTTCTTCCTCAAAAAGAGCTTGGAGAGGCAAAAAAATAAAACAAAATGTTGTATCTTCGCCTCGATTAATCACTTTTAAAACATCTCATTATGCATGCTGCACTAAAATTTGCTTTGCTCTTTCTCTTGGCCTTGCTCATCATTTTTCTCGTTTTGGGATGGTTTGCTCCCCGAGAAGTGGACATTTCTCGAGAGAGAATCATAGAGGTACCTGCCGAAAAAGTTTTCGCTGCTGTAAACGACTTGAGCAGCTGGAAGCATTGGTCTCCCTGGCAACAAAGAGACAGTACCTTGAAGGTCGTTCTCGGAGAGAGAACCAAAGGTGAGGGAGCGTCCTACTCCTGGACTAGCGAGCATTCCGGTACGGGAAAGTACACCGTTGTACAAGTAGAACCCAAGCAGTCTATCCTTTCCGAAATCGAGTTTGAAGGGCAGGGAAAGGGGGAAGGGTACTGGCGCTTTGAAGAAGTTGAACCTCATAAAACCAAAGTAAGCTGGGGCTTGCGCTTTAAGGTGCCTTATCCCTTTAACGCCATGCTCCTCTTTCAAAACATGGACAGTGCCGGGGCAGACTTTGATCAGGGTTTGGACAACCTCAAAACTTACCTGGAGGAAGAAGCGGAAAAAATCGGAAAGTACACCGTGAAAAAAGAGCCTTGGATGCCCAAGTACTATCTGGCCATTCGCCAAGACGGACTGGCCCAAGAAAAAATTGCCGAATTTCTTTCACAAGCTTATGCTCAAATCGGAGCATATCTGAGCTCACAAGGCATTACACCTGTCGGTGCGCCCTCCGCTTTGTACTACATTTGGGATGAGACAAACCAAACCACCGATATGGCTGCAGCCTTGCCCTTGCGGCAAAAACCGGAAAAATGGCCCCAAAACCTGGACACTATCAGCCTGGAAAGCGATTCAGCTTTGGTCGTTGATTACTATGGTAGTTATGAAAACATAGGAAAAGCACATGTCGCCATAGACGCCTATATGAAGGAACACAACTTGTCTCAAAAAGCACCGGTTCTGGAAGAATACCTCACAGACCCGGGTGTTCAGACAGACCCTTCCCAATGGCATACCCGAATTGTTTATTTCTGGAAGTAACCTAATGAACGCCTCGGTCTTCCAACCACTTTCAATGGGCTTACGCCAAACAGATGCTATCTTTGCATCTACCTTGTGGCATTTCTCTGCCCAATCCTTTGTTTTTAGGCAGGGAAATGCCACTACTTAGCAAGAAATACATGCCTGACTCATGAAAGCAAATCGGCCGCCAGTGTCTTATACGCTTTACAAGCACACGGATAAACGCTCCCAATCCTTGTTCGAAAAGTCCACAAAAAGAACCATACCCCTACGCGCCTATCTCTCCAACTGGCTTTATCTCCTGTTCTTCACCACAAGTATTTTCCTCTTCCACGCTTGCTCATCGGAGGTCCATTCCAACGCCAGCCTCAAACCCTATGCACACAGCGAATTGGACCAAATCGCTGTCGTTGCCGACCCCATTCTCTGGAACAGCGATCTTCAAGATACTTTTGAGTATTATTTCACCTCCGCCTATCCCATCTTACCCCATCCCGAACCACGCTACGACCTGCTGTATTTTAGCCCCGAAGAATTGCTGGAAACCCCTCTGCGCAGAGAACTCCGCATCTATGTCTTGCTGATTAACCTCAGCAACAACAAATCTCCCCTGACCCAAATGGCCCTACAAGATTTGCCGAAAGGCAAAATAACAGAAGCAGAAACCAAAGGACATCTCACGGTTTTTGGCTACGACAAATGGGCGGAAGGCCAAATGCTCATCTATATGATCGGCAAAAACCCCGAAGAACTTAAAAAAGCCATTGTAAAAGACTTCCCCGGCATAGACCAAAAGCTCAAAGCTTTTCAAAAAGAAAAAGTGGCTGCTTCCGTCTATTTCGGCGGGCGAGCCCGAGGTATCGAAAAAAAAATAGAGGGCCAGTTCGGCATTCGACTAAAAATTCCTGCCAAATACAAAGTGGCTTTGGAAGATCAAAACTTTCTCTGGCTGCGAGATGACTCCCGCCAAGAAGTTACTACGGGCATTCTCTTGTATAAAGTTCCATACGAAGACAAGAAACAACTATCTTACGAAGGCTTCAAGGAAACTCGAAATGCTGCCGGCCGTTACATCAGCACGCATGTACCCAACACCCACATGATCATCAATGACAGAGATCTTCCCATGTTCACCCGACAACTCCAGCTCAACGGGATCTACGCCATAGAGGCACGAGGTATCTGGGAAATAGACCATGATTTTATGGGGGGGCCTTTCATCTCCTATCTCTTGCTCAACCCCAAAACCAACGAACTCATCCTGGTCGACGGTTTTGTTTTTGCCCCCGGAGAAAACAAGCGCCGCTATATGCGAGAAGTGGAACACCTCTTGCACAGCGTTCAATTGATGTAAGCCGACCTGTATTAAACGGATACGGTTTTCTTCCCTCAAGGAGCACAAGCTCAAAACTACCTGAAATCAAATCATTCCGGTTTGTTATACCCGAACCATTCCCGTCACGATTATATACCTATTTTTACACCTCATTTCTCCAAGCCGAAGTGGGCTTGAGAGGCTCCAACAGAATGAATCGACTACAAGCCATCCCAAACATTCTGGCAGGCTGGTAACTTGTTCTAACTACATAAGTTGTGCAGAAAATGAAAAAACGAATTTGTGTTATTGGAGCCGGGCCGGCCGGCATTACGGCTTTAAAAAACCTCCTAGACAAAGGTTTAGAGGTCGTGGCGTACGACAGGCAAGCAGAGGTCGGTGGCAACTGGATTTTTTCCGACAAAACCGGACATTCCAGCGTTTTTGAAACCACGCACATCATCAGCTCCAAAACGCTCTCTCAGTACGACGACTTCCCCTTTGACGATTTTGAACCCAATATCCCGGACTACCCCTCACACGACCAACTACGCCGCTATTTTCAGGCTTATGCCCGCCATTTCGACTTGTACCAACACATTCAGTTCAATACAGAGGTATTACATTGCTCTCGAAAGGGTGAAAACCAATGGGAAATCGAGCTTCGACAAAACGACCAAGTGCGAACAGAGCATTTTACACACCTCGTCGTTTGCAACGGACATCATTGGGACCCTCGTTGGCCGGATTATCCCGGAGAGTTTAGCGGAACTTTTTTGCATGCACACGACTACAAACGCGCAGCGCCCTTCGCCGGTAAGCGCATCTTAGTCATTGGCGGAGGCAACTCGGCTTGCGACATAGCCGTGGAAACCAGCAGAATCAGTGCCTTTACGGCCATAAGTTGGAGAAGGGGGTATTTGGTGTTGCCTAAATTCATCATGGGCATACCCTCCGATGTGGTCGCTGAAAAACTGGCTTGGTTGCCCATTTCCATTCGATCGCGACTTAGCGAACTCATCATCCGACTGCTCAACGGCCCCAATGAGCGCTACGGCTTGCCCAAAGTCAATGTCAAATTTGGCGAAAGCCACCCCACCATCAACGATGAACTTCTGTATCGCATACGCCATGGAAAAGTCCATCCCCGGCCCGACATTGAGCGTTTTGAAGGGCGAACCGTCCACTTCAAAGATGGAAGAACGGAAGAATACGATGTGGTTTTTGCCTGTACGGGTTACCGCATATCACATCCTTTCTTTGACGAATCTTTCATCTCTTACAGCGAAGGCCCTGTACCTCTTTACCTGCGTATGATGCATCCCGATTATTCCGACTTGTACTTTATCGGTTTGTTTCAACCCTTGGGTTGCATCTGGCCCGGAGCAGAACTCCAAGCAAAAATTGTAGCCCGAGAACTCAGCGGGGAGTGGAAACGCCCTTCAGACATCAAAAAGCGTATAGAAAAAGAGCTCAAAAAACCTCATTACCGACAGATCCAAACGCCAAGACATACCATTACCGTGGATTACCACCTCTTTCGGCGGCAATTGCTGCGCGAATTGCCCAAAAACTACATCAGCAAAGAGCCTGTCCAAAAACTCCAAATGCCGTTTAAAGCGCCTAAGCAAAGCAGCTAATCGCCAAGAAGTTTGTACTTTTGTAGTCCAAAAGAAAACGCCATGGCACAAGTTGAGTTGATTATGCCCAAAATGGGTGAAAGCATCATGGAGGCCACCATCCTCAAATGGGTCAAACAAGTTGGAGATCGCATTGAAGAGGATGAAACCGTACTCGAAATCGCTACCGATAAAGTGGACTCTGAAGTGCCTTCGCCAGTATCAGGCGTGCTCGCTAAAATTCTCTACCCGGAAGGCGAAACCGTAGAAATTGGCAAGGCCGTGGCCGTCATAGAAACAGAGGGCGAAGCCTCCAAACCTCAAACCCCGAGTCAAGTAGAAACCGAACACAAAGCGCCAAGCCCGGCTCCGGCAAATACCGGAAACGGCAGTCCGCAACCTTCCGCTGCTACAAGTCCGCAAGCCCCTGCCATGGCAACGACAGCCGTAAGTACGCAGACAACCCCCTCCCGTTTTGGCCCCTCCGGCCGATTTTATTCCCCCTTAGTGCGCAACATCGCCAAACAGGAAAACATCAGCACCGAAGAGCTGGAGCAAATCCCCGGAACAGGCCAACATGGCCGCGTAACCAAAAAAGACATCTTGGGCTATGTGCAAAACCGAAAAGCTCAACCCACAACAACTACTACCCAAACCCAAACTCCGGCACCAAGCGTGCCCTCCTCCTCGGGGCAAGTGGAAATTATCGAAATGGATCGCATGAGAAAACTCATCGCCGATCACATGGTGCGTTCCAAACAAACTTCGCCTCACGTTACTTCCTTCGTTGAAGTGGACGTTACCCCGCTCGTTCAGTGGCGCAATGCCAATAAAGAGGCCTTCCTCAAACGCTATGGAACCAAAATAACCTTTACCCCCTTGTTCATCGAGGCCGTCGTCAAAGCCATACACGACTACCCCATGATTAACGTATCCGTTGATGGTGACAAAATCATACGCCATCTGGATATCAACATCGGCATGGCAACGGCTTTACCCAGTGGTAATCTCATCGTTCCCGTTATCAAAAAAGCAGACATGCTCTCCCTACCCGGTTTGGCAAAAACTGTCAATGACCTGGCCGACAGAGCACGCAACAACAAACTCAAACCCGAAGAAATCCAAGGAGGAACTTTTACCCTAACCAATGTCGGAACCTTTGGCAACGTTATGGGTACCCCCATCATCAATCAGCCCCAAGTAGCCATACTTGCTACCGGAGCTATCCGCAAAAAACCCGCAGTAGTCGAAACCCAATATGGCGACCTCATCGCTATCCGCCACCTGATGTTCTTATCTCTGTCTTACGATCACCGCGTCGTGGACGGCGCTCTCGGCGGTAGCTTCCTCCGCAAAATTGCCGATTACCTGGAAGCTTTCGACCCCAATAGAGGCCTTTGATGAAAAATGCCCTCATCTGTGTAGCCGCTCTTTGCCTTTTGTCGAGCCTTCAAGCTCAACAACCGGTAGCTTATTGCAAAAAAGGTGAAGAACTGTTTGAAGAGAGAGAGTACCTCAAAGCCTACCCTCTGCTCACAGAATGTGCGCAGGCCAAACCCCAAGATGTTCATCTCCGACAAAAGCTCAATCAATGCCTTTATCTTGCCGGCCGGCCCGAAGAAGCCGTTAAAGGCTTTCGCCAAATGCAAGCCGATTTTAAAAAATTGCCCGTTTCGTATTGGCTTTACCTCGGTCGCTCTCTCCAAGCCCTTAAACAATTTGAAGAAGCTGCACAAACCTACAAGGATTTCCTCCGCTATGCCGAACCCTCCCACCCACAACGAGCAGCTGTCAAAGATGATTTAATCCGCTGCGCCACCGGCATACATCTGCAAGGACAACCAAAACGAGCCGTCGTTCAAAACATGGGACCAACAATTAATAGTACGGGCGACGAACTCAGGCCTATCCCACATCCAAAAAACGAAAAACTCTTGTTCTTCTCCTCTGCCCGAGAAGGAACACTTGGAGGGCGGCGCAACGCTCAAGGTGAACCCGATTTCGCCAACGGACAATACCTGGGAGATATTTTTACAGCAGAACTGCTTCCTTCCGGCTGGGCACCCCCCCAAGCACTCAGCACGCTCATCAACAGCACCCGCTACGATATACCCATGGGGTTCTCTGCAGAAAACAACACCTTCTATTTTTTTCAGGGATACTCTACCTATAGTGGAGAAATCTTTGCAGATACAGCCTTTCGGCAAATGTCCAAACTCGGAACACTCTTTGCCGCTCGCTTTGAAAGCCCCATGCAAACGGCAAAAGGAGATACCGACCCCTTTTGGTTTACAGACAGCGTCTTGCTCTTTGCCTCTCGCAGAGCCGGAGGATACGGAGGCCTTGACCTCTACATCACGCATTGGCGCGACGGACAATGGACACCACCACAAAACCTGGGTCCCGACATCAACACTCCTTATGACGAACGAGCCCCCTTCCTTGCCAAAGACGGCCGCACCTTGTACTTCAGCTCTAACCACCCGGAACGAAGTTTCGGACAACTCGACATCCTCCGGTCTGTTTTTAATGATTTGCTCGGACGCTGGTCAAAACCCTATAACCTCGGCTTGAAATTCAATTCGGCTTTTGACGATACCTACTTTTTCCTCTCTCCCAAAGGAGACAAAGCGTGGTTCGCCTCTAACCGCCCCGGAGGTCAAGGTGGCTACGACCTCTATCTGGCCCTCTTCTCTGAGCAACACCTGGAACAACAACATCAATCTCAACCCCTGCTCTTCACCCACGTGCTCAAACAAAAAAAACAAAAAAAAGACGAGCTTTCGGATTTTTATATCGAACCCCTTTACCTGGAAGAACAGGGGCCAGTCTTGTCGCAGGAAAACATCAAAAAGCTACAGCGGCTGGTTCAACTTCTCCACGCTTACCCTCAGCTCGATGTGCAACTCACAGCCCACAGCGACCCACTCGATTACGACAACTACCCCTTGTTTTTTTCTCTCAAGCAAGTAGAAGAAGTCGGAAACTTCTTGCTCTCAACGGGAATCTCTCCAAACAGAATTCGGCTGCGAACCGTAGGAGATAACTATCCCGTAGCTAAAAGCCTGTCAAAAAACGCCACGGTAAGGCGATTTAACCGAAGAATCGATATTGTCCTAACGGGCTTGGAAGATGTACCTGTAAAAATTGTCATCAAAACACCTCCGGTAAGTCCGGAATGGCGAGACAGCCGAGGTCAAGCCTACTACACACTCCTCACAGGCCTCAACTATCGCATTCAATTGGCTAAAGCCAAAGAACTGTTTCCGGCAGATGTTCAGCTAAAAGACCCCCACGCTACCATAGAAAAAGATCTCAGCGAAAACATCTACTACTTTACTGCAGGCTTGTTGCGTAGCTACCGCGCCGCACAAACCATGCTTCAACAAATGAAAGAAGAGGGCTTTCCAAAAGCTCACATTGTGCCCTACCTCAACGGTGCCCGCCTCAGCAGGGAAGAAGCCCTGGCTTATCTGGATCTCTATCCCGAACTTGAAGAATGGCTTGCCAATGATCAATAAAAAGCTATGAACGCACTAGCAAACTTCAACATACGCATAGAAATTCCCGTTCTCTGGGGAGATATGGATGCTGCCCGACACGTCAACAACACCGTCTATCTCAAATGGGCCGAAACCGGCCGCCTGGCTTATTTCCACGCCATCAATGATGGCAAAACGGAATTCAACAACATCAGCATCATCCTGGCCTGGCAAGATTGCAAGTACATCTTTCCCATGACTTTTCCCGATACGGCTCTTCTGGGCATCAAAGCCGTGGAAATCAAAGAAGACCGCATTTTCCTGGAAACCCATATCTTTAGCCAAAACCACCAAAGGCTGGCAGCCATATCCAAGCAATCACTCATGGCCTACGACTACAAAGCCCTGCAAAAAGCAGCCATGCCCCAAAAGTGGATTGAGAACATCAGAAAATTGGATATGCTATAAACCACGCTTTACCCTATGATGCTTGAGTTGGCACAAAAATGCAAAGGGAGTAGAGAAGGTGGACTGTTGCGGCAAAGGTTTGCTGATTTGCACAGCAATTAAAAAACAGGAAAGCAGCCAAATTGTTTTCCTCTGAATCACGACCTTAAAAAACGACCTGCTTTAAGTAGTCGATATTTGCTAACCAAATACAAAACCTGACCATGAAATCATTTTTCTTTTTCACTTTGTTGAGCATAAGTCTCTTGGCATGCCACTTAGGCAAGTCTTCTACAAAAAACAACGCAATGAACACACCGGAGCAGGCTGCTCCGGGACAACAATTCGGAGAAAAGATTAAAGCCAAAGGAGCTATCAGCTATGCCGAATTGGTTGACTTGATGCAGGGCAAGGATTCTTTACGCATCAAAGTTAAAGGCACCGTCGAAGAAGTCTGCCAAAAAAAGGGCTGTTGGCTGACACTCAAAGCCGAGCGCCCGGGAGACAAACCGCTTTTCACTGGCTTTAAAGACTATGCATTCTTCATGCCTAAAGACCTATCCGGCCATGTCGTCGTCATGCAGGGCTTGGCCTATCGCGAACTCGTACCCGTAGAACAGCTCCAACATTTAGCAGAAGATGCCGGTGCTTCCCCCGAGGAAATAGCAGCCATAACCGAACCGGAAGAACAACTGCGCTTTGTAGCTGATGGCGTTTTGGTTGTCGAATAAACCCAAGGGCTGCAGCTTCTTTCTGCAGCCCCTTCTTCTATGAAAAAAGTCGCACCATTATTCGTACTCCTTCTCTGCACTTTGGGCCCCTTGCTTGCCCAGCAAACCAGAGCAGATAGCCTGTTAAGAGAATTGGAGGCGGTACAAAGCGATACACAGCGGGTTAACTTGCTCAATGAACTGGGTTGGACCTTAAAGTTTGATTCGCCTGATTCAGCCCGTCTTTTTCTCGATTCGGCTCTATACCTGGCACAACGCATTAACTTCAAAAAGGGCGAAGGAGATGCTTTGAATTATCGCGGCGTAGTGGAAGACATCCACGGGCAAGCCGATGAAACAGTACAATACTTTCAAGCTGCCTTAAACATACGCCGCGAACTAGGCGACAGCGCCGGAGTGGCTTCTCTTTACAACAACCTGGGCAATGTAGAGGAATATCGAGGAGACTATGTCCAAGCTCTGGATTACTACCAAAACTCTCTACGTATTCGCAAACAACTGGGTGATAGCTTGCGGGTAGCTCGCCTATATTACAACATCAGCATACTGTACGAAAGCATGGGGCTTTACTCGGAAGCGCTCAACTACATCTTTAAATATCTCGAGCTAATTGCACTTTTGCCCCATGAAAAAACAGATCTGGCCAATGCCTACCTCGTCATAGGTAACATCAAACTGGAACTGGATCGCTTCAGTGAAGCTGCAGAAAACTACAGCCGCGCACTTCAAATTTATCGCGAACGGGGAGCTCCGAGAGAGCTTGCCGATGCACTCAACAACTTGGCTAATGCCGAAGATGCCCGGGCAGATTCACTCTACGAAAGCGGCAATCTCACTGCCGCACAAAAACGCTCACAAAAAGCTTTGAAGCTATATCGGGAAGCCCTCAACATCAGACAAAGCGAAGAGGACGAGGAGGGCATGGCAGAGATTTACAACAACATAGGCCTCACCTACAAAAATCTGGGTAGTTACTTGTTAAAAAAAGGAGACAAAGATCAGGCTTTCGCCAAATGGGATACAGCACTACAATTCTTTCAACCGGCCCTAAAAATTTGGAAAACCTATGAAAACAAAAAAGGTATCATGGCCATTTACAACGGCATGGGAGACGTCCATCGCAGAAAAGGGCAACTTGACTCCGCTCTCGTTTACGTCCAAAAATATTTGTCCCTGGCCGAAGAACTCGACGACCCCAAATACCGCCAAAACGCCTACAAAGACCTCGGAAAAATTTATTACTTGCTCGGACTGTACAAAAAGGCCTACGAATACCGCAGAGCCTATGACCGTTTGAAATACCAACGCCTCAACGAAAAAAAAATCCGAGATAACGAACGTCGGGAAATCCTCTATGGAGACCGGCTCAAGCAATACGAAATTGAACGCCAACGCCAAGAATTGCTGCTACAACAAGAGCGCGCACGCAGCATGCTCATCACTTTTCTCGCCGGTGCCATCATCCTCCTGCTCATCATCGGCTTGTTGGTCAATCGCTACCGTTTGAAAGCCAGAGCCAATCGCCAATTGGCAGAAAAAAACGCCATTATTGAGCAAGAGCGCCAACGGTCTGAAGAATTGCTGCTAAACATTCTGCCCGAAGAAGTGGCACGGGAGCTAAAGGAAACGGGAAAAACGCAAGCCCGACAATACGAACAAGTAAGTGTCCTTTTCACCGACTTTAAATCTTTCACCCAAATAGCCGAACGTCTCTCTCCTGCAGACTTGGTCGCCATGCTAGACGAATGTTTCAGTGCCTTTGATGAAATCACTGAACGCTTTGGTGTAGAAAAAATCAAAACCATAGGTGATGCGTACATGTGTGCAGCCGGCCTGCCCGAACCCATACCCGACCATGCCGAGCGAATTGTCCGGGCTGGTTTGGCTATGCGCGACTTCGTCAAAACATTTGCCGAAAGGCAAAAAGCGCAAGGACTACCGGCTTTTGAAATTCGCATAGGCATACATACCGGCCCCGTCGTAGCAGGGGTGGTAGGTCACAAAAAATTTGCTTACGACATTTGGGGTGATACCGTCAATCTCGCAGCTCGTATGGAGTCTTCGGGAGAGCCAGGCAAAGTAAACATTTCACACACAACATGGCTTTTGGTCAAAGATCACTTCCACGCTATGCCCAGAGGAGAAATAAAAGCCAAAAACAAAGGCGTGCAAAAAATGTATTTTGTAGAAAATCTTTAAAAAATCTACTCCTGTTGAAGAAGATTGGCCAACTTCTCTGAGAAGAGCCTACATTTTTTACTTCCGCTCACATTTTTTTAGCCCCTTCCATGTCAATTTCCGTTACCCAGGCTTGGTGGTCTATTCCTGCTCGAGTCCAGATTTCCGACATGGCCTCTTTCACCTCTTCTGCAACTAAACTGTTTGCGCTAAGCGCAAAGACAGCGGGTCCTGCACCTGATATACTGCAACCCAAAGCACCGGCCTCTAAAGCAGCTTCTTTCAGTGGGTAGAATTGAGGGATGAGAGAGGCGCGCTGTGGCTCTATAACGAAATCTTCCAAGCTACGTCGAAGCAATTGGAAATCCTGTCGGTACAAGGCTGCCACAAAAGCTCCGAGATTAGCGCTTTGCCTGACAAAGTCTTTTAGAGGAACCGCATCGGATAAAATGCTCCGAGCCTCTTTAGTCAGAACTTGCAACTCAGGGCTTAAGAGGCTGAGATGTAGACCGGGTATGATGGGTAAGCGCTGCACATCCGGCGGGTTTGAAGAGCGCACCAAAGTAATGCCGCCAAGTAGAGAAGGAGCAATATTATCGGCATGTGCCTGCCCACCTATGGCCAAAGTTTCCCCAGCCAGGGCAAAAGGCAAAAGGTCCCGTTTTTCAAGAGGGCGCTTGAGCAGCTCATTGATGGCCATGGCCCCGGCCACAGCACTGGCAGCACTGGATCCCAAGCCACTGCCTATCGGCATTTTCTTGCGCAATTCCAAAGCTATACCCAATTCGGTTTTTCCCAAGTATTCCAACAAGCGCCAGGCAGCAAGCCCGGCTGTGTTTTTTTTGACCTCATACGGAAGTTTCCCCTTTGCTCCGGAAATGTGGACGATTTCCAGGCCGGGTTTTTCCTTAAAATAAGCAATCACCTCATCGCCAACACCTTTTACGGCAAGACCTAAAACATCAAATCCACAAACAACATTTCCGACGCTTGCCGGAGCGAAAATTTTAATTCCCGAGTTTTTTTTCTGCATGATTCCGTTTGGTTGCCAATTAACCCAAATTGATAATTTCCGCAAACACCCCAGCTGCCGTCACTTCTGCTCCGGCTCCGGGTCCGTAAACGACCAAGGGCCGTTCTGCATAACGGTCCGTTCTAAAAGCAATGATGTTGTCTCCCGGACTTAGGGTGAAAAAAGGGTGTTGCGCACTAATTTCTTCTAAAGAAACGGAAGCTTTTTGTTCACTGGCATCAAAGCGGGCAATAGGCCTCAAAACCTTGCCCGAAGCAGATGCCTGTTGGCGAAGGCCATCAAAAAGTTGGTCAACCTCCGGCAACCGCTTGAGAAAATCGTCCACCTCAGGTATTTCCCAAAATTCTTTTGGAAGGATAGGACTAACGGACACGTCTTTTTGTTCCAGGGCATATCCCGCTTCTCTGGCCAGAATCAAAATTTTTCGCAACATGTCTTTTCCGCTCAAATCATCGCGAGGGTCCGGCTCGGTATAACCCAATTTCCTGGCTTTAAATACGGCCTGACTGAAAGCCATGCCCTGTTGAAAAGCGTGAAAGATAAAAGACATAGAGCCTGAAAGCACGCCCTCGATACTGAGAATGCGATCTCCACTGTTGATCAAGTCGTTTAGCGTATCAATAACCGGCAGCCCGGCTCCTACATTGGTTTCAAACATCCAGGCAACATTGCGTTTTTCAGCAATTTGCTTGAGTTCTATATAGGTTTTGTAAGGCCCGGAGGCTGCTGTTTTATTGGGCGTAGAGATGAAAATGCTGCTGTCCAAAATTTCGGCATAGCAGCGTGGCACCTCTTCTGTAGCTGTATTGTCAACAAAGACGGAATTGCGCAAATTTAGTGCTTTCATTCGTTTGACGAAAGTCGATAGCTCCATGTTTTCCCCCGCAGACAAGCGCTCTTGCCACTGCTCTAAGTCTATTCCCTCTTGCTTAAAAAACATCTTCCGGCTGTTGGCTATGCCAACTACGCGTATTTCTAATTTTTTGTATTTTTTCAAAAAAGCATTTTGTTCCAGAATTTGTCGAAGCAGGGTGCTTCCTACCAGGCCCGTCCCTACGACAAACAGATGACGCACTTGAATATCTGACAGGAAGAAGCGTTCGTGCAAGGCATTGAGGGCTTTGCGTTCATCTTTAGCAGGAACAACCGCAGAGATGTTCAATTCTGAAGAACCTTGTGCAATAGCTACGACGTTAATGCCGTTTTGCCCCAAAGTACTAAACATTTGCCCTGCTATTCCGGGGCGGTAGCGCATGTTTTCACCGACGATAGCCACAACAGCCAAGTCCTTTTCCAGCCGGATAGGCTTTACCAGACCGGCTTTTAACTCGAGCCGGAAAGCTTCCTCAACGGCTTGTCTAGCTTTTTCGGCCTCTTGCGGCATGACGGCAAAGCTAATGGCCTGTTCGGAAGATGCCTGCGTGATGAGTATGACGTTGATACTTGCCTTGGCCAAGGCATCAAAAAGTCGGGCAGCCGTTCCGGGTACACCGATTAGTCCACTACCGGAAAGCGTCAACAAGCTGATGTTGTCTATGGAGGAGATACCTTTTACCGCTTGCTCTTCTACCGGGTTTTGCTCTCTAATTAGGGTGCCCGCCTTGTCGGGTTCGAAAGTGCTTTTGATGAATATGGGAATGCCCGCCGACATAGCCGGCTGGATGGTTGGCGGATAAATGACCTTAGCCCCAAAATGCGACATTTCCATAGCTTCCGCATAAGATAGCTGTTTAATAGGCAGAGCTGACTTCACTTTGCGGGGGTCGGCAGTAAGCACACCTGCGACATCAGTCCAGATTTCCAACTGCTCAGCCTGCAAAGCAGCTGCCAGAAGCGAAGCCGTATAATCCGACCCTCCACGCCCCAAGGTCGTGGTAACGCCTTGTTCATCGGCGGCGATAAAGCCGGTAACAACTTGAATGCCTTGTGCTTTCGCAAAATGCTCTCGAATGCGCTTTTTGCTGTATTCCCAATTGACAAGGGCCCCGCCGAAGTCAGAGTTGGTTTGTATCAAGAGACGAGCATCGGTATATGCTGCGGGCAAACCCAACTGCTTCAACCTGGCAGCTAAAATAAAATTGGCATTGCGTTCCCCAAAACTGAGAAGGTAATCCAAAGTTCGAGGAGAAATCTCTTTAACCAGGGAAATGCCCAATAAGAGATTCTTCAAAATCTCATGATTTTCCTCTAAGGCTGTTTTACTCTTTTTGAGAATCTCTCCTTTCAATAAAACTTCAGCAGCCTCAACATGACGAGCACAAAACCCCTCGTAAAGGCTTAGATATTGCTGCTCTTTTCCGGCTTCCGCCAAACGACTCAACTCAATGAGCTGATCGGTAACACCCCCAAAAGCAGAGCATACTACGGCAAAAGAAAAGCCCGATTGATGATAAGCGACCAAGATGCTACTTACCTGCTCCATCCGTTCGGGAGTACTCACCGAAGAACCTCCGAATTTTAGAATACGCACAAAATCTCTTTTTGTCGTTTAAGGCAAATACGACCTCTACCTACACCTTATCCTCGCAAAAACTCCTGCAAAAGTAAGGGCTTATGCGCTAAAAATCACCTTTCTTGCTGACAAAGGTCATTGCCCAAGCTGATGAGCCAAGCCACCTTTAAACTTGCAAATTAGAAGTGAATCAGGCAGAAGAGGCGAGGCATACAGCATTCAAGAAGCTAGAGCTGCCAAAACTTCTCAGAAACAACAACCTCAACAAAAATAAAGTGTTATGCTCGATTTTCTCTTGCAAGCAAAGGCCTTCATCAGCCAGCCCTGGCCTTGGTGGTTGGGAGGCTTCATGATTGCCTTCATTATGTTTGCCCTCATGTTCTTTGGCCATGAGTTGGGCATTTCTGCCAATTTGCGGACGATGTGCGCGGCAGAGGGAGCCGGTAAATTTGCCGACTTCTTCGACTACGACTGGACTCGGGACGGGTGGAACCTCATGGTGGTTTTGGGTGCCATGTTTGGAGGATACATGACATCCCACTATTTCGCGGGAGCAGAAGGGAACATAGCCCATGTATCTGAAGCTACGGTTGAAAGCCTAAAAGCCCTGGGCTTGAATTACGAACCGGGGCAGGTTCCACTGGTACCCGAATTTTACAGCTGGGAATCACTCTTTACCTTGCGAGGTGCTATCATCATCCTCGGTGGAGGGTTTTTAATCGGCTTTGGCGCACGCTATGCCGGAGGTTGTACTTCCGGGCATGCCATCAGTGGGCTTTCCAGTCTGCAGTTGCCCTCTCTTGTAGCCGTCATAGGTTTTTTCATCGGGGGGCTGATTATGACCTACCTGATTTTCCCGCTTTTGTTTAGCCTTTAAAAACTTTGCCATGAGATACTTCAAATATATCATCATCGGTTTTTTGTTTGGGATGACGCTGTACAAAGTGGAAGCCGTCTCCTGGTTCAGAATCTTTGAAATGTTTCACTTTCAGTCTTTCCACATGTACGGCATCATTTTCTCTGCTGTGGCTTTTGGTATCTTGGGCGAACAACTCATAAGCCGTTTGCATTTGCGCAACATCAAAGGCCAGGAATTGCACGTACCTCCCAAAGCCCCGCAATACAAGCGTTACATTTTCGGAGGCATCATTTTCGGACTGGGTTGGGCAATGGCAGGGATATGCCCCGGGCCGATGTTCATCCTCATGGGGGCCGGCTATACGGTATTGGTTGTTTTCCTTGCCAGCGCCATGTTTGGAACATTTGTTTACGGATTGTTGAGAAACAAGCTGCCTCATTGATTTGCAGCAAAAAAACAACAGTAAAAAACTAAAAACGAAGTCATGACTCATCATCAAATCGTCATCATAGGAGCAGGGACAGCCGGTATCACCGTTGCTGCCCGACTGCTAAACGAGAACCGCAAGCTGGATGTGGCATTGATAGACCCATCGGAAAAGCACTACTATCAACCGGCTTGGACCTTAGTCGGAGCAGGGGCTTACAAGTATCAAAAAACAGTGGGTTACACACGCGACTACATTCCACGAGGAGCTAACTGGATACGAGATCGGGTGTCGGAAGTTGATCCGGAGAACAACAAACTCAAGACTGAATCCGGAGAAGAAATAAGCTACGATTACTTGGTCGTTTGCCCCGGTGTACAATACCGTTTGGAGTGGATCGAAGGGTTGGCTGAAACCATAAACAAAAATGGTGTCTGCAGCAACTACATCGACTCCCGGTACACTTGGCAAGTTTTGCAATCGTTCAAAGGGGGAAATGCCGTCTTCACGCAACCGGCAACGCCCATTAAGTGCGGTGGTGCACCACAGAAAATCATGTATTTAACCAGTGATTACATAGCGCGCCACGGCCTAAAAGACAAATCGAAAGTCATTTTCGCCACCCCTGGATCAGTCATTTTCGGTGTAGAACCTTTTAAAGACCGTTTGATGGAAATCGTAACGGAAAAGGACATTTCCTTACTCTTTTTCCACAAGCCGGTCAAAATAGATGGCCCCGGGCACAAGGTTTATTTTGAACTCATGGAAAAGGACAAGGATAAGTTGTTTTATAATTTTAAGGAATCCTTGGGATACAAAGATGCCGGAGAGAACAGAGTCTCTTTGCCTTTTGAAATGTTGCACCTTGCACCGCCACAATCTGCCCCGGATTTCATCATGCACTCAAAGCTGGCCGTTCAAGAAGGCCCGGATAAAGGTTGGGTAGAAGTAGATATTTACAGTTTGCAGCACAAACGCTACCCCAATGTTTTCGCTTTAGGCGATGTAGCAGCCTTGCCTACGGCAAAGACAGGAGCTGCTGTTCGCAAACAGGCACCGGTTTTGGTCAAAAACCTTTTGGCTGCTATGAGTGGAAAACCGCTTCAAGCTCGCTATGAAGGTTATTCTTCCTGCCCCATAGTTACCGGTTATGGAAGAATGCTGTTGGCAGAATTCAAGTACGACAATGTGCGGGATTCCGACCCGCTCTTGTCAAAGTTTTTTGACACCAGCAAAGACAGCTATGCCATGTGGCTGCTGAAAAAATATTTGCTGCCATTCATGTATTGGAAGCTGATGCTGCGAGGTAAGGCCTGAGATGGGGATAGAAAATTAAGGTTAAGCTTTAGGCAAAGAAGATTAACCCCTCAGCACTTTTTGCAAAATGTCCAGGCTTTTGACTTGGCCAAAAGGCGTGGTGTGCAAGCTGTAATAGGCTAACAACTCTTTCAACAAACCTTCTCGTAAGGCGGGAGAGGGAGGGGGTTGGGGAGAGGGTGTGTACCAGTTACTGTGAAGGAGGAAGGACAAGAGCTTGTTTTGATCTTCATCCAAAATAAAGTAGCCGGCTTGAAGTTCTTCTTCCGGAGGAAGGGGAACAAATCGGCCATGAAGGAGATCGAAAAAAGGCGCCTCGGTTCCAAAATTGTTTTGCATTTCAAAGCCCAGATGCCCAGCAAATTGACACAGAAAGTAATGGGGTAAGAGCTGGAGAGAATGCTCCGTTTGATCGACAAAGATCAAAAACTCATACATCCATTGGAAGAGCAAAGGCTGACTTTCCGGTTCGTGCAGACATTTGCGGGCAATTTCCATGGCAAAGAGGGCTATGGAGCCTTTCGGCAAATGATATGGTAAGCTGTGATAGATATAGGCAGCCCGGAGTTCACGAGGGCGATGTAGTTTAGATTTGTTGCTGTAATAGACAACCATATCCAGAATAGAGCCGACTTGAAGTAGTGCTCCTGCAAATCTTGGTTTGCTACGCCTAACCCCACCAATGATATAAGACTGCAAGCCCTTTTCTTCGGTGAAAATATCGGCAATAATGCTGGTTTCGCCGTATTTAAAGGCGCGTAAGACGATGCCACGGGTTTTGATAAGCATATCTCTTACCAGGCCATCTCGTCGTCGAGAGGTTTTTGTTTGTAGGCCAGGCGGGTTGCAGCCCGCTGCTTTTGCCTTTGCAACACCAATTCTGCTAATAAGATATTGGCCGGCTTTTCCTCTAAATTAGACAGTGCCTTGTGCACCTTTTCTTCCGAAACATCCAACCGGTAAAGCAAGCTAAAGAGATATTCCGGCCTTTCTGCTATGAGTTGTGCAATGCGATCGGACAAAATTCGCAACAATTCTTTTTCATCTGCCCTCAAATCCAGAGAGAGGTCGAAATCTTGGCGAATAAGTTCTACTGTTTTTTTGTCCTTTTGCATAATAAGAAGGACAAACAGCCGGCAGATTTTTAGCCGGCTGTTTGTCATTTTATTTACCCATAGGTGGCAAACCACCTGTTCCTAAATCAAAGTCCTTAAACTGTTTTTCCAGTTCTGTAGCAAAAGCATCATCTTCCTGTTTTTTGACCAAAGCCACGAGATCATCTTTGGTGCGCAAAGTCAAACCTAAGTCTTGAGAAAAGCCGGCTTCCAAATCTCTATCATCCAACGAGAAGTAAAAGGTCAGCATATTTTCCAACCTGTTGGCCAACTTCTTTAAATGGGGCTTGGTTTCTTCATAGGCTCCGGCCTCAACCATGAGCGACAAAAAACGCATGGTGCGATAATCATAAGGGAAGTTCATGTCGGGAAAAACTTCCAGATATTTTTTGGCTAAAGCCAAAGCCTTTTCCTTGTCTCCGTGCTTGAGATAGTCCTGAGCTGTGCGCAGAAACATGATGTGGAAGCTCTGTATGCTGGGCCCGTAGCTATAATTTACATAGAGCTTTTCTTTGTCGAAATTGCCCCAGGCAAATTTTTCCATGGCATTGCGATAGACTATGTCGCGGGCTACGCGCCCCGCACCATAAACACTACCAAACATGCGCCGATCATTGCTCATTTCGGTTTTTACGGGTACAATGCGCAAGGCCAAACCTTCGAGTTGCATGTAGTCCTGGAGATTAAACATTTTCTCCGAACGCCCGGTAACGGCGAAGTAAATGGGGCGTTCGTTGATGTTGGACGCTATGACATCCAAAATGGCCAATTCATCTTTGATGAGGTATTGCTTGTCTTTGTTAATGCGGATGGGGATGCGACTGACTACTTTTCCCGAATCCGCTTCCGTCACCCAGCCACGCTCAAAAGCTTTGGGTACATCCACAGCCAGATACATCCGTTTAGTGGGCAAAAAACTTTTAGGCTGGCGAGAAGAAGTACCTGCAGGAATCTGATCCTTTGCAATATGTCTCAGTACCTCCAGCGCATTCATCTCGATGTCCAGCTTGGGGTCATAAGACTCCCCCTGCCTGGGGTTGTAGTAAGGAGTAGCCACTCGATTACTTCCCCTATAGGCCGATGAAGGTATAGTGAGCTTTAAGGGCGGAGAATCATTAATTCTGCGCCGAAGCAGGTCGATATACCAATCTACAGCTATGAGGCTGAGGTTAACAACCCGCACATCGGTTCTTATGCCTTCCACTTCCTGAGCATACCAGAGTGGATAAGTGTCGTTATCCCCGTAAGTAAATATGATGGCATTGGGCGCACAAGACTCCAGGAAATTTTTGGCGTAATCACGAGGCGCTTTGATGTGGCTGCGGTTGTTTTCGTCAAAATTTTGTGTACCCATGAGTAGGGGAGCCGACAAAGTAATCAGGGAAGCCAGCACTGCAGCAACATTTGCCGAAAGGTTCCATTTTTGCCGAAAGGCAGAAAAGAGTGCTAAAGTACCCATACCTATCCAAATGGCATAGGTGAACATTGAACCGGCCAGAACATAGTCGCGCTCACGGGGTTCATTGGGGGGTTGATTAGAGTAAATGATGATGCCAATGCCCGTCATAAAAAAGAGGACAAAAAGAGCTATGGCCTCCTTGGGTCGGCGTTTAAAGTGAAAGAAAAGCCCCAGTAAGCCTAACAAAAAAGGAACGAGGAAGTATTTGTCTCGGGCGGCATCGTCTTTAAATTGTTGCGGAAGTTCATCTTCATTGTAAAGTCGTGCTTCATCTAAAGGCTTTATGCCGGAAAGCCAATGACCCCGGGAAGGGTCCCAGGGATAAAAGCCTTGAATGCCGTTTTGCCTTCCGGCAAAATTCCACATGAAGTAACGCCAATACATCCACCCCAATTGATAGCGCAGAAAAAAACTAATGTTTTCAAAAAGAGTAGGTTTTCCCTTTTTACCTCCCCGCCACATTTCGTACAAGCGCGGTCGTCCCTGCGTATTGTCAGCCATACGCGGGAAGAGCATTTTGTCTTTTGCCGCATAGACGTAAGAGACTTTTTGGTCAACCACTTCATAGCGACCATTGACCAAGTCGTAACGGTCTTCAAATTCTTGACCAATGGGTTGTGCACCGTACCAAGGCCCATAGAGCAGCGGGCGTTCTCCGTACTGCTCTCTGTTGAGGTAGGGAATGAGCCGCATGACGTTGTCGGTACGATTCATGTTGATAGGCGGCACGGCATTAGCTCTGATAATGACTGTACCTATGGTAGAAAAGCCCACAACAATCAAGCCCAAGCTGACAAAGAGAAGTTGCCATTCTCTACTTTTCTTTTGGTGGGCTTTGCGTAAGCCCCAGTAAATGAAGCTAAAAATCAGCAAAGCCGCAGGCAGGATTCCACTGTGCACCGGCAAACCCATACCATTAACCATGGGCAATTCGAACATGGCCCATAGCTTAGGGATACCTACAATGATGAGTTTGAGAAAGACGCCTAAACCGACAACACCGGCTGCTGCTCCCAGAAACATGCCTAAGGGAGTATGGGTTTTGTAACGCTTGAGGTAGTAGAGGATGCCTAAAGCCGGGAAAGTCAGAATACTGAGAAGGTGGACGCCAATAGAGAGGCCCGCTGCAAAAATCGAGAAAACCAACCAGCGATCATATTGAGGCTCATCGGGCAAGACGTACCATTTGACCATGGCCCACAGCGTCAGTGTGGTAAAGAAAGTAGATAAGCCGTAAACTTCTCCTTCCACAGCAGAAAACCAAATAGACGTGGCAAAAGCCGTGCACAAGCCGGCAACCAAACCTGCAGTAGCCAAAGCGATGTTTTCTTCAGCTTCGGGTTCGCGATCGCCTCCGGTCAAAGCCCGAGAACCCAGCAACATGGTTACCAAGGCAATGAACATAGCAGCCAAAGCCGTGGAAATGCCGGAAAGCAAATTCACCGAAAGAGCTATGCTTTCCGGATTGTCGCTCAACGCTTCTGCAACGACGGTAAACATGCGCCCTATGAGCAAAAACAAGGGGGCACCGGGAGGGTGTACGACCTCCAATTTATAGGCTCCGGAAATAAACTCGCCACAGTCCCATAAACTACCGGTGCGCTGAGCTGTCATGAAATAAACGCTTCCCGCTATAAGGAAAACCAGCGCGGCACTTATCTGCCTGGTACGTCTGAAATCCATAGGTATAGGTATTGCTACATTCTCTTTCACCAAATGAAATCCCGACAAAAGTAAGGATTATTTAGTTCATTGCCTCAAATTCAAATAGATCGGTCCATTTGTCCTTTGGTGTTTTGTTTTTTCACGCCAAAGGTATTGGTAAAACTCATCTTGTATATATACCCATGGTGAAGTGGTTTGGGGTGCGTGAGCATCCCAAGCTACCCAAACCATGCTGGTTTGGGTATAGATGAATTCACGGCAAAAGTCAGGTAGTTTCGCAGCGGGAAGCAGCAGGGCTTAGGTTCTGCTCTTCCCGCTTTTCCATAGCCAGAAGTAATTTAAAGCGCCTTTTTGTTTTTTGACGAAAAGGAGACTTAGGGTATTGAGAATTTTCAAACTCAAACACCACCCCAAGCAATTCACTTTAACCCATGTAGCTGGCAAAGTTTATGTATCTTCGTTGCATGAAAATTTTCGATCAACCGTTGGATTTTCATTTGCGACCCGGCCGGAAACGAAAAGCCCGACCTGTTGAAGCCGCTGCGGAAGGCATCAACCTCCAAACACATTACAAACCTGAATCCTGGAAAAACATAGAGCACCTTCGCTTTGTCTCGGGGATTCCTCCTTATCTACGGGGGCCATATAGCACCATGTATGTACTTCGGCCTTGGACAATACGGCAATACGCAGGCTTTTCTACGGCAGAAGAAAGCAACGCTTTTTATCGACGCAATTTGGCTCAAGGCCAAAAAGGCTTGTCCGTGGCTTTTGATTTGGCAACACATAGAGGATACGATTCCGATCACCCACGCGTGCAAGGAGATGTGGGCATGGCGGGTGTGGCCATTGACAGTGTAGAAGACATGAAAATCCTTTTTGATGGCATTCCACTGGACAAAATGTCGGTTTCCATGACCATGAATGGAGCTGTCATTCCCATTATGGCTTTTTTCATTGTTGCTGCAGAAGAGCAAGGTGTACCGAAAGAACAGCTCAGCGGCACGATTCAAAACGACATTTTGAAGGAGTTCATGGTGCGCAATACTTATATCTATCCACCCAAGCCGTCTATGCGCATTGCCTCAGACATCTTTGCCTATACGGCTAAATACATGCCCCGCTTTAATTCAATTAGTATTAGCGGCTATCACATGCACGAAGCCGGCGCACCGGCTGATTTGGAATTGGCTTATACCTTGGCTGATGGCTTGGAGTATTTGCGGGCCGGTTTGCTGGCGGGCTTGGATATAGACGCTTTTGCTCCGCGTTTTTCCTTTTTTTGGGGAATAGGGATGAATCACTTTACGGAGATCGCTAAAATGAGAGCCGGACGCATCTTGTGGGCAAAGTTGGTCAAACCATTTAATCCCCAAAACCCCAAATCCCTGGCATTGCGGACCCACTGCCAGACTTCCGGCTACAGCCTTACGGAACAGGACCCTTACAACAACATTGCACGCACAGCCATTGAAGCTTTAGCTGCGGTATTTGGCGGCACACAGTCTTTGCATACAAACTCCCTGGATGAGGCCATTGCTTTGCCTACGGATTTTTCTGCCAAGATTGCCAGGGATACGCAAATTTACCTGCAAAAAGAAATGGGCCTCACGCGGGTAGTAGACCCACTTGGTGGCTCGTATTATGTGGAGTACTTGACCCGAGAGCTAGCTCAACGGGCGTGGGAACATATTGAAGAAGTCGAAAAGCTGGGTGGAATGACAGCAGCATTGGAGGCTGGCATACCCAAAATGCGGATAGAAGAAGCTGCCGCGAGAAAACAAGCACGAATAGATTCCGGAAGAGAACGAATTGTCGGCGTTAACCTCTTTCAAACGGAAAATGAACCGGACATTGAGGTACTTGAAGTGGACAATACTGCCGTGCGAAAAGCACAAATTGAACGCTTGCAAAAAATACGGGCCACGCGAAATGAAGCAGCTGTGCAAAAAGCTTTAGAGGAATTATTCCACTGTGCTCAAAAAGCAAATTGCAATCTTTTGGAGAAGGCCGTTGAGGCAGCCCGTTTGCGAGCTACTTTAGGAGAAATTACCGCTGCTATGGAAAAAGAATTTGGTCGTTATCAAGCCAGAGGGCGAGCTGTTTCAGGTGTGTATTCTAGAGAAATACAGCAAGATGAGGATTTCAAAAAAGCACGAGAAAAGGTAGAGCAGTTTGCCGAAAAAGAAGGGCGACGCCCTAGAATTTTAATCGCCAAACTGGGGCAAGATGGGCACGATCGCGGGGCTAAAGTTATCGCTTCCAGCTTTGCCGACTTGGGGTTTGATGTGGACATTGGTCCTCTTTTCCAGACGCCGGAAGAGGCTGCTCGTCAGGCTGCAGAGAACGATGTACATATTTTAGGTATTTCTTCACTGGCAGCCGGACACAAAACTCTGGTGCCTCAAACTTTGGCTGCTCTCAAAAAGTTAGGGCGTGAGGATATCCTACTCGTTGTAGGTGGTGTGATACCACCTAAAGATTATGATTTTTTGCATCAACAAGGCGTAAGTGCTATTTTTGGGCCGGGCACAAAAATACCCCAAGCTGCTATGAAAATTTTAGAGCGCTTGTCGTAAAAAGGTTTTTGCCCTAAAGATTAAGTTAGCCGGCTAAAGGCCACAAATCACCTTGCACTGCACCGGCAAAAAGGCTGTGCTGTTCTTTCCATTTGGGCTGACAATCATCCTCAACCTCAACCTTTAGCAGAAGGGCAAGATCCTTGCCTAGTTGAGCCATGGACAGCGCGTAATCCGGGTTTTTGCCATGCGCCATAAACCAATCTACAATACCCACTCGAATCAACTCGGCCGGATCTTGATGCAGGAGAAAATTTCGCAGAGAAAGATTAGTTTTAGCCTGGTCTTTGTCTCCTTTTGTATGTGCTTGTCTTCTGAACTTGGCTTTATCTATCCCTAGCAATTTCTTTCGATAGTCCCACCAACCGTCAAAACGCCCGCCATGACGTCGTTTGTAAACCTCTGCATGCCGGCGTTCACAACAGATTTGATTGCTCACTTTGCTCAGCGCTTTCACGAGATGCAAAAGGCTTTGCATCTGCCGCAATGCATTACGTCGATCACTACCTTCTTTACGCATGACAGCCTTGAGGTAGCGGGCATATTTTAGTTTGTGTTTGCTGTTGGATTGCAAGCAAATTTGTTTAGCCAATTCCAATGTCAGGTAGTAATCTTCTACCAAAGGTTCACCCGTTTTTCTTCGGGCAAAATCACGCATATTTTCCGGTTTGCGAATGCCTCCGTCCTGAAACTCATAAACCCCTTTAAGCCACTTACGCAATAAAACCGAATATTGTGCGATGGGAAGCTCCAAGGCGCGGTATAAATCCATGGCGCGTACAACACGAGTGCCTTTCTTGCTGATGAAAATAGGTAATTGAAGCATGATTCTATAAGTTTATTCCGGCACAAATATACAACTTTTTGTTTTAAATAAAAGGTTTTCAAACATTTTTTGTTCAAGTGATTAAAAAGTTCCTGAAAACCGCCTTGGGAAATGACTCTCTGAGCTCAATTCTACGGCAAGCCTAGAGCAACAACACAGCAACTTCCCCCTATTCCTATTGCCTTTTCGATCGGGAGCAATAGCCCGGAAGGAGGCCCTTTGCTTTCTGCAATTTTAGCCGGAAGATGATACCTTCAAGTAAACGAAAGGAGTCAACCTGATCCCATTCAAACTAAGAATCATTCCAAAGATAGCCTTCCCCTTGTAAAGAAACTAGCCCTTTCACCTGCAAATCTTCTAGCAAATCAGCAAGCCAAGAAGAAGGTTGCTCCTCTATACCCGGGTGGTCTTCAAGATGTTGCTCCAGTGCAGAATAACTTATTTCACCCCAAAGCATGAAGATGTCTTTAAGGGCTTCAATACGGCGTTCATAAATTCCTCGATCTACCTTGGCCCCTTTACGCCCATTCAGTTTTTTTAAAACAACGACTTCTTTTTTCATAAGACAAAAACTGTGCAGTACTAGATATAAACATGCTTCTCATCCATGAAAAGCAGCTACACAAAATTTAGCGTTTTCATGTACCGAACAAAAATAATCAAAAAATTTAAGTGTAACTGTACCTCACCACAGCAGCTCAAAGCACCACATCCCAACCTAAACTTTTAAAATTTAGTCTTGCCCAAAATGATGAAGAAACTTAGATATTGAAGAAAACATAAGAAGGCTAAATTCAATACATCAAATTCTACTTCCCCGACTATTTCTTCAAAAACAGACAAAAAGACACAATCAAGCAACAGCAAAAAATGCTTAATCAGCAAGCCTAAAAAGGCCTCAACACCCCCCAAAAAAGAAATTTTTGTAAATAACAATATTTTTTTTAAAAGACTCAATAGTGCAACCGACCTTACTTTGCCCTATAAAAACAAAAATTTCGTCAACATCTCTATTAAAGCCAAGGCAACAAAACCATAGGCAAGCTGATTCATAAAAAGGTAAGAAACTCAGGGGTTCTAAGCCATTTCTCCCTTCAAAAGGAGTGTCAATAGGGAATAGTTCTTTTCTTTTAAACGCTAGATTAACTCCTGTTATTATGTCAAAACCCACCATATTTCAAGCTGATTTTTTTTTATTTCCATATCGGTTTCTCGTGACAATTTTACATCGAAAAACAAATTTTCTAACTAAAACTTACCGTTATGAAGATCTTTTACACCAATTTCTTTACCTCACCATTGTTCCCCAACCTCAAGGCAAGATGTCTTATGGAAGGACCTATCATCATTGCCGACTTAGAAGGTTAGCTCTCTGCAGTTTGTAAAGCGTTTCCTTGGAGGCCTGAGTACAGCAAGGCTCAGGCCTCTTTTTTCAAAAAACAAATATAAATACATAGCTCTAAGGAACTTTCTAACTTTTACATTATTTTCTCTGCCACGCACAACACATAAATCTAAACACTGATAGCGTAATAATATACTCATTACGGAATAGTGTGGGATACTCACTCACCTCAAACTCCCCGACTTCCTACTGGTGCGTTATAAATATACTCATGGCAAAGTGGTTTGGGAGGCGTAGATACATCCAAACCAAAATGGTTTGGGTGTATCTAAGTGGTCAGTGGGTTGACCTACTGCCGCAGGTCTGCCAGCCATACACAC
>JALSKB010000051.1 GCA_026989035.1 Saprospiraceae bacterium | reverse complement strand
CGGCCAGAATTTCTCGATGAAGAGCACGAGATACTTTGATGTCGAGGAAATTCATGTTCATCTCGGTATCCACGACGAAATCGGG
Source organism: Saprospiraceae bacterium (assembly GCA_026989035.1). Taxonomy (GTDB): domain Bacteria; phylum Bacteroidota; class Bacteroidia; order Chitinophagales; family Saprospiraceae; genus WGBN01. Next base: position 26,176 of record JALSKB010000051.1, on the reverse strand, counting down.
ATTTTCCACCGAAGTTCGAGTGCGCTGAGCTTCACGCGTGCCGTTGACAATGACGAAATGGGGCGAAAGCAAATGCGTTACCTCCAGGTTTGTGATTGACGAACCTTCCGCTACGAACTGCGGCCCCTCGTACCCACCTTCGACTTCGCGCAACAATTGCAAAGCAACCGGCTGCCCGTCTTCACAAATCAACTCCCAGTTGCGGTGAATCGTAAAAGAAGCCGTTACGTTGGGACCTTCGTGAGAACGCACAAAAGTGGTATCCCCCGAATCTCCACAGTTTAACGATTTGGCATAAGCATCGGTAACTACGGCCGCTTCTTCAGCTTCGGCCGAAAGTCCTTCGGTTTCCGGAGCAATGGATTTGGAAATCATTTCTACAGCCTGCTCTTCACTGAGCATTTCCTCCTGTACCTGATTTTGCTCTTGGCTCGGCTCAATGTTATCCTGATGGCACGCAGTGAACATCAGAAAACCCAAGCTGAGAAAAAAGCCTAAAAAAATGCGTGAATTTTTCATGTCTTTTTTGTTTTTTAAAAAGTGAAAAAATGAAAGGCAACATCAAACCGGAGTTTGATACAGACACAAGTTGATAAAAACCAGCTTTTAGATGAAACCACTGCCCGTAAGCTGTCTCTTAGACGCGCTTAGACGGCAAGGGTTTATTTGAATCGACAGATAAAGGTCATACCGATGAAACAGCTTGATTTCCATCCGGCTTCTTTGTCGTTAGCTCGTGATAAATTTCCAGATAACGTGGATTGTTGGTACCCATAAGGCTGTCCCAGATGTTGAAATACAAACCGAAGTTGTACTGAACCTGCTGGTGATGCAAATTGTGATGGGTAGAAGTGTTGAGCCACTTGAGCAAAGAATGCCGTGTAAGCCTTGACGGAAACAATTCATACCCCAAATGGCCGACTATATTCCACAACAGCAGCCAAAAGCTCAAAAAGAAAAGCGCTGCAGGGTGGAGGGGAATCACAAAGACCAAAACGGGAACAAAAGCAATTTCCAGAACGGCCTCCAAAGGATGGAAGTCAAAAGCTGTCCAGGGTGTGGGATTGCGAGAACGGTGATGCTCTTTATGTATCCAAAACAAGCGGGGATGGTGCATCAGACGATGCATCCAGTAAAAATACGTGTCGTGAACAAAAATCAGAAAAACCAGTGTGAACAAAAAATACCCCCAGCCGTATTCTTTTATTTCGGGGTACAACAAAGTCAGCCCCGAGAGCCGTAGAAAGTAAATACCCACCACCACAGCCACAAAAACAAGAGAGGTAAAAAAGGAGTATTTCATTTCTTCCAGCATCCTCTTAGTCCGAGGCAAACATTTTTGTATTTTTTTAGGTCTAAACCGCTGGGGATAAAAGTGGTAAAAGAAGAGGAAAGTAGCACCGGCGGCCAATAGATAGCGCAGGTAAAAAAAGGCCGTTCCGATTATCCATCCAATCAGATACCCTCCTTGTTCGAGCAGGCATTTCATAACTTTGATTTTCGTTAAAGACCATTCCGCCTGATGCAGGCTCAACTGCACCAGACGGAAAGAACACATTTACCAGGCAAGGTGGTAAGTCGTCCCATTGATGATGACATCGGCAGAGGAGTTGCCCAGCAGGACAATAGTGCCTTCGAAAGTATAGTTGCCTCCACCTTCGAGTTCTGCTGTCAAAGTGTAGGTAATCAGTCCGCTGTCTATTTTGTGATTTCCCTTGTTGATGTTGATGTTCTCAAAGCTCATATCCAGCTGGGAAGTAAAAGCATTCTGATTGCGCACCAAAGACGCCTGTGAACCACTGCGCGAATAAGTGCCGTTGAGAATATAATCGGTGCCTACCATTAAGTTGTCCAGATTCCAGGAAGACTGGCCGCTATCAGAAGAAGTCATGACTTGACCGGTATAAGAACCTGTGGTTTGCGAGGTATAGTCCATGGAAACGGGGATGTCCAAATCGTTGCAGTTCAGGACAAAGGTGCTACCGGTCGAATAGCTGGCTTGCGCCAAAGTGCCGTTGTACTCATAAACAAAGCTCGTATCCTTTTCTTGCCCGCAAGGGGAATCCAGCAGGCTCTTTTGAGCATAATCGTCGGCAATGACCGCCGCTTGTTCGGCTTCCTTGGAAAGCCCACCGGATTCATCACTCAAAGAAATCTCAATGATATCCAGAGCGTCTTCCTCCGACATTTCCTTAGTGGCGGGATCACCCTCATCCATATTGTCAGGGCGGCAGGAAGCAAAAGCAAAAAGGGCTGAAGTCAAAAACAAAGCGATGATTTTCCAATTCGTTTTCATCTTAAAAAAGTTTGAACATGAAAAAATGGGTTGATTGCAGGAGCAAAGGAAAGAGGGCTGACGGCCTTTAGGCAAATCATTTCAACCTGCAGAGGCTATTTTTCAATATCCTGCGAAAAGGGAAAAAAAGGAGCCGAAAAACACTTTAACTCCAGTTTATGGTTGCTGAGCTTCCACTTGTTGAAGCTGAAAAGCAATTCGTTGAACAAATACCTCGATTTGTTCTTACAGATAGTATCTTTAAGGTGGAAATATACTCGTGATAAAACGGTGGAGAGATAAAGCGACAAAATATCGTTTTTCTCCCAAGTTTTTAGGACAAGCTGATAAAAAACATGCTTGCAAAAACAAAATCTCTACTTACGCTTAATCGCCGGGGAATACACCTCCTGCTGCATGCCGGTATCTGGCTGGTTGCCCTGGGCCTGCACACCATGGTATTTCTGGGTCAATTGCCTTGGAACGTCCTGTGGATACGGTCTCTGTTAAACATAGGCCTGATGGCTCTGGTGTTCTACACCAATCTGTACCTCATGCAAAGGCTTTTTACGCGCTACCACTATTTGCGCTATTTTTTCTGGTTGATGCTACTTTTCTTCGGCACAGCTCTGTTCCGAGCTTACTTCAACATCCGGCTGACCAGCCTACCCGGAGAAATGACCCGAATAAACCTCCAATCAGCCCTGACCATAGCCGCCTTTATCACCAACATAGCCATCATAGCCGTGAGTATTTTTTACGGCTTGCTGCAGTACTACCAGCAAAAAGAAGCCCTAAAACGCAAGCTGGAACAAGAGCGCAGAGAAGCTGAATTGCAGTTTCTCAAAGCACAAATCAATCCCCATTTCCTGTTCAATACCCTCAACAACATCTACTCCCTGGCCATCGCCAAATCTGAAAAAACAGCTGAGATGGTCCTGCGCTTGTCCGACTTGTTGCGCTACGTCATTTACGAAGGGCAAAAAGAACGGGTACCCTTAGCCAAGGAACTCAAGCATATAGAGGAGTTCGTAGCTTTGTTCAAAATGAAAATGGAGCAAAAACCGCAACTGGAATTTCAATACTCGGGCAACCCCTCCGGATGGGAAGTAGAACCGCTTATGCTCATGCCTCTGGTGGAAAATTGTTTCAAGCACTGCGATTTTGACATCAACGCAAGCGCTTATGCCCGCATTGAGGTAAACATCAAAGACGGCTTTCTGAATTTCACTACAAAAAATAGCGTGGACAAACGCCACGAACAAAAAGACAAAGTAGGAGGCGTGGGGCTACACAACATGCGCAAGCGCTTGGCCTTGCTCTATCCCAATGCCCATCACTTTACCGTTAAACAAACTGACACTTCTTTTGAAGTCAGCCTACAGCTACCCCTTACCTCCTCTTGAACAATACAGAGAACACTTAACCCACACACCACTCATGAAAGTTTTAGCTGTTGACGACGAATATCTGGCCTTAAAGTTGCTCGAGGAATTTATTGCCCAGGTTCCTGAGCTGCAGCCGGCGGGCTTTGTCAAGTCTCCCATGGAAGCCCTGGAAATACTGCAAGAGCAAAACATCGATCTGCTTTTTCTAGACATCCAGATGCCCACCCTTTCGGGAAACAATTTGTTAAAATCTCTGCCACATCCACCCCTGACCATCTTCACCACAGCTTATGCCAACTACGCTGCCGAGGCTTTTGACTTGGATGCCGTAGATTATTTGCTCAAGCCCTTTTCTTTTGAGCGCTTTCTCAAGGCCGTAAATAAAGCCAAAGAAATGCACCGTCGCAGGCAGCAAGGACCTCCCCCTGTTCTCCTTGCCAATAAATCTTCCGGAAAAGATTTTCTGGCGGTAAAAGTAGATGGCACGCTAAAAAAAATCTACTTTAAAGACATCCTCTTTGTCGAAGGCCTCAAAGAATACGTTCGCATCCACTGTGATCACGGCAGATACGTAGTGCTCAACCGCATGAAATCCCTGGTAGAAGTCCTACCATCCAACAGCTTTATGCGCGTACACAAATCTTACATCATAGCTTGTGATCGCGTCCGGGGCATAGATGGGAATATGCTGGAAATCGGAGAACACAGAATTCCCGTCAGCAGAGGAAAGCGAGAAGAAGTCGTGAAAAGGATTTTTTATTCCAAAGAATAAAGCCAAAGGAGTTGGCAAGCAGCACAAAGCTACTTGCCAACTCTCGCCATCTACCCAAACCGAAACGGTTTGGAGCATTTACGACTCGCAGACGGGCGAAAGACAGGGAATTTGAGGGGTTGACGCCTCACAAATCGCCCCGCCACGAGTATAGCCTTTACTCCATGCGTATAAAACGCTTCATGAGAGGCGGTTGTCCCGCTCTATACCATTCCAACACATAGACTCCGGCAGGCCAGGAAGACAGGTCAATCTCCACTTCACGGGTCTCTGTAAAAGTGCCCGCATACAGCAAGGTTCCCGAAAGACTGCGGATACTAAGGCTCAGCTGTCCGGAAAAGGAAGAGGGCCACTGAACGACCAGACGATCCGTAGCCGGATTGGGGAAGAAGGTAAAATCTTCCACCGTTTTCGTTTTGCCGAAAGGCAGAGCCCAAGAAGTTCCCTGATGCACATCGGGATGCTCGCTGTAGAGCAAACCATTTAAGGTAGTAAACTGATAGACCATAGCAGACCAGGGCGTCCAACCGAAAGCACAAAGGGTCTTGGTTTGGTATTCGTAGGTAGTAGCCGGGTTTAGGTTTTCAAGCAGCGCAGCAGTGTCTTGAGTGGTTATACGTACCCAATCGGCTTCCCCGCCGCCGAGAGGACGATAACGCAGGCGATAAAGGAAGGCATTGGGTATAGGTTGCCAACTGATTAGGGCTGAATTCATGGTGGTAGAAACCGGCTCTATAGGAATAAAAGCCTGACAATCGGGACTATCCATTCCGTCCGGGGTGGTAAAGAAAAACAGCTCCGACCAGTCCGTCAATCCATCTGCACAGCGGCTGCGCAGCTGGTATTCATAAGCGGTATTTGCCGAAAGGCCAACCAAAGTAATATGAGAAGTGAAAGTGCCCTTTTGTTTCCAGGGATCTGTGCTGCCCATGAGACGATAGCGAATGTTGTATTTCAAAGCACCCGGCACAGGAGGCCAGGAAATCAATGCCGTATTGGCTGTAGGTTGTGCCATGGCATTGAGGGGCGGAACACAGTCTGTAGGGGGAAAAGTATCTTGGGTGGTAAAAGAAAAAACCGTAGAAAAATCTCCTTCACCACAACCATTTTGAGCTGCAACATGCCAGAAATAGGTCGTATTCGGGGCAAGAGGTCCTGCGACGTAAAAGGTATCGGCCGGCATAGCACTTTCTGCCAAGGTCGTAAAGACGCTATCGGTAGCGACCTCCAGATAGTAAGATGTAGCGCCGTTTTCCGTTGCCCAGCTGAGCAGAGGAGACAGCGGCATATTTAAAGTCCCGTCGGGTGGGCTGAGAAGCACGACCTGAGCAGGAGCCGCCGCCTGTACAATCAATACACCACTAACTAGGTGCATCGTGCCGGGCGTGCTACCAACGACTTCAAAAGGATACGTGCCGGGAGGTACCGAAGCAGGGTTTTCAACGATTAAAGTCAGGGTATCGGGGGGAAGCGCCGGATTGGCAGAAAAAGTGGCATTCGTACCGGCAGGCAAGCCATTAACCGACAGCGCAACCGAGTCGCTGAAATTTCCAACAACACCCAGCGCTACCAGGTAAGAAGCATTCACCCCCTGGCAAACGGTCATTTGCGGGTTGAGTAAACTGATGGTAAAATCTGCCTCAGAGCCTCCCACAATGGTAAAATCTTCATCGGAGATGTCGTAAAAAATATTGCCGGCACCTCTAACCTGCACACGGGCCGTATTCGTAGGCATATTGGGCACAACAACCGTTTCCGAACCGTCGTTGGGCACACCCGAAGCCAAGACGACCGGATAGGTATAGCCCCCGTCCAAGGAGAGAAGAATGTCCACATTAGGCGTATTGACCGTTCCGGTATGGGTACCTGCCACATTCCAGCTGACCGTCTCCATGGTGCCGGCCGTCCAGGTAACAGCTGTATTGGGCGCCGTAACGACAAAAGGCCCTGCAGAAGCATCTACCGTAACTACCATTTCATCATCAGCCGTACAACCTGCACCGGCATAATTGTCGCGTACCGTTAAACGAAAGTGATAGCTGCGGTTCACATCGGAAAGAACCTCCCAGGTCGGGGAAATGCCCTGAATCACAGCTTCCAGATTGGGCATATAACGCTCGGGCGTATTCTTGGGCCCAAAAGAGCGAAAAGCAGGACCAACAGTTTGAGTTGATTGGGGGGGCATAGGTGCCACCTGTTTGTCGTATTGCTCCCAACAATAGGTCAACGCATCATTATCCGGATCGCTACCCGTTCCGGAGAGGACAAAAGGCGTACTGCGGGGAATGGTATAGTCAGAACCTGCATTGGCCGTAGGCGGGTTGTTGCCGGTAGTCGTAACCATAGGACAACTGTTGCCCGCAGTCGTAACAAAATTGCCCATTAAAATGATGCTGTTGATGTGGTAATAATCATCGCTGTGGACCTGAATATCCGGCGAGCAAACACCGGCATACCCCATAATGGTAGAGGCACTACCCGGTTCGTAAGAAGACTGGTTGTCCCGGTTGCAATCGTTGTTTTGGGTGTGCCGGCCACCATACTGATGCCCCATTTCATGAGCTACATAATCGATGTCAAAAGGGTCACCTATGGGATTGGAGAGTCCTGTAACCCCCTTGGCTTTATTGGCACTGTTGCAAGGGCTCTCCAGGAATGCCACGCCGCCACCGCCGGTGCTAAAAACATGGCCGATGTCGTAATTGGCCGAGCCAATGAGGTTGTCGCAGGTGGTTTGATTTTGACTGAGCATGGCTCCGCCGTCATTGTTTGTATAAGGGTCGGTAGCCGGATCGAGAAAAACGATTTGATCGTTGTTGGGAACCAGCTGCATGGTGATGGCCGCGTCCCGCTCAAAGACTCCGTTTACACGGGTCATGCTCGTATTCATAGCCGACAGGGCATCGGCCACGGTACCCCCGTGATATTGAGCGTATTCTCCTGTGCAAGCCAGGGCCAGGCGATAAGTGCGCAACTGACAATCTCCTGCCATTTTCTGCTCTGCGGGATGCGTTTGATGCAAATTTTGTTTCCATTCCTCCACATGACAAGTGAAGTCATCCGATTTTTTAAAATCTCGCTTGTAATAAGAAATGTAGTACCGCGTATCCCCTTCAGCATAAGGGTCAATAAAAATCGTTCCAAAAACAGGAGACAAGACCATGGCGTGGAACCCCTTGAGCGTATAATCAAAACGCACGATGGCTGCGGGATCCTCCACACCCTGCCCGACAAAAGAGCGTATCCCCGGATATTTGGCCGCCAAATCGGGGTGCAAAACGGGAGCATCGTACACTTCAACATGTAAGGTTTCACCATTCGGCAGAGGGATAGGCATCAGTACGGAAGAGGGTTTGGGGCTTTCGCCAAATCGGGGAGGGGCTTCTGCCAACAGCGTTTTCATCCCCTCAAAATCCAGCTCTAAACTGCGGTATTTATCGGGTATGATTCTGCGCTCTTCCGAAAGCGGAAGTTGTCTGGCATCAACTTCCATCCAAAGGGCATCATTCGGTTTTTGGGCTAAAAGTGATGAAAAGCCTGTCAAAAAAAACAAGACAAGCGAAAAAAAAGATGCTCTCATGTGTGCATTTTTTTGGGGTTAAAAATCGGCCCTGCCTGTTCAAAAAAGACAAGGCCATGCAATTTCCAGGCGACAAGAAAAACATATCGCAGAAATCTCTATACAAGCGATGCAAAAGTAAGGTGCTCTATAGCCGGAATGTTTGCTTGAAATGGCCAAATATTTATTGCGACATGCCAAATGAGAAAACTTGAGTCTGTTCATGCCCAAACCAAAACGGTTTGGGATACTTGCGACTCGCAAACGAGCAAAAGATAGGGAGTTTGGGAGGCTGACGCCTCCCAAGCCACTTCGCCATGAGTATAGCTAAAAGCAAGAGGGGTTTGAACGGTTAAAACCGTTCAAACCCCTCTTGCATGCAAAACGTTTATGAACTTCAACTATTCCAAATGGCTTAGCCTGAAAGCAATCTCCACGTCAAGCCGGATTGAGCCAGCAAAAGGTACAGAGGAATTTTGACCTGTAGCAAGCCTCACTCCTTATCCAGTTCAATAACCACACTGACCAGCTCTTTACCCTGGCTTTGGGTTTTTGCTCGAAAAGAGATGGCTTCACCGGCTTGAAAATCGACATTCGGAAGGCTAAGGTCAGCCAAAACCGCATCGAACTTCTCTACATAGCTTCTACCCGGCGCCCGGTTGATGTAGCTATTGAGCTGTTCAAAATTCAACTCTTTTTTAGAAATGACGATGGCTATGCGGTCTCTTTTACCGAGTTCATCGGCTGTGAGGGAATAATCGCGGGGGAAGACCCGCGTTCCGACGATACCGCAGTAAGCGTCGTGCTTAGGAGTATAGGGAAAGAGCACATAGCTGGACCCATCGGTTTCTTCGCCAAAGATGTAGATGTAGCATTCCACCGAATTGGTAATGGCCACCTTAAACTTATCTCCCGGCCTGATGGGGTATTGCGTGCGAAAGAGGTGGTCGCCGACCTGCCGCAGAGGTAAGAGCTTTTGGGTTTTGTTTTCGAGCAGGCCGAATTTCACTTGCAGCAGATCGGGTTGATATTGAGGGCCTGTCCCCATTGGGTAAAGGCCATAGGCTTCTTTGACGAAAGACTGAAAAGCATCGTAAGGCACCCAGGCTATGCCGTTTTGGCCCCAGGAAGGGCCCCAGGAATTCATGATTTGGAAGGCTCCTCCGGCCAAGCGATCGTCGTAACCAATCACACACATGGCGTGGCCACTAAAACCGTATTGGCTGTAATCTCTTCGGGTGGGATGCCAGACTTTCTTACCCACCATCTCATGCATAAAGGTTCCTCCGACTTGCATGCCGATGATGACGGGAGCGCCTTGGGCCAGATGTTCTTTGATGGCTTGCAAATCAGGCGTATAGTCGTCGCCATCGAGGGTCAGACGGTTATAGCCTTTGATGCGAAATTGAGCAGCCAGAGAGCGTTCCCGTGCATCGGGTCGTTCAGAACAGTCTCTTTCATCATAAGGGAACATGGAAAACGGCAGGGAGCCCTCTTGGGTGAGGGTTTCCATAGCATCGACCATATAGGCCCCTTGACATCCCCTCAAAGCTATTTGATTGTACACAAAAGAAGGGCTAAAAGCTACCTCATCCGGTCGCTTGCCCGTGCGCATGGCTTCCAATATGGTTCGCCCTGCATAAGATGAAGCCCAGCCCACACAAGAGCCTTGGCGCCCCTGCTGCATGCGACGCGGCGCGTACTGTTGTAAGCTCACCGAAGCCGGCAAGCTCGTACTGCCGGCAGCCAGGGCTGGAAAAACTTTGGCTTTGTCATAGTGCTCCTCATCCAACGTAGCGCCAAAGGAAAATTCCGTTTGTTGATCTTCGTCTTGATAAGCAACGGATTGACCTCCATCGTAGAAGAAAAAATACCATAGACCTCCCAGGAGCAACAAAGGGAGAATGAGCTTGGGCCGCCTCAAAACAAACATGAGAATAAAGGGCAAAAAGCGCCCTAAACCTCCTCGATCTCCATTGCGATCCGGCCGGCGCCGCTCTCTGCGTGGCGGCCGTGGATCGTCTTTTTCCATTCTAATGGGCATAACACAAAAGTTGTTTTTCGGTGAAAATTTTGCAAAACATCGCTGGCATTACTCTACAGCTTGGGGAGAAAAAAACCTGGTAAACTCTTTTGCACCAAATTTTTTGGGGAAAAGATAGACGTTGTTGTACTTTTCCATTGGCCTGCTGCTTTCTTCATCGGAGAGAGCAGCCAGAAAAATCAAGGGTGGTGCTTCTGGCTGGCGTCTGGCCAACCATGTTTTCACCTCCTGCTGAAACATCGCTTGATGATAGAACAACAACATGCTGTAAGAAACATTTTCCAATCGCTCCATCACTTCTTCAAAGTGAGAAAAAGTATCTACCACAGCATGAGGAAAAATCTGAATCAGTTTGTTTTGCACCAGGAGTTGATGAGGCGCATAAGGCTCCCACAGCAAAATGCGCTCCGGATTAAAACACAGGGCCTCCGATTCTCCGGCATCGGGCAAAAAGACCGGAGCATAAAGCCTGGCTTTGATGATCATCCTGCCTCGGGCATTGAAATTGATGTGTATTTTAGCTCCTATCTTTCGCAAGCCCACGACACCTATAGCTATCGAAGTCAAAGCCATGGATTGAGCTTGCTCTTCTATCTTCAAAAACTCCAGCTCAGCGAGAGTTTTAATGGCTTTAAGTAATTTTTGATTTTCCTTGCAAATGGAGCTGCCCTTAACCTGAAGGATAAAATCACAAATCATAACACCACCGGACTTCTCGTGAAAGTGCTTAAAAAAGGCAGAAGTATTTGGCTGAGCCAATTTCACCGCTCCTTTGATCATGTTGTAAAATAAAAACCCGATTAAGCCGGGCTGAGCAATGATTTTGACCGAGGTATCACCTCGTTTTTGGATGCGAAGATTGAGGGAAGCATTCTCAGCTTTTCGCTCAAAATAAGATTCAAGAAGAGAAGCCAAATCTTCAATGACAAAAGGCAAACTCGGGGTATCCGGAATTCCCCGTTGCAATACGTAATGAGACATTAAATCGTTGGTGGTGGTCACGTAAATATCCACCAACGTGCTGATGTTTCTAAACTCCTTCATAGAGGAATTTCCCATCATAGATTTCCCCTGTTGAATAGCCGTGATTTGTTTAAAAATCGGTAAACTGGCAGATCCGGACATCTGCTTAAGCACATCCAAAGCATGTGACAAAAACCACTCGCTAAGTGCCATGAGTTGACTATTCGGGGCTTGATCCTGCGTGAGCGTCGGCAGCTCCATTTGAATACCGTATAACACTCCTTCCTGCTCGTCCGAAAGCTCACTGCTCAAAAGCAACATCTTTTGGGTGCGGTTCTCATCCAAAACCCATCTGTAAAAGAGAAATCGATTTTTTTCTTGTTTGGGACGTAGAAAAAAAAGACGAACAGCTTCCCTATCTTCCGGATGAATCAACCTCAAAAAATCGGAAAGGGTTAAGGCATAGATGCTTTGATGGAGCTGCAAAACAGCTTGGAGAATGCGAGAAACTCTCAGCCGATTTGTAGAAAAGTCAAATTCCCAAACACCTACCGGAACCTGGCTACAAAGCTCCGGCAACATAGCCTGGAGGGCATCTTCATTGACTTGTCTTTGCTGGCCATTTCTTTCCACTAAAGTTCTTCTAGCTTCACTCATTCTAAGCACGTGGCTCAGCAAAACGGGATGTAAATCTTTTTTGAACAAAACCGTATGAAAGCCCATTTCAAGCAACCGGGCAATGCTCTTTGTACTGTTTGCATTTCCGAGAGCTAAAAAAAGAACCGAAGACGAAAGGCTTCTCTTCAGCAAATCTATGTAATGAGCCGTCCTCGCCTTCGTCAAAGAAGGATCGACAAAAACCACATCCGTCAAAAAATCCGAAACGTATTGCAAACCCTCCCGGCTGGTTCTCGCCCAATGAAAGAACACCTCAAGAGAATCTATCTTTTTGAGCAAAACCTCTAACTTTGAGGCCAGTTCTTTATCGGAACCAACAAACAAAATTCGGTATTTTTTGCTCGACATAGGCATTAGGATTACGCTCGATAGTCGGCTTAAAAGTAATATTCTTTTGAAAAAAAACAAAAACTCGTGGAGAAATTTCAATCCCTATTCGAAGCCTATCTGACTAAGGAACTTCCTCTCCTCCATCCTCAAGGTCTATACCAACCCCTGCACTACCTCATAAAACAAGGCGGAAAACGCCTACGCCCCGTACTCTTGCTCATGGCAACCACCCTCTATGACGAAAATATAGAGCAAGGGTTACCTCCAGCGCTGGCCATTGAGCTGTTTCACAATTTCACCCTCGCCCATGATGACATCATGGATGCAGCAGATCTGCGAAGGGGCCAGGCCACCGTGTACAAAAAATACGGACTCTCTTCCGGTATTCTGACCGGCGACATAGCTCTTATCTATGCCTACAGCTACCTGCTCAAAGGTCTCAAACCTCCCTTGGCGCTGGAAGTCTTAAAAATTTTTAACGAAACAGCCGTAGATGTCTGTCGCGGACAACAACTGGACATGGAGTTTGAACAGCGCAATCACATCAGCATGGATGAATACCTCCAAATGATTCAATGGAAAACCGCCGTTTTGCCTGCAGCCGCCTTGCAAATAGGTGCCCTCATCGGAGGAGCAAAAAAAGAAGATGCGCAAACCCTGTATGCCTTCGGCATACAACTCGGCCTGGCTTTTCAACTGCAAGACGACTGGCTCGACACTTTCGGTGAAGATTTCCAAACGGGCAAACGCGTAGGTGGAGACATTCTTCAAAAGAAAAAAACCGCTTTGGTCATAGCTGCTCTGGATGCAGCAGATGAAAAACAAGCCCGACAATTGCTGCAATGGCTACACGCAGAAAATCTGGACGAGCAAACCAAAATCGCCAAAGTCCAAGAAGCCTTTACCCAACTCGGGGCCAAAGAAGCTGTCAAAGAAATGCAACACAACCACACGCAAAAAGCACTTCACCTCCTCCAACAGCTGCCTCTACGCTCTTCACGCAAACAAATGCTCCGAGAACTGGCCATCCGGCTGATTAAAAGAAATTACTAAGCGCCTTTTCGTCCAATATATCCGCAGCGAAGTGGGGGAAAATGGGCACACCACCGGTGGGGTTTTCGGCAAGGGATAACGAGCAGGCCCAGCCTAAGCTACGGCGAGGCTTTGCAAGGCAATCGGTGGCCGCAACGGCAAGTGAGCAATTCCCAAACCAGTTTTTGACGGATATAAAAAAGGGGGCGACCACAGCACAGTGGCCACCCCTCACACTATGAAACACTATGTCTTGGAGTGATTGAGCTAGGCTCATTCACTACTTTTGAGCTTAGTTTCTTAATTTGTTATCCCATTCATTTTTGAAGCCTTTGCGGCTTCACTTACTACAAAAACAAAAAGTGTGCCAAAAAGCAGAAAGCCGGTATAAAAATTAAGAAGAAAGGAATATTTTGCCATTCAACCACTCCTCTTCAATTAGCGCCCCAAACTTTTTGTAGAACCGAATAGCCGGCTCGTTCCAGTCCAAAACCTGCCATTTCACCAGGCGACAGCCTTTCTTTTCGGCTTCCGCCAAAAAAGCGCGAAACAGTTTTTCTCCTATTCCTCTCCCACGCATAGATGCTTTCACGACGAAATCCTCCAGGTACAACATCCGCCCTTTCCAGGTAGAATAAGCCATGTAATAAAGCGCCATGCCAACGATCTCTCCCTGCACTTCGGCTACCAAGGTGTCAAAAATCCCGCAGTCAAAATCTCGGTAATAGTCTTCCAAGCTGGCAACAAACTCTTTTTCCGCCTTCTCGTAAATAGCCAAATCCCGAACCAAAGCGTGTATAGCCGGCAAATCTTCTCGCTTAGCCAAACGAATCATCATATACTTGTCTATTTTTGTATTTAAACCCAATCAGCAAATGGTGGCAACAACCATTGCCAAATCCCGATGCAAGCGATAGCGCAAGCACCAAGAAGAGTGCAAAGCCCTTTCTTTGCCCTGACCCCTATACAGCTCTGCCACCAGCTCTCCAGACTCCTCCAACTTTTGCAAAGGCAAATGCAAATCCCTCTTAAAATCTACAGCTCGCAAATCCGCTGCTTTGTACACCGCTTCCTTGCCCGCCCAATACAAAGTGTACACCTCCATTTTACGGGCATATTGCTCCCAAGTTCGAATCTCCTCGCCACGCATAAATTTTGCCGAAAGGCGCAATATGCGCGATTCAATCCTTTGTACATCTATCCCCACAGGTTTTTTCGAAACGGCGGCAGCAACCCACTTCCCGGAATGAGAAAGAGAGCAATACCCTTTCCCTTCAGCAAAAACCGGTCGGCCCGAAGGCAAACGCAGCAAGGTCCTTCGCAAGCCCGGACCGTCAATCAACTGCAAGAGGTAACGAGAGGCAAGCCACTCGCTGCGGCGTTTGCCGAAAGGCAAAGACGACAGTTCCTGCTCTTCGATCTCACTTAAATCCAAAGCCCGAAGAAAAAATGCGTCCTCCTCCGCAAGCTCCCACAAAGCCAGCTCTCCGCTCCTAAAACGATATGTGTATCGAAGTGGCACAGGGCAAAACTGATAAAAAATCTCGTTTTTTGCCCTATGGAATTCCAAATTCTTCCGCAAAGGTTTTACCTGCGCCAAGATGTCTTGCTAATAGCCCGCGAGCTACTGGGCAAACGATTGGTAAGTCACATAGACGGCGCGCTTACAGCCGGTATCATCACCGAAGTCGAAGCCTATCGCGCACCCGACGACAAAGCCTGCCATGCCTATGGCAACCGCCGCACGCCAAGAACCGAAGTGATGTTCCGTGCCGGAGGCTGCGCCTACATCTACTTGTGTTATGGCATGCATCACCTCTTCAACGTCGTTACAGGCCCCGAAGGCATGGCTCATGCCGTGCTCATACGCGCCATAGAACCCGTAGAAGGCCTGGATGTCATGCTCACCCGACGCCGGCAAAAAAAACTCAGCCCGCAATTAACCACCGGCCCCGGCGTTTTAAGTGCAGCTCTGGGCCTCCACAAAAAACTATCTGGAGAGAGCCTGTTGAGCAAAAAAGGGGAAATCTGGATTGAAAACAGCAACTTAAATCCAACTGCAAAAGATATCGCCTCTTCGGCCCGCATAGGGGTGGACTACGCCGAGGAATGTGCCACCTGGCCCTGGCGCTTCTATCTGAAAAACTCCAACTGGGTCAAAAAAACAAAAACAAGGTAATGCTCAAACAAAAACTTTTATCCATACTCTGCTTTTTTATTGTTCTGCCTTTCGGCAAATCCGAATCCGGAACGACCCATCTTCTGCCGAAACAACAGAAAATTACCCATGTTCAAGAAACCCTTTGCGAAAAAGGCAAACGACCCAAATCTCTCCGACCAACGACCCAACAATACATCCCCGACGACTCACTCGCCCTGGCCAATTACACTTTTGACCCGCAAATTCACTCCGTAAAATTCACGCCCTATGGCTTCCCGCTGCTTTTACCTATCCTAACGCAAAATGCCTCGACACCTCTCTCGCTCTCTTTTGACGATTTTAGCTCCGATGTCAGGCGCTTTTACTACAAAATCATAGCTTGCAATTACGATTGGAGCCGAAGCGAACTCAGTGAAAACGAATACCTCAACGGTTATACCTATGCCTATATAGAAGACTACGACTTCTCTTTCAACACCCTACGCCCTTTTACGCATTATTGGCTCACTGTTCCCAACGAGCAAATCCAAATCACCAAATCGGGCAATTACGTCATTCAGGTTTACGACGACGACACCGATGAATTAATTCTCACAAGGCGTTTCTTCATAGCGGAAAAATTAGTTGAGATTCGAGCCCAAATGATCATACCTCGCATGGTCTCTTCCATGGATACCCGCCAGGAACTGGTCTTTTCCATCCACCATCCCGAAATGGAAATCCGCAACCCACGCATGGAAATCCACGCCAATGTCATACAAAACGGCCGTTGGGACAATGCCGTCATAGGTGCATCTCCCCGCATCTCTCGCCCCGACAGAGACCTCTTCGATCAACCCGGTCAATTTTCCTTTGATGCCGGCAAAGAATTTCGCAATCTCGATCTGCGTTCCTTCCGTTCTCCTGCTCCCGAAATTTTGAACATCAACCGCTATGACTCTGGCTTTGAAATCACCCTTCGCAAAGATTACAAACGGTTCAACAAAACCTATAGGGATTTTCCGGACATCAACGGTTCTTTTGCCATTCAAACCTTCGATTTCGACAACGACGAATTGGAAAGCGACTATGCCCGCGTCTTGTTTTCGCTTTACAGTCCTACGGCCTTCGCTCAACACGATGTTTACTTGTTTGGGGAATTCTCCGATTGGCAAATAAAACCTGAATTTCGCATGGCTTACAACAACATCATCAACGGCTATGTAGCAGAAATAGAGCTAAAACAAGGCGTATATAACTACTATTACGTGCGCGTACCCAAAGACGGAAACACCATAGACCTTTCGGAAACGGAAGGCAGCTGGCGCAATACCGAAAATCGGTACACCATCTTCGTTTATTACCGCCCTTTTGGCCAGCGTTATGATCGACTCATCGCTGTAGAAACCATCAACTCGCGATAAATATACCCGTTACGAAGTGGTTTGGGAGAGGCTGACGCCTCCCAAACTCCCCAACTTTCGCTGGTTTATGAGTCCTAAAATATTCCCAAGCCATCTCGGTTTGGCTATACTCAAACCATTTGGCGGAAAGTTTTCAGCCCGCTAAAAAGCCCACCAGCAAATACAAAACAGCGGTTACTCCACCCGCAAAAAGAGCATAGGGCAACTGGGTGCGAACGTGATCGATGTGATCCGAAGCGGAAGCCATAGAAGACAAAATGGTGGTATCCGAAATAGGCGAACAATGGTCACCAAAAACACCCCCGCCCATCACTGCAGCAATAGTCAGATAGGAGTCGGCCCCCAATTCCCGAGCCATAGGTAAGGCAATGGCCATCATGATGGCAAAAGTGCCCCAGGAGGTACCCGTAGAAAAAGCTATAAAACTGCTGAGTAAAAAAATGACAAAAGGCACTAAAGCCGGAGAAAGTATCCCCCGTGCCAAAGCTGCCACGTATTCTCCGGTATGCAGTTCCGTGCGACAAAGACTGCTGATCGCAAAAGCCAGCATCATGAGCAGGGCCAAAGGCATCAAACCGGCAATACCTTTCAAACTCAAATCCACCATCTCGCCCCATTTCATGATACCCTGTACCCTATAAAGCAACATAGCCCCAAAGAGAGAAAAACTCACGGAAGTCAATACAGCCGTAGAACCCGATCCCTGCCCTATGGCGTAAAAAGCTTTTTGCCAAAAACCGGCTGAGGGCATTTCATCCCAAGCCGCCTGCCAACCTGTATGACCATATTAAAAGCGCGAGGCTTCACACCCGGAACAGGCTGCACCTCGGTCAATTCATCGGACAACATGGGCTTAGCTCCTTCCGCCAGCAACTTCCCCTCCTCCCGAACACGGCGCTCGGCAGCTTTCATCGGCCCCCAATCCTTGCCCGTGAAAATGACGAGTAGAACCAGCAGCAAAGCCAGCATGGGGTAAAAATTGTAAGCCATAGCCCGAAACATGGTGCCAAAAGGATGCGCAAAATCCAAAGCCAACAAACCCATGATGAAAGCCCCCCAGGCATTGAAGGGTATTAAAATGGAAGAAGGCGCTGAGGTCGAATCAGCTATGTAGGCCAATTTCTCCCGCGGTATCCCCAGCTTGTCAAACAAGGGTCGGTACAAAGCCCCCACCGTCAAAACCGAAATGCTGGATTCGACAAAAATGATCAAGCCGGTCAGCCAGGCAAAAAACTGCACCAAAGCCCGCTCTCCACCCCGCGTGCGATGACCGTATCGTTCTAACATCCCGTGTACCTTGTGAATAAATCCCGCTACACCTCCCGACCGCTGAATGAAGAGAATCAATCCGCCCACCAAAGCACAAAACATGATGGTACGGGTATTGCCGGCATCGGCAAAAACATCCACCAAAGCCTGTAGGGTATCCATGGTGCCCAACCAAAAATTCCCTCCATTGACGACAACCCAGCCCAGCCAAATGCCCGTTAAAAGAGAAACGAAAACCTGCCGTGTGCGTATCGCCAAAACAATAGCCACCAAAGGCGGAACAAGCGACCAAATTCCGTAATCCTGCATTTCTCGCTTTGTTTTGAAAAAAAAACGTGCCGGTGCTTTCTATACTCAAACCAAAACGGTTTGGGATATTTACGACCCGCAAACGAGCGAAAGATAGTGGTTTGGGAGGGCTGACGCCTCCCAAACCACTTCGCCACGGATACACCACACCGACACGCTTTCCAGCTTAAGTTTATTCGCGTATCAAACGCTTGACAGCAGATGCCTGCTCTGTACTAACCTCCAAGAGGTATATGCCGGAAGGCAAAAGCTCCGGCAAAGGCAAGGCCCAATCGGATTTGCCGAAAGGCAAGAACTTACGCTGCTCATGCAGCAAACGCCCCGTAGCATTGTAAAGGCGAACCTGCACCTCAGACGCTTCGTCCAAATCCAAAGACAAAACCAATTGCTCCGCAAAAGGATTGGGTGCTACACTCAACTGCAAGGCTGGCAGATCCGGAGCATACAGACCAGTAGAACATAAGGTCGTAAAACTCATAATGTCGCTAAAATCACTCGTCAAATCAAACTCACATTCGGCCTGCACGCCCCATTCATAGGTACTACAACTGTCCAGATCAGATAGCGTAAACACTGTATCCGTTGTAGAAACGTCCATCCAGGTATTGCTGCCCTCCGGGCGCCATTGCAAGTTGTAAGAAATCGCATTGGCCGTTCCATTCCAGCTGACAACAATCGAAGTGAAGCTGGTATCGAAAGCCATCAACCCGGTAGGTTCTTCGTCACAATCCGGCAGGCAGTTGGTCGAAAAAGTAAGGGTATCGGAAAAGTCGCTGTTCTCCCCGCCCACACAAACGGAAAACACGCGTACCATATACTCGGAGCAAATCTCCAGATTGGTCAAAATGATCTCCGTATCCATGATGCCTGAAACGGCCGTCCATGCCGTATCTCCAACCAGCTGATACTCTACCGTAACACTCTCTGCCGGCGTGGGCAAGGCCCAGCTTATGATAGCAGAAGTGAAGCCGATGGCCGAAACTTGCAGGTCTTGCGGTGCATTGCAGGGCGGTGGCACACCGGGCACGATCTCAATGCAATAATCTTCATACTCTCCTTCAATATCGGTAGCACAAGGAGTAGGTACATCACCTCCTTCATAGCCCATTCCCACTCGCATACGGGTAAGCCCTTCTTCCGCATCTTCGGGTATAAAAAGAGTGAAAGTAACGGCCTGATCGGTCGACTCTGAAACGAAAACCTCTTCATCGGCTTCAAAGCTGCCACTCTGATTGAAGTCTATCCACACGATGAAAACCTCACCGTAAGCTGGTCCCTGAAAACCGGGCTCCAAAGTCATCTCGTACTGGTTGTAGATCATCAGAGTAGTGGACATGTTTTCAAAGAAGAAGTAGCCTTGGTTGTCTCCGGAATTGTTGTCAATATCGCCCAGCTGAACGCTTTGAATGAACTCAAAATCCGTAGAAGCCGAGGGCAGGCAATAATCCAAATCCATACAGGCTCCACAGCCCGGCGTAACGAATATCAAAGGCGTGGAGAGTTCTGTAGTATCCCCGGAAGAACAAACCGCCCCAACCTGTACCTGCACGTTAACACAAGGCATAAAACCCGGGCCGAAAGCTGTAGTATCCTGAATGTCATTGAGCTCAATAGTCGTTCCGTCTTCCATGGTAAAGACCAGGAAATAGTGATCTGCTGCCAGGAGTGAATTCCAGGCGAATTGTGTCGTGGCTGTATCCAGTACTGTCAAATGCAAGCCCTCGGGCGGCTCACAACAACCGTCCGTCATGAAGACCAAAGACTCGGAATAGCCACTGGTAGTATCAGCACAATAAGCAAGGAGCTGCACTTCGTACTCTGTACAAGCCTCCAAACCTACCAGCAGGATGGGAGAATTTACATTGGTAACGGTATCCCACTGAGTAGCTCCCAACTGACGCCAGCGCATATCCACGCTCTGCACCGAATCCGTTGTTACCCAGGAGATGGTCGCTTCGACATCAGTAACACCAGAAGCCTGAATGGCTGCCGGTGCCGGGCAAGGCCCGCAATTTTCCATCACCATCTGAATGCTGTTGAACACGTTTAGACGCCCTCCTGTCGTCGTAATGCCATCCAGGCTGGCATTGGGATCCACGCCTTCCAGGATGTAATCGCGCACCATTTCAGCCGCCAATTGAGGATCGCTCAAAGCCAGAGAAGCCAAGGTCGGGCAAGGAGCTGAATACAAAAGAGCAATAGCCCCGGCTACATGAGGCGTAGCTCCGGAAGTCCCCCCGAAAGGCCCGTAACCGTTGTTGGCCATGGTCCAAGTCCCTTGGCCAAAAGCACCCAAATCAATGGTGGTAGCGCCATAACCGGCAAAGGGCACCTTGTTGTCGGTGTTGTCCATGTTCGTTACCGAGATGAGATAATCCGATGGACAAGCCGTTGGCAAGTCGCCTACCACATCTACATTTTGGTTGCCATTAATGGTAGCACCGGCACTGAGGATGCCATACACGCCCAGGGTATCGTAAAACGCACACCAAAGCGGTGCATCGGAAGGTTGGCCGAAATCTACTCCCCAGGAAGAATTGGTCGCTACGACAAAAGCGCCCTCGGCGCCCTGGGTTTCGTTGTACTTCTTGCGGTTGTTCAAAGCATAGGAATAAGCTTCAATGACTTCCGATTCCACACCAGTGCCCCCCACGACCAACATGAGTTTGACATTCCAGTTAACTCCGGCCACGCCAACGCCATTATCGCCCTGAGCTCCGACAATACCCGCCACGGAAGTTCCGTGAAAGGGATTTCCCGAAACATCGTCGTTTTGCGTTCCCGTATTCCAGCCGTAATAGTCATCAATAAATCCGTTGTCGTCATCGTCTATGCCGTTATCGGGAATTTCTGCATAATTGATCCACAGGTTGTCGCCCCAGTCTTCGTGATCCAGGTCATAACCTCCATCTACGATACAAACTACAATGGTATCGCCATTGGCCGTAAGGCCACCTGTGGAAATGTCCCAGGCCAGATCGGCATCGATATCGGCTCCCACAACGCCACCGTTTGAGCCGTCGTTGATGTATTGCCACTGCAGAGCAAAATCCGGGTCGTTGGGCGTAGTCGAACGCAATTCTGTGAAATGATTAAATTGCGCCACATCCACCGCCCGCTGTTTTTGCAAATGGGCCAAAAATTCATCTTCGTGAATAGTAGTATAATCAAAAGTAGCCAACCAAATATTTAAAGGCTCCGAAATCTTGCGAATTAATCGAAAGTGCGTTTCTTCTCCTCGAAAATGCCGCATTTCTTCAACAAAAGCACGCCTGTCGGCCTGAGGTTCCAAACGCAACAGGACTTGCCCCAAAGCGTGATCGAGGGCTTGCCCTAGAAGATTACCGGACACCAATAAAAAAAAAGAAAAAAGAACACTTTTTACCAAAAGCCTCGAGTGAAGCCATCTTCCCAAGCTTCCGACAGGTTTATTGTCGGCAAAGTGTAGCTGTTTTTTTCTCCTGTGGTTACAGCTATGTAATAGGTCTTTGAGTTTCATGAGTTGTTTTTTTGTCCATTGAGGGGGTGAAAAAAAGTTTGCGCATATAGCTCCCAAAGATAAGAGACTTAACTGAAAAACGATGCATCGGTAGGAACACATATCTCAAAGTTTGCATGTAAAAATGCCCGCCTGTCAGCGGGGCGTCACAAAATACATGCTGATGCGCCCTTTGTTTTTGGCTTTGATTTCGCCACGTGCCCGGCAAAGATACACCTCATCGACCAAACTGCGAGTAGCCTCGGATATATTGACCAAACCTACTTCTCCACAGGCTTCCATACGCGCAGCAATATTGACTGTATCGCCCCAAATGTCGTAGGCAAACTTTTTTAAACCTACCACGCCGGCCACAACCGGGCCCGTATGAATACCTATGCGGGCACGCCAACGATTTCCCCGTTCTTCAAAAGCCCGTTCGACAAAAGCCTGCATCTCCAAAGCTGCTGCTACCGTTTGCAAGGCTGCTTTCTTCGCTTCTTTTTCATCAAAACCTGCAGCACACATATAAGCATCACCTATGGTCTTAATCTTCTCCAAACCATATTTTTCTACCAGGCGGTCAAAAGCCTGAAAATACCAATCAATCTCAGCCACCAATTTCTCCGGTGTATATCGTTCCGCTACTTTTGTGAAATTTTGAAAATCTAAAAACAATACACTGACACCGTCGTGGCGACGGGCCCGGGCATAACCCTTTTCTTTCAATTCCTCGGCTGTATCCGGAGGTAATATGTTGAGCAACAAACGGTCAGATTTCTGTTTTTCCTCCTGTAATTCTGCCGTTCTTTTTTGCACCTGTTCTTCCAAAAACTGCTCGCGCTTCCGCAACAAATGCAAACGATAACGCATGATGCTGTAAATCAAAAAGGCAAAAAACAGAAAACAAAGCGTCAAAAACCAAGTGGTTTTATAAAAAGCTTGTTTAACAATGATAGGAACAGCTAAAATGTCAGGGCTCCACTGTCCTTCGCCCAAGGCGGCGCGAAGCTTAAAGACGTAATGCCCTGCCGGCAAATTGTTGTAACGCACCTGATGCGTACGGGCCGGATCCGACCAACGAGCATCATATCCCTCCAACATATAACTGAACAAGTGATTACCCGGATTTGCGTAATTGGCCAGAGCGTAGCTTAAAGTAAAAAAGCGATCTCGATGAGTTAAAGTAATGGGAGTGCCCGAAGACGAATAAAGAGGCAAATTGATGATGCTGTCAAAACGGCCGTCATATTTGGAAAATTCCGTGAGCAACAACTTGCCGGAAAGGTTTTGCCTAAGTTGCTCCATTTCCGGTCCCGGATAAAAAGCCGTTACGCCGTTTAAACCACCGAAGAAAAAGCGGCCCGACCGGCTTTTCAAGAAAGAGATGCGATTGAATTCATTGGCCGCAAGGCCGTCTTCCTTAAAAAACAGATGAAAAGTTCCACTCTGCATGGAAAAGCGAGCCAGGCCCTTGTCCGTACTAACCCAAAGTGCACTGTCTCCCTCGGCCAGAAGCCCATTGATGAAAGTATTCGACAGCCCTTGCCTTTCGGCAAAAGTGTGCATTTGCCCGTTGAGTAAATCCAGTTGCACCAGCCCCTCCGAAGTGCCTAACCACAACACACCGTTATTTCCCTCGTGTACCGCCAAAACGTATTTACCTCTTGTTGGTGTTTGGGCTTTCGCCAAATGCCGCTCGACCTCCAGACCATACACCCCATCGGATCGGGTACCCAACCAGAGGGTTCCACTGCGATGCCCTTCGGCAAGAGCCGTTATCTTGGAAGGCAGGCTGTCGCCCGCAAAACCCTCTAAAGGAAAAAAATCAAAGCGGTGCGTCGTCTCATTCCAAAGAAACAAACGCCCACCGGATGCCAACCAAAGGCGGTCAGCGCCATCTACATACGGTATGCCCTCCGTCTCACTTAAAGACAAGGGCAAGGAATCTATCTTCCCACTTGAAGGCTCAATGCGCAGGCCTGCACCCGTGAACAGCGCCCCCCGATACCAAGCCAAACCGAAAGGCGCAAGACGCCAATGGCGATTAGGGAAAAGCGGCTCTGCGCGCTCAGCACCCTTTTGCAAAACATGCAAGCCGTTGTAGTAAGAGAAATAAATGTTCCCTGCATCATCTTCCGCCATGCCGCGCATACTGCAAAAACCCGACTGACACCAGGAGTTGCCGTCTTTCAGATAGGTTTGAAAGTACTCCTTGTGCTGTACGATTTTGATAGCCCCAAATTCCGTAGCCAGCCAAAGGACGCCTGAAGCATCTCTGAGTAAACGCCGAATATGCGGAGGAAAGCGGGTCAGTTTTTGCACTTCTACGCTCAAATCTTCCAAATATCCTGTTTCGGCGTCCCAAAAAGCTAACCGGTTTTGAGATGCCAACCACAAATTGCCCTCTTCGTCAGCTACCAAATCCTCATAGGCATACCCGGCAGACAGCAAATCGGAAATGGGATGCAGCTCAAAACGATGGCTTCCCCTCAAGCGGTGCAACAAACGTCCATCTTGCAACAACACAAGTAGCCCTCCCTGCCCGTCAGATCGAATGCTCAAAATTCTCGCCCGAGCTTTATCTCTCCCCCGATAACTCAAACTGATTTTGTCTTGCCAGCGGCCTGCAGCATCAAAAAACCAAACCTCGTTCTCAAAGCCCGCAACCAGTAAATGCTCACCATCCCAATACATGGCACGCCGGGTATAATTTCCCGAAAGGGGAAAATAAGACAGCAAACTTCCTTGTACATCTACATGCAACAAGTGGTTTTTTTCAAGCCGTTCATCGTAAACGACCATCCACAAGCTGCTGTCAGGCACAGCCAACAGGCCGTCAATGTGCAAACCCGAAAGGCTGTCTGCTTCGGCTTTCGCCAAAGAAAAGACCTCGGTCGGCATCGGCCGCCCCATCCTCCTTACCAGCTGAAAGTAGCGCCAGCCTTGGCCTGCCGAAGACCATTTAAAAAAGCGCTGCCCATGAGCGTACCACAAGCCATCCGGAGCCGAACTAAGCCGCTCTACAAAATCCTCCGGCAAGGGGTGCGCCTCGCTTTTGCTATCAAAAACCGTAAAACCATAGCCGTCGAAGCGATTCAACCCCCGCAAACTACCCAACCAGAGAAAACCGGTAGAATCCTGCACCAAATCGTACATGTTGCGATGAGAAAGCCCTTCCTCAAAGCCGTAAAGCTTAAACTCCCGCGAAAATCGCTGCCGAAGAGTAGCAGGCCATTGCCCTCTAAGCCCAAACCCACCCCACAAAAAAAGCCAAACCATGCCCAAACGGAAAAGCCACTTATACGTCATTGCCTTCCTCAACCCAAGCCCAACCCTCCTTCGAGTATGTCCGGAAAAAACCGCAACAACGGTGAATCCCCAAGACCTTCCGACCTGAAAGCAAATTGCTTCTAACCTTTTCCTCGCAGATACCAACCGCTCCCTCCTTGTTACCTTCATATAAGCTTTGCGTCTAATACATCGAATGCCGACGGAAAATTTCGAATGTCGAAATTTCTCTGCAAAATGGGGGGTAAGATATCAAACCAAGCCGAGATATCCTTGCGAAAACCTGCTGCAGAGGCCATCTCAAAAACAGAAATCCGAGCCAAAAGAGGCCGGAAAACCGCCAAAATGAGGCGGCAACAATTGACAAAAGCAAAGCGTTATTGCGGTGGAAGCCCTGAGGTTCTTTTTCGCCGATTTGTTAAAGTTGTTAACAAACGACACAAAAAGAAAAAAAGGGTTTTACCTTTGCGCCCGCTTTTGAACACAGTGTCCCAAACATGAACATTTTTTCACTTCAGACCTGCACACAGGCCTGAAAACAAACGACGAAAGTAAGAGAAAATGGAAAATTCCCCAAAACCGTTTCTCTTTTCGAAGTTTGAAACCAAAATTTCTCTCGCTTCATTCCAACTCTACACCGGTTGAACAACACCCATTGAACCCTATTTAATCGGGTACATCTGAGCGAATTTACCGGAATTCGGCAAAGTTGCCTTGTGCCCGATAGTGAGAAAACGAAGAGAAAAATGAAAATCCCATGGACTAAAACCTCAATGCTCTTCCTGCTGTTTTTTGCAGGATTTTCGCTCCATCTACGAGCGGAGGGCATAGGCAGCGATAGCGAAATCAAAAAGCGCCTGAGCTGCATGAATTTGCCCATAGAGCTTCACTACACCGCAGAAGTACGCGAAAACATTCGCCGCTATGTATCCAGCGGTTATCGCGACTCTGAAAAAATGCTGGGGCGCATACCCCTGTATTTTCCGATTTTTGAACACGAACTACAGCAAATGAATTTGCCGGAAGGCCTGAAATACCTTCCCATCATCGAATCTTCCCTCAAACCGAATGTTTACTCCACGGTAGGAGCTGCAGGTTTGTGGCAATTGATGAGCAGCACAGCACGCGAACTGGGTCTGCGAGTAGATGAACGCGTGGACGAACGCATGGACCCCTACCGCTCAACGCAGGCTGCCCTCAAATACCTGAAAAAACTGTATCAGC
>JALSKB010000050.1 GCA_026989035.1 Saprospiraceae bacterium | reverse complement strand
TTACTCATGGTGAAGAGGTTTGGGAGGCGTCAGCCTCTCAAACTCCCTAACTTTCGCCGGTTTAAGATCAGTGAATATCCCAAACTATTTTGGTTTGGGTACATATTACTCATGGTGAAGAGGTTTGAGAGGCGTCAGCCTCTCAAACTCCCTAACTTTCGCCGGTTTAAGATCAGTGAATATCCCAAACTATTTTGGTTTGGGTACATAATTTGACGATGAGATGAAGAAAATCGTTTTGTCTTTAGCGGGAATCCTGGTGTTGTCTTTTTTGTTCATCTACAGTTGTTCGCTTACAGACTTGCGCACGGACCTGCTGAAGGAAGGGCATTTTGACGAGTCGAAGGGGCGTACTTTGTTGGACAGTGCCTGGCAGGCCTATGGCGGTTTAGCTTGGGATAGTTTGTCTGTTTATTCTTTTTTGTTGCACGATCATTTTTACGGTTTTGCAGGCAGGCGAGGGAACCCCTATCCGGGTGATTCCATTTGGATGGAATGTGCTTATTTACCTTATACCTTTACCGGGCGGGCGGTTTTTACCGAGGGGCCTTGGCGTGGTCGGGTTTGGGGTTTGCAGGCTTGGCAGGCGTATCGCATGGATAGCGAAGGAGGGAGGCCTAAGCAAGTGGAAGACGAGGACATCTCTTTTTGGTTGCCTACTTATCAGTATTTTTTTGAGTTGCCTTTGCGCTTGCGCCATGCTTCCCTTGTTTCTTATGCAGGGCAAGATACTTTGTGGGGCCAATGGCATGAACAAGTCTTTGTCAGTTGGGGCAGGGCAGAGCCACAACGAGATATTGATCAGTATTTGGTTTGGATTAATCCCCAAACGCATCGTATTGATCGAGTGGACTATACCATCAGGGATGTGTATCCCTTTTTGAAAGGAAGTTTGTTTTACAAAGACTTTCAGCAGGTAGGTCCGTACCTGATTCCCACATATATGCCGGTTCTTTCCAATTTGCAAAAGGGTTTACTTCACGAAATCTTTATCAGTGATTTTCGTCCGGATTCTCCGGTTAAGGAAGAGCTTTTACCTCTGGAGGGGCATCTTCCACAGCGAGACAGCAAGTAAATATACTCATGGCAAAGTGGTTTGGGAGGCTCATGCCTCCCAAATTCCCTATTTTTCACTCGTTTGTGAATCGCAAATATCCCAAACCATTTTGGTTTGGTTATATGTGGTTTTTACTTGACGATTTTAAAAACCTTGTTTTGTTCTCGAATAAAGAGGAAGTAAACGCCTTTGGGCAGTTTTTGCAGATTGATTTGACCTTGTGTGCTACTCAGGTAGTACCTTTTCAGCAGCTGGCCGTTTAGTTGGTAGAGCTGTGCTTCCAGAGGCTGCGACGGAGGTGTTGAATTTTGCCAATACAGGATGTCTATTACCGGATTGGGATAAAAGCTCCAGCTGTTTTCTTCCTGCTGGATCTCTGTTGTTGGAGTCAGGCAGGCGGTGTTGTTATTGGCCCAGAAAGTAGGCGAAAGGATGCCGAAGGCTCCGCTGCCGTTGGGGCAGCGCGCATAAGAGAGGTCAGTACTTTGCGGCCCGAACTCCACGCCATCGATCAAGTTTCCGTCGGGGGCATACAGATAGAGGGCTTCACCCCCGGCAGAGAGTTTAAAGTTGGCGTGTAAGCCTTGTTGTCCATCGTCTTTGTCGAGCCAAATGACCAGGTAGCCCTGGGCTTCGATTTGAGCTCCTGCGGGGAAAGTCCACTTATCGGGTTGGTTGGGGTCATCGGAGAGGTGGTAGCCTTCCAGGGAGATGAGTTGGTTGGTGTTGTTAAACAGCTCTACCCAATCGTCGTATTCGCCATGGGGGTCGGCTTGGGTGGTGGCGTTGGAGGCCATGAGTTCGTTGATGGCGATGTCGGCCGAGAGATTGAGTCGATAGTAACCATAGGTGGCGTTGTAGGGCAGGAAGGTGCCTGCGTTTTCGTTTTCGGCATAAAAGGCAAATTGAAGCTCTGTATTTCCCATGAGTAAAGCTACTCCAAAAACCCCGTCACCTGCTGCGCCGTCCTGGTGAGCACCGTCGTCGTACATGGTTTGCATGCTAAATTCATCGGCTTCGTTATAGCGATAGAGAATCCAGCAGGAGTCGGCATCCTGCAGGCTTGTGGTAATCCAGAGCTGTCCTGCCGGTTCGATATTGGCCGGAGAAATGTCGTATGCATTGGTAAAAGCGGGAGCCGTAGTCTGCCATTCCGGCAAATTTTGGAGGAATTGCGTTCTCGCTTCCATCATTTGCTGTATGCCGGGTATGCTGAGGGTGTTGCCGCCCGGGCCGGTGATGCTGACGCTTTGATAGAGGTTGTTTTGGAAGCTGTTGTAGTCGTACAGGGCGTGGTTGTCGTTTTGGAGAGCCGGAGCGATGAGGTCTTGCAATTCTTCGGCTTTCGCCAAATAGTTTTCGTTTTGGAAGAAGTGTTCCAGCATGGCGCGGTAGTGTGCGTAATACATTTTGCGGTATCTGCTGTGGTTGAGCAGCAGGTCGAGCAGAGGCTTATTGGGTAGGTCTTTGTTGGCATCCGGGCTAAGAGTTTGAGCTTGGGTGATGTTGAGGGGCGATCCGGGGTTGAGATGTAGAAAGACACCGAAGCATTCGTTTAGATCCCATACCACAGGTACATAGCGGCCGTTGTCCCGTTGAAAGAGGTAGTAGTTGTGCGTGATGCTGCCCAGATAACTATCGAGGTTGATGGTCAGGTTGTTGAAGACACTCATCCAGAGGAAGCGGTCGATTTCCATCTGAAGCGGGGC
Organism: Saprospiraceae bacterium; assembly: GCA_026989035.1. Classification (GTDB taxonomy): domain Bacteria; phylum Bacteroidota; class Bacteroidia; order Chitinophagales; family Saprospiraceae; genus WGBN01. Next base: position 23,626 of record JALSKB010000050.1, on the reverse strand, counting down.
GAGCTCTTGTTGGACTTCTGTAGTATAGCAGAGGTCTTTTAGCGTGTTCCAGCCGGTATCCGATTTAATTTGATAGCGAGCTTCATAGCAGGCCGGGTTTTCGCCCAGGTAGTTGAGTGAAGCTCCCTGGCTGGGGGGGCAATCGGGTGGCGGGACGACATCCTGGGGAGGATCGCCTTCGAAGAAGGGGTTGTCTTTATCGGAGGCAAAATGTTTTTTTGCAAAGGATTTGTTGACGGTTTCCACATTGGTGTACAGGCCGTAATAGGCTCCATTGATGTACAGGCGGGCGTAGTTGGCCTGAGGGGCTGCCATGAAGTGGCCGAGCAGCCAATAACCCAGCACTTCGCGGCACCAGGAAGGGTCTTTGAAGCCGTTGTTGAGTTTGAGGGTGGTGTAGCCCTGATAGTCTTGGTTGAGGACGTAGTCCAATTTGATGTTGAGGGGTTTTTTGGGGAAAGTCGGGTTGTACGAACTGTTGCCCTTGTAACGCACTCCTACGCTGTCGAAGCTGATGCCGTTAATGATGGCGGTAGCCAGCAGGCGTTGCCCTTGGCCTTGGGCATAGTACTGTTCGAGGAGGTTTTGCCAATTGCTTTGTTCGAACTGTAGTTCTATGGTTTGGATGTCGGACAATTCGTATAAATTCTGGGCTTGGCTTCCATTTGCCGTAAGGCAAAACAAAAAAGAGAGGAAGAGGAAAGGTTTCATGTTGTGAGCGGTTTGCATTTGTGGGGCCGAGGTCTTATAGCGTATTTTCGGTATCAGCGGGGCACCAGTTCTTCCACGATTTGTTCGCAGGCTTGTTCGAGCATGGTATAGACTTGTTCGAAGCCGTTGTCATCCCAGTAGGGGTCGGGTACGGATCGGTTTTCTCCCGGATAGCAAAAGTCGAGGATGAGTCGGATTTTTGCCCGATCTTCTTCTGTTTGGGCCATGTTGACCAAATTGTTGTAATTGGATTGATCCATGGCTAGAATGAGGTCGTAATGTTTGAGGTGTTCGGGTTTGATCTGCATGGCTCGTTGCCGGCTGATGTCCAAGCCATGCCGGGCGGCTACGGCCTGGGATCGGGGGTCAGGCGGTTCTCCTATATGCCAGTTGCCCGTTCCTGCGGAAGCTATTTCCCAGGAGAGTCCTCGTTCGGCGATTTTCTTTTTCAGGATGCCTTCTGCCAGAGGCGATCGGCAAATGTTACCTAAGCAGACCATCAATACCTTCATGCTTGTAGTTTTCGTTAGATTGTTCGATGGGTAAGAGGTTTAAGAGGTGTTTGTTGTTTGAACATGTGGCCTTGTCGTTGTCGGAAGCAGCGTTGGGGGGCAGTTTTTTTTCCTTGAGCTTCAGATAAGAGAACGCAGAAAAGGCAAAAAAACTTTTCTGCTTAGCAATAAAACAGCTGTTGTGTCGGATGGTTGCCGAAAAGGCCCCGTTGCCTCAAAGAACACCACCCCTTTCTAAGCGATAGACATGGGAGAGTTCTTTTGCAAGAGGAAGTTTGTACATTTGTTGAGAAGAAAACTCTAAAAGCCTGGTTTTTGTATGCCACGCCTCAATATCTTTTTTTGTTGTTGTCTGGTGATTTTCCTCTCTTTCTCAAGTAGAGGGCAGCAACTTTTTCCGGTAAAAATCGATCAAAAGTGGGGTTTGATGGACAGTGGAGGCAAGATTGTGCGCCCTGCGATTTACGATGCCATCAGCGAGTTTAAGCGTTGGGGCATGGCTGTGATGCAGCGTCAGGGTGGTGTGGGCTTATTGGGCCCCGATGGTGAGGAGCTCATTCCGCCTTTGTATCAGGACATCAAGGTTTTGCATCCTCATTTGGTTTCCGTCATGCAAGACGATCAGTGGCTGGTTTTGGATTTGCAAGGGCATGTCATTCTGGAGCCGGGTTTTCGGCAATTGGTGATGTACGGCGATTTTTTGGCTTATGAAAAAGACGGTTATTGGGGTTTGTTAAACAGTAAGGGGCAGCATTTGGCCCCACCTATTTACGATTTTATTCGTCAGGCCCCTTATGGCTGCTTTTTTACCGAACGGGGAAATTTACAGGGTTTGCTTGGCTCTACGGGAGAAGAATTGTTGAAGCCGGATTGGGAGTACATACGCTTTCTCGATGAGGGGCTTTTCGTTTGCCGAAAGGCAGGGCAGTGGCAGTTGCGTCAGCAAGGTGCTAAACCTTGCCCGGGGGTGTATGCTCAATATCGCCTGCTCGATTCTGTTTTTGTGGTGCTTTATCGGGAGGACAAACAAGTGTTGTATTCCCGATTGGCCAGGAGGATTGTTTCGGCAGAGGCCTTTGACGATTTTTATCCTTTTTCCGGCAAGAAGGTGTTGGTGAGAAAGGGACATAAAATGGGTTTGTTGAATGCGGAAGGAAAGATTTTGCTAAAACCTGTTTTTGATGAAGTGCAGGTTTTCACCGATGATCTTTATCGGGTTCGTTTAGACAGGCACTGGGCTTTGGTTAAGGCGGGCAATGTCCTCGTTCAACCTTTTGTTTGGGACTATTTGTCTCCGGTGGAGAATCAGGTAGCTTTTGCTTTGCAGCAAAGAGGAAGGGGTCTTTTGAATGTTCGGGGTGAAACCTTGTTGCAGCCGGTGTACGATCAAATTGACATTCAGGGCAGACGAGTCAAAGCATACCAAGACGGTCAGCTTACTTTGCTGTACATTGGTGAGCATGGTGAGCTTACAGAACAGCGTACTTATAAAAAACATCTCAGCATCAACATTGGGATGGAAGAAGAAGAATGGGCTAGGCAGCAGCGTTTGAAGGTTTACGAAAACCTCTATGCTTTGGCTCGTTTTGAGTGGTTTTACCAGGTGGAAAAAGATCGCTGGGGTTTGCGGGAGCGCCATAGCGGTAAAGTCGTGCTGGAGCCTTCTTTCGACAGAATTGAGGTCGATCGGGAGCTGGGCTTTACGTTGGTGGGAATACGCAAGGCCGGACATTGCGATTTTGAGCGTACGACCTATCGTTTCAGCATGGTTTTTGGTTTGGTGGACAATGCTACGGGCAGTCTCATCACCCCGGTCAATATGTGGGATATTCGGCTGGATGACTTTCGTCGAGGTTTGCCTGTTGCCCGTGTGATTTTTGACCATGGTCGGCATGGGCTTATTGCGCGTAGCGGGCAGCTTGTGGCCGAGGATTTCACCTACATTGGCGAATTTCGTGAGGGGCGTGCCCGCATGGCCGTGGGTGGTCGTCTTTCGGGTTCGTTGGCACCGGAGTACCCCTTTGAGTTGGGGCGCCTTCAAGATTATCTGGAAGGCCAATTGGCGCCCAATTACATGCTCGATTTTACCCATTACGATTTGGAGTTTGAGCAGTATGCCCATTTGGTGTGTGAAGACTGTTCCTGGGGATACTTGACTGTTGACGGGGATGTTGCGGTGCCGCCCAAGTACACTTTTGCCCAAGATTTTCTCAACGGTGTGGGCATTGTAGCCTGCCGGGGCAAATGGGGGGCGGTGGATTCGTTGGGTAGGGAGTTGGTGCCTTGTGCATACGATATGATTCAATTTTTGGATGAAGCCGACAACCACGTCTTGCGCGTTTATAAGGCGGAGGAAAAATACGGGTTGATTGACACCCTGGGGCGTTTGACGGTTCGCTTACAATACGATGAAATCGGTGCTTTTAGTGAAGGTTTGTTGGCGGTGAAGGCCAATGGCCTCTGGGGTTTTGTAGATGCTCAGGGGCGGCAGAGAATTCCTTGTAAGTACCGTTCGGTAGGAGATTTTAGCGAGGGTTTGGCGGCTGTAAAGGCAGGTCGAAGTTGGGGGTATGTGGATGTTGAGGGTAGAGAAGTCATTCCACCCCGCTTTTTGCGTTGTGGCCCGTTTAAGGGAGGGAAGGCTTGGTTTTACGAGAATGGGAAGTGCGGTTACATCAACTGCAAAGGGGAGGTCGTGATCCCTGCCCAATTTGAGCGGGCTTACGATTTTGAAGACGGCCTGGCCCGCGTGATGCAAAGCAAGCGTTATGGTTTGATTGACAGCACGGGAAAATTTATTTTGAAGCCGCGTTACATTGAGATGTATCCCTTTGACCCTCGATATGGTGTGGCTAAGGTGGCGTATGGCAATGACCGTTTGCGCTATGGCCTCATCAACCGCAGGGGAGAATTGATTACGCCTTCCGGAGGCTATAGGGAAATAGGTTCTTTTAGCGAGGGTTTGGCGGCTGTTAAGCTGAAAGACCAGTATGGTTTTATTGCGCCTTCCGGCAAATTGGTTATCCCTGCGCGCTTTTCCAAGGTGGCTAATTTTTCCGAAGGGCGTGCTGTGGTACAACTCAATGGGCGCTGTGGTTACATCAACCGACAAGGGGAGGTGGTGATCGATCCCGTTTTCAGTCGATGTCTGGATTTTCACGAGGGGCGTGCCGTGGTGTACATGGGCAATCGCCGTGCCGGCCTGATTGACCGTGAAGGGAAAATGCTGATTGCCCCCGGCATCAATCGCCTGTATCACTTCAGCGGAGGGCATGGTCTGGTTCGTGATGCCAATTACCGCTTTTACTACATTACGGAGAAAGCCGGTGCTTACGACGGGTATTACGACGATGCCACGCCTTTCCATCACGGTGTGGCTGTGGTGCAAATTGGAGACAAGTGGGGCATCATCAATGCTCGGGGGATGGAAATCATACCTCCCAAATACGATGCGATAGAAGATTTTCAAAACGGTTATGCCAAAGTTCGCATCAAGGGTTTTCACGGCTTACTCAACCTGCAGGGGCAAACCATTGTACAACCCCATTACGAGTACATCAGTTATGCAGGGCAGGGTCTTTTTCGCGTAGAGCAGGGCAACAAAGTGGGGTATTTCAATGCCGACGGGCAGTGGATTTGGAAGTTGTCGAAGTAGAGTTGGCCATTAGCCTTCCGAGGTGAAGCTGAAGGTGATGTCGGGGTGGTTTTCCTGTGTATTTTGCAAGATCCAGGCGCTTTCCGCGAGGAAAACCCATTGATCGTGGATGTCTTTGGCCAGGTCGCGTCGGCGTCGAGAGAGGAATTCTTTCCAGGCCGTTTGGTTTTCGGAAGATACCCAGACTGCTTTGTGGATGCGCAAGGGTTCGTAGTCCACCGAGGCGCCGTATTCGTGTTTGAGGCGATATTGGATGACTTCAAATTGCAGGGCTCCGACGGTGCCGATAATGCGTGCTCCGTCGTGTTCGCGGCGGAAGAACTGGGCGACTCCCTCTTCCATGAGTTGCAACAGGCCTTTGTTGAGTTGTTTTTGCTTCATGGGATCTTTGTTGACGACCAGGCGAAACTGCTCCGGAGAAAAACTGGGGATACCCTTGAAGTGTAGGATTTCGCCTTCGGTGAGGGTGTCGCCGATTTTGAAGTTGCCGCTGTCGTACAGGCCTATCACATCGCCCGGATAAGCTTCTTCGATAACTTCTTTTTTGGCAGCCATAAAAGAGGTGGGATTGGGGAATTTGAGTTTTCTGTTTTGTCGTACGTGCAGGTAGTTGGTGTTGCGGCGGAAGGTGCCGGAGCAGATGCGCAGAAAAGCGATGCGGTCGCGGTGTTTGGGGTCCATGTTGGCATGGATTTTAAAGACGAAGCCGCTGAGTTTTTCTTCTTGGGGCTGTACCAGGCGTTCTTCGGTCATGCGAGCTCGCGGTGGCGGGGCGACTTCTACGAAGCAGTCGAGCAGTTCGCGCACGCCGAAGTTGTTGATGGCGCTGCCGAAAAAGACAGGCGTCAGTTCGCCGCGCAGGTAGGCTTGCGGGTCGAAGGGGGGATAGACTTCGTCGATGAGGTGGTTTTCGGATCGCAGTTCTTCGGCCAGGCTTTCGCCCAAATGTTCGACCAGGCGGGGGTCGTTGAGGTCTGTGATTTTCACCACTTCTTCCTCTTGCTGTTTGCTGTGAGGCCGAAAGAGCAGCAGTTGGCGATCGTAGCGATCATAGACGCCTTTGAAGCGTTGCCCCATGCCGGCGGGCCAGCTTAGGGGCGTGAGCTGCAGCTTCAATTTGGCTTCGATTTCGTCCAGCAGATCAAAGCCGTCTTTGCCTTCGCGGTCCAGCTTGTTGATGAAGATCATCATGGGAGTATCGCGCATGCGGCACACCTCTACCAGCTTTTCGGTCTGTTCTTCTACGCCTTTGGCCACATCGATAACGACGATGGTGCTGTCCACGGCAGTGAGGGTGCGGTAGGTGTCTTCGGCAAAATCTTTGTGGCCGGGGGTGTCCAGGATGTTGATCTTACGCCCTTTGTACTCAAAGCCCATGACAGAGGTGGCCACCGAGATGCCGCGTTGCTTTTCGATTTCCATAAAATCGGAAGTGGCCGTACGCTTGATTTTGTTGGATTTTACGGCTCCTGCCACCTGGATGGCTCCACCGAATAGCAAGAGTTTTTCAGTCAGGGTGGTTTTTCCCGCATCGGGGTGGCTGATGATGGCAAAGGTCCGACGTCGTTGAATTTCTTTGTTTAAAGACATAGGCCGAATGGCTGTTTTTATAGGTGTGGCAGGCTATTGGGCTGAATTTTGGTCTGGTATGGGGCTTTGTAGCCTGGCCGTTAGTTTGTTGAGTTTTTTGACTTGGGTCAATTCAGGGACGCAAAGATAGGGAAAGGAAAGCATGCCGGCCGGGGGAGTTTTGGGCGGCTGCGGTTTGTCATTTTGAGCTTTTTGGCCTTGGGTGGGGAGAGCTATACTCATGGCGAAGAGGTTTGGGAGGCGTCAGCCTCCCAATCACCCTGACTTTCGCTCGTTTGCGAGTCGTAAATATCCCAAACCATTTCGGTTTGGGTATAAGGGGTTTGTTTTGCTGAAAATGTCTATTTTGCGGCTTTGTTTACCTCAAATTGCATAGGATATGGTTGTAGATACACCTCCACATCAGCGGGAATTGTTTGGTCATCCCGTGGGTTTGTACGTCTTGTTTTTTACTGAATTGTGGGAACGCTTCAGCTATTACGGCATGCGGGCTATCTTGGTTTTGTACATGACGGCTACGACCATGGGAGACAATCCCGGCTTGGGTTGGACATCCAAAGAGGCTTTGGCTTTGTACGGCTGGTACACCATGTTGGTGTATGTGGCTTCTATTCCCGGCGGCATTTTGGCAGATCGCCTTTTTGGTCAGAAGCGGGCTGTGCTTTACGGCGGTTTGTTGCTCTGCATAGGTCATGGCACCTTGGCCATAGACAACCAGACGGCCTTTTTTACGGGCTTGGCCTTTATCGTGGCCGGGGTGGGCTTGTTGAAGCCGAACATTTCGACCATGGTTGGCGGTTTGTACAAGCCCGGAGATGCTCGTAGGGATAAGGGTTTTTCAATTTTTTACATCGGCATCAATGTCGGTGCGATGTTGGCGAGTCTGATTGTTGGGGTTGTAGCTGCTGTTTACGGTTGGCATTACGGTTTTGGTTTAGCCGGTATCGGGATGTTGCTGGGGCAGTTGGTGTATATGCTGGGCCAAAAGTATTTGACGGAAGTGGGCAATGCTCCTGACGCAGCCCATAGAAAGGAAGAGCCGGGTTTGTTGGATTTGTACAAACAGCTTCCCAAGCATCAGCTTCCTTTGATCGTTACAGCGATTTTGCTGTTGGGTTCTTTGTATGTGCTCTTGCAGCAGAGTTGGTCTTATGGCTTGTTGGCCATTTTCCTGACGGCCATCATTGCTATGCTGATGATGATTTATCAGGGATTAGACAAGGTGCAACGCGACCGCTTTGTGGTTTTGCTGATTTCCTTCATCATCGTCATCATTTTTTGGGGAGCCTTTGAACAGGCCGGCGGATTGATGAACATTTACACGGAGAAATACACCAATCGCGAGATTTTGGGTATTACGGTTCCTGCGGCAGTGATGCAGTCCTGGAATCCCCTTTTCATCATCATTTTCGGTGTGCCGGTGGCAAACTTTTGGTACAAGCGAAAGATGAAGGGTAAGGAAGCTTCTTCGCTGTTTAAGATGATGATGGGTTTGATCATCATGGGTTCGGGTTTCTTGTGGATGCGGGGAGCGGCTTTGCAGTACCAGGAAGTGGGTCAGTCGGCTTTGTATTGGTTGATTTTGGCCTATTTGTTTCACACCATTGGCGAGTTGTGTGCGTCTCCGGTGGCTCTTTCCTTTATTACGAAGCTGGCTCCGGTGGAGTATGCTTCTTTGATGATGGGTGTTTATTTCGCCGTTACCGGCTTGGGGAATAAACTGGCCGGCATCATTGGAGAGTCTGCTACGGATTACGGTGAGCTGACGGTTTTTACGGGTATAGCTATTTTCTGTATGGTCGTTGGGGTTTTGCTGCTTCTCTTGCTCAAGCCTTTGAAGCGCTTGACACACGGGATAGAAGAAGCTGAAGCAGCCCCCATGAGCGATGAAGCTTTTTAAAGCAAAAAGCCCGGTCACAGCCGGGCTTTTTGCTTGTTAGGCTTCTTGGCAGAAAGTTTCGGTTGCTTTTGATACTGCGTTTTGGCTCACTTAATGAGTTGTTCGAGTATATTTCGCTTTTCTACCAAATGAGGCATGGTGATTTGCAGGCGAGTTTCCGACTGCATGGCTCGTCGGGCGGTGGACATGGCGTGGGGGTTGCGCGCCCAGGACCGGCGTGCGATGCCGTTGTTGACGTCCCAGAAGAGCATGGCTTCAAGTCGGCGTCGGCTGTCGTTGCTGCCATCGAGGACCAGGCCGAAGCCGCCGTTGATGGCTTCGCCCCAACCCGTTCCCCCGCCGTTGTGCAGGGAGATCCAGGTAGCTCCCCGGAAGCCGTCGCCGGCGAAGTTGTGTACGGCCATGTCGGCTGTGTAGCGCGAGCCGTCGTAGATGTTGGCCGTTTCCCGAAAGGGGCTGTCGGTGCCCGATACGTCGTGGTGATCACGGCCCAAGACGACGGGGCCTTTTAATTTGCCTTGAGCAATGGCTTCGTTGAAGGCCAGCGCTATGCGGATGCGTCCTTCTGCATCGGCGTAGAGGATGCGAGACTTGGAGCCTACGAGAGGGATGTTTTTGTCGGCTTCTTCAACCCAGCGCAGGTTGTCTTGCAATTGGCCTCGGATTTCTTCGGGCGCTTGTTGGAGCATGTCGCGGATGACTTTTGCCGCCAGGGCATCTGTCAGGTCGAGGTCTTCTTTTAGGCCGGAGGTGCAGACCCAGCGGAAGGGGCCAAATCCGTAATCGAAGCAGAGTGGCCCCATGATGTCTTCTACATAGGATGCGTAGCGGAACCGACTGTGCTGTTCATCGGCCCAGATATCGGCCCCTGCTTCGGCAGCTTCTTTGAGGAAGGCATTGCCGTAGTCCCAGAAGTACATGCCCCGTTCGGCCATGGTGTTGATGGCCGCTACCTGGCGTTGTAAGCTTTGGCGCACGGCTTGTAGGAAGGCTTTTTTATCGGAGTTGAGCAATTGTTGTGCTTCTTCGTAGGTGTAGCCCACGGGGCAATAGCCCAGGCCTTCGATGTTGTGGCAGGAGGTTTGGTCGGAGCCCAGTTCGACGAAGACGTTTTCAGCTACGAGTTTTTCCCACAAGTCCACCACATTGCCCTGATAAATCAGAGCCACGGCTTCTTTTTTTTGCCGAAAGGCAGCGATTTGCTGCAGCAGTTTGTCCAGGTCTGTATAGACGTGTTGTGGGTTTACGTAGCCATCGGCGATGCGTTGTCGGACAGCGGCGGGGTCCACTTCTGCGATGACGCCCACGGCACCGGCGATGAGAGCGGCTTTGGTTTGGGCACCCGACATGCCGCCGAGGCCGGAAGTGACGAAGACGTGTCCGCGCAGATCATCTTTACCCAGTTTGCGCAGGCGCCCGGCATTGAGCAGGGTGATGGTGGTGCCGTGTACGATGCCCTGGGGGCCGATGTACATGAAAGAGCCTGCCGTCATTTGTCCGTAGGAAGTTACGCCCAGGGCATTGAAACGGTTATAGTCTTCTTTGGAGGAGTAGTTGGGCACCATCATGCCGTTGGTAACGACCAGGCGCGGGGCGTCCGGATGGGAGGGGAAGAGACCGAGGGGATGCCCTGAATAGAGGACCAAGGTCTGCTCTTCGGTCATTTCCGAGAGGTATTTCATGGTGAGCAGATACTGGGCCCAGTTTTGGAATACCGCTCCGTTACCGCCATAGGTGATGAGTTCTTCGGGATGTTTGGCCACTTTGGGGTCCAGGTTGTTTTGAATCATGAGCATGATGGCAGCAGCCTGCCGGCATCGGGCCGGATAGGCTTCTATAGGGCGGGCGTACATGGGGTAGGCGGGCTTGAAGCGGTACATGTAGATGCGTCCGTAGCGCTGCAGCTCTTCGGCGAATTCCGGTGCCAGGGTTTCGTGATGTTTGGGGTGGAAATAGCGCAGGGCATTCTCCAGGGCCAGCATTTTTTCTTCCCGACTGAGTATCCCTTCAATGGGCCTGCGGGGAGCGTGGCTCAGTTGAGGGTCGCGTTCACGCCTTGGAGGGAGTTCTTCCGGTATGCCTTGGCGGATAGCTTTTGAGAAAGAGTTGTTTTCCTGAAGCATAGGAGTTTTTTTTGCTGAGACGCTCGGGACGAACCTTTTGGACTTGCCTGCCTTTACCGGCAGTTAGACAAGTTTAGGTTTTTGTGTGTGTCGTCCATTTGAGATGTTCGCTTGACCCTAACCCATTCGGTTGGGGAGTTATTCTTCTCGCTTTCTATTCAAGGCCAGCGCTCTGAGCATCCATCGGGGCAAGGGTTTTTCCGGTTTGCGTTTGCGGAGGTTGAGGTACCAGCCCAGTTTTTTGACGATGGGTATTTTATAGGCTTCGACGAATTCGATGAGGGTGCCGTCGGGGTCTTCGATGTAGGCGAAGTTTCCGGCAGCTTCTCCCATATCGAAGACTTCTCTATCGGCGGAGCTGTCCACGGTAAAGGGGTGGCCTTTATCGGCGCAATAGTTGCGCAAGGCGGGCAGGTTGCGCACATCGTAGCAGAGGTGGATGTAGCCCAGGTCTCCCCAATAGCGATTTTCAAAGATTTTGCGGGGTGTTCTGTCGAGGCTTTGCACCAGCTCGATTACGGTATTTCCCAGCAGGGGGCTAAAGCCTCCCCGGCGGGGGTAGCTGTGCTTGAGCAGGACACGTCGAAAGCGCCCTTGCCCTCCGGGCAGTTGCTCGAAATCGGCGAAGCTGCCTTCGCTTTGGTAACATATTTCGTCGTAGCCGAGGATGTCGCGATAGACGGTCAGGGCTTTGTCGATGTCGCTGACACCGATGACGGTGCCGTAAACGCCTCCGGAGTGGTATCCGTTTTTGTGGAACCACTCGTTGGATTCAATCATTTCGATGAGGTTGCCATAGCGGTCTTTGGCGTAGAAGTGTTCGTGACCTGCGGGGTTACATTGGATATTGCCGAGCATTTCTACGCCCCGTTTTTTCAGGAAGTCGTAAGAGGCGCGCAGTTTGCGACTTTTGTATTTGGCGATGGTGATGCCCAAATCACCCAATTGGACTTTATTCTTTGCCGCTGCCGGTTTGCGAGAAGTATATTGCCAAATTTCCAAGCCCCCGCCCCCCTGGCCATTTACGCAGAGTACGGCATGGCGTTGATGGGGTTTGCCACCGGTATAAGGCAGCATCAGGTTGGCCTCTGCCTGCTCTTCAAAAATGGGGATGTCCACGCCCAGGTGTTTGCGGTACCAGGTCCAGGCTTCGTGTACATCAGGTACGCCTATGCCCAATTGTTGGATGCCGGAAATGAGGTGTGTCGTTTGCTTTGACATGGAAAAATGCTTGGTCCCAAAAAAATTTTGGCAAAGGTAGCACTTTGTGGCTAAAAAGGTATACCTTTGCAGCCGTTAAAAGCCCGCCGTCTCTTGATGAGAGTAAGCGGGTATGGTTGAACCAAGAAAATTTTAACATGGCAGTTAGAATCCGTTTGCAGAGAATGGGCCGAAAAAAGCGCCCTTTTTACCACATTGTAGTGGCCGATTCACGTGCTCCGCGCGATGGCCGCTTCATCGAAAAACTGGGGACGTACAACCCCATGACCAAGCCGGCGACCATTGAATTGGACCGCGATCGCGCTTATGAGTGGCTCATGAAAGGAGCTCAGCCTTCCGACACAGCCCGCGCTATTCTGCGCTTCAAGGGTGTGCTTTACAAAAAGCATCTCATGCGTGGCGTACAAAAAGGCGCTTTGACGGAAGAGCAGGCCGAGAAGATGCTTCAGGAATGGATTGAAGCCAAGGAGGCGAAAATTGCCGAGCGTCGGCGTAAAACAGTAGAAGAAGAAGCTGCTTACCACGCCAAGATAGCGGGCAAAGCACCCGAAATTAAGGAAAAACCGGTAGAAGAAGCTCCCGCCGAAGAAGCAACGCAAGAAGTTGCAGCTGAGCAGCAGGGGGAAGGTGCTGAAACCGAAGCTCAGGAAGAAACGGCTGAGGCAGCAGCAGCAGAAACGGCTGAGGAAGTCGAAAAGGCAGAAGAGGCCGGAGAAGGTGAAGAAGGCAAGGAAGAGGGTCAGCCCGTAGAAGAATCTGCCGAAGAAGAAACTAAAGAGTAAATCTCAAAAGTGCGGAAGCTTCGCTTCCCGCTACGACAAGTTCGGTTATCGCGAAAAGTCAGGGAAAGCGTCGCTTTTCCTGACTTTTCTTTCTGATTCGAACCCTCATTTATCAGAAAAAAACACAGCATGCAAGCATTAGATCCCACTTACCTGGAACGCGCAAAAGAAATAGCAAAGGCTATACAAGAATCGGATATTCTCGCTCAATATCTGGAAGAAGAGGAAGAGGAGCAATATCAGGCTTTGCGAGATGCCTTTGAGCCCCTTATTGCCGACTTGCACGCCGAGGTGGCCAATCGCCATCCTTTGCAGCTCATCGCTTTGGAAAAAGAGCTGTTGGACGAGGCTTATGAAGGTGTTTTTCTGCCTCGTTTGCTGGGCTATGCCGTTTTGAGGGGAGAGGTAGATCCGGAGACCGTTACCTATACACGTCCTCAGGAACACCTCAAAGCCATTTTGGAAGCCATCGTCAATTCTCCGAATTTTGACATCCTCAAAAAACGGATCGGGCAGTCCATCCAAATTGGCTTTGCCCTGAGTTCTTTCATTTGGGTAACCAACCTCATCAACAGTTTTCAAAACCCCAAGGTGCGCAAGTACCTGGAATCGCAAAAGCTGGACCGGTACAGGGATGTTCGCTCCCGTCGCTTGGGCTTGTACCGCTACAAAAAGCAATTTGCTTCGGCTAATTTCCTTACGGCCAGCTTCCCGGAAACCCCCAACGAGCTCAAAGTTCTGGCCAGTTCCCTGAAGGATTTCCTGCGCTATCGCGTTAGCTTGGAGGGGGCTGACAACAGCTCTTTGATTGAGCCGCTGACAGATTTTGCCGAAAGGCAGGAACTGCAAGGCTTACCCGAGCATCTACAAATTTTCATGCTCTTTCTCTTTTTCTTTGAGTATGACGAAAAAACAGCTAAGCGCATTCAGAAAGTGCTGAATACCTTGCGTCGGGAAATGCCCGATTTCCAAGAGAAGTGGTTTGCTTATTTGAAGGAGCTCTACGAAGAGGGCCCTGTGCCCGGAGCAGAAGAAGACCGCCGCGTTGCGGACATGCTCGATTCCGAGGTAGATGACGAGTTGCCGTCCTTTTACACTTTGATGCTTACCTTGCATGAGAAGGGGTATGCGGATGAGGGCTTTCAAAAAGATTTGCAGGCCTTTTACGACCAACACGAGGGCCTTTCTCTCATCAGTGAATGTCTGCGCCGGGCAGTTTTGGCGCGCTTTGAAGAAGTCATCAAACCGCTGGTGCCCGAGGAGTATCCCGTCTTCTTTGAAGTGAGCAAACAGTTTACCCCCTATATGGAAATTTTCAGCAATCAGCGTTTTAACCAGAAGCTGGCAGAGTTGTCTATGGCATTTGTACGAAAGTGCCTCAAAACTTTTACCGATAAGCGCGGCAAAGATTATCAGGACATCAAGAAGTTTGTCCAGGCACAGTTTGAAGAGTGGGGTTTTCTGAACAAAAAGCAAATTGTAGAGTTGTTTAAAACGCCTCGCAAGCGCAAAAAGGCAGCTCAGTAATTTGTCAAGATTATGTTTGCCGATGGCTTGGAAGACACCATTGTGGCCTTGGCTACACCTCAGCCTGCCGGTAGCTCTAGCGGAGCCATAGCGGTTATACGCTTGTCGGGGGCCCGAGCCATAGCGATTGCCGAGTCCCGTTTCAAGGGGAAGAAGTTATCTGAACAGCCCTCTCACAGCTTGCATTTCGGCTTGGTTTGCGATGCCAGTGGGGGGGTGGTAGATGAAGTGTTGGTTTCTGTCTTTAGGGCGCCGCATTCCTATACGGGGGAAGACAGCGTGGAGATTTCTTGTCATGCTTCGCCTTACATCATTCGTCGTGTATTGGATTTGTTGATGGAGTCGGGAGCGCGCATGGCGCGTCCGGGGGAGTTTAGCATGCGGGCTTTTTATCACGGTAAGATGGATTTGGCCCGAGCTGAGGCTGTAGCCGACCTCATAGCTGCGCGTTCCAAAGCGGCTCATGAGTTGGCCTTGCGGCAAATGCGGGGCGGGGTGTCTTCGGAGATCAGCAGTTTGCGCGAAGAGTTGATTCACTTTGCCGGCATGTTGGAGTTAGAGCTGGATTTTGGAGAGGAGGATGTGGAATTTGCCGATCGCTCTGCCTTGCGGCAAATGTTGGACCGCGTGCGTGCTCGCATAGCGGGTTTGATGGAAACTTTTACCCTGGGCCAGGCCATCAAGGAAGGGGTGCATACGGTTTTGGCCGGTCGGCCGAATGCGGGGAAATCTACCCTGCTCAACGCTCTTTTGCAAGAAGAGCGGGCCATTGTCTCGGATATTCCCGGAACGACTCGAGACACCATAGAAGAGGTGTTGGACATTCGAGGAGTGCTCTTTCGCTTGATGGACACGGCGGGTTTGCGCGAAGCGGACGACCGCATTGAGGCTCTGGGGGTGGAACGCACTCTACAAAAAATTGCCACGGCCCGCGTACTCGTTTACGTTTACGATCAAACGGTGCTTTCCGCGGAAGAAGTGCTTGCGGATTTGCAGCGCTTTGCTCGTCCGGATTTGCAGGTGTTGATCCTGGCGAATAAGGCCGACCTGCTTGGCGATTCGGCTGCTGTAGAGACCGGTTCTCGTTTGGCGAAAGCCGGATATTCTCACTGGCTCTCGATTTCTGCGCATCGGGTAGAGGACATCAAATGGGTTTCCGATGCGCTTTACTCCTTGGTCGTGGAAGACGAGCGTTTGCTCGAGAGTCCCATGATTTCTTCTTTGCGTCATTTGCAGGCTTTGCGTTCTGCAGAAACGCATTTGGCGAAAGCCGAAGAGGGTTTACGGGGAAACCTCACCTCCGATCTCATAGCTTGGGAACTGCGTCAGACTCTGCATCACTTGGGTGAAATTACCGGAGAAATTACGACGGACGACTTGCTTGACAACATTTTTTCCAATTTTTGCATTGGAAAGTGAATCCGGGGACGGGCAACTTAGTTCTTTTGCCTGCGTTCCCTAAAAGAGGTATGCTGCTATGGCTTTATTGCAAAATGCCGCCACATGAAAAAAAACGTCATCTATGCCCTGATTGCCGTCATGACAGCAGCCTTGCTGGGCCTGAGCTGGCTGCAATTGATGTGGATCAAATCGGGTATAGAGCTGAATGAGCAGCAATTTGATAAAAACGTGGTGGCAGCACTCAATGAAGTTAGCAATCACCTCAAGGAATTGGAATGGGACAAATCCATAGAGTACTCCGATAACGGCTATTTGCAGTCCTTTTTGAGGAATAGTTCTACAATTCATCATCCCGTGCAAGAGGGAGATTCTTCCGGAAGTCATCGAGAAGGCTATCCCATATACACCCGTGAGGATTTGGAGAAAATTGTAAGTGCTTCTTCCGGTTGCAATTGCGACAAGTGTGTCAGTGCTCGCATTCAGCAGTACGAGCTGCAGCGCCGCTATTTTGAAGGGCTTAACCAACTTCCCTTGGCCGAGCGCATTGACTTACCTCTGTTGGATACCCTGATCAAAGCCACTTTGCGCAAGTATAAAATCGATATTCCCTTTCATTACGGCGTGTACTCTACCCGGAAAAGCAACTTTATCCTGGCCGACGGAGGTTTTCTCATCGGCGAGCCGGAGCAGATTATCGGTCCGGGTTTTGACAACCTTCGCCAATCGGAATACAAAGTTCCTCTTTTTGACAGGGAAACCGAAGCACCCGGCGAGCTCTCCGTTTTTTTTCCTCATAAACGCAAATTTATCTGGGCATCGATCTGGAGGACCTTAGTGGCTTCCGTTATTTTTATGGGCATCATCATTTTTTCTTTTGCTTATACCATCATGACGATTTTCCGGCAGAAGAAAATTTCCGAGATGAAAACCGATTTCATCAACAACATGACGCACGAGTTCAAAACGCCTATAGCGACTATTTCCCTGGCTACGGATTCCATCGTCAACCCCAAGGTGGCAGGTAAGCCCGAAAAAGTGGCGCGCTTTGTCAACATCATCAAGCAGGAAAACAAGCGGATGAACGAGCAAGTGGAGAAAGTACTGCAGATAGCTCAGCTCGACAAGCGGGATTTTTCTCTCAAAATGACTGAAGTAGATCTGCATGAACTCATTCGCAATGCCGTGGAAAACCTCTCCTTGCAGGTCGAAAAAAAGGGGGGCAGCATCAGCACTGACCTTCGAGCTGACCGTCACCTCGTTCGAGCTGATGCCACGCACATTGCTAACCTCATTCACAACCTGCTGGATAATGCTAACAAATATTCTCCCGAGAAGCCGTACATTCACATTGCTACCCGAAATCGCAGCAGTGGGGTGGAGATTATCGTCAAAGACAAAGGCGTGGGCATGAGCAAAGAAGCCCAGCGCCATATTTTTGACAAATTTTACCGCATCCATACGGGGAATCGCCACGATGTGAAGGGCTTTGGCCTGGGTCTGGCTTACGTCAAAGCCATCATAGATGCGCATAAAGGACACATCAAGGTGGACAGCAAGTTGGGAAAAGGCAGTACTTTTACAGTCTTCTTGCCGTTTAATACAACAGAAAGCAAGTAAATGGGGCCCTTGTAATTTGTACTTTTGCCCGAAATGCCAAAATCATGTACTATGGCTGAAAACAATTACCGCATCCTCCTCGTAGAAGACGACCAAAATTTTGGCGATGTTCTGCGCTCTTATCTGGAAATTAACGATTATGAGGTCGAGCTGGCCACCGATGGGCAGCAAGGCCTGGAACAGTTCATGAAAAACAAAGGCCGTTATGATCTTTGCATCTTCGATGTGATGATGCCCAAAAAGGATGGCTTTGAACTGGCCGATGAGGTGCGCAAAATTGATCAGGACGTCCCCATCATATTTCTCACGGCCAAGTCCATGAAAGAGGACGTCATCCAAGGGTTTAAACTGGGCGCCGATGACTACATCACCAAGCCCTTCAACTCGGAAGAATTGCTCTACCGCATCCAAGCCATCTTGAAACGCCAGGGAGGAGGTAAAAAAGAAGAGGCTCAGGACGACTATTACTTCGGCAAATTTCATTTTCACTACCCCACCCGCATCTTGACCTACAGCCCGGATAGTCCGGAGGAAAGCAAAGAAAAACTCTCGCCCAAGGAGGCCCATTTGCTGAGCCTCTTTGCCCAACACCTCAATGAAGTCTTGCCCCGTTCCGTAGCACTGACTCAGATCTGGGGTGAAGACAATTACTTCACGGCGCGCAGCATGGATGTTTTTATCACCAAGCTCCGCAAGTACCTGAAAAAAGACCCCAATCTGGAAATCATCAACATCCATGGCAATGGCTTCCAGCTCGTGGATAGGAGTTCTAAATGACTTCTTGCCGACATCAAGAAGGAAAAAGCAAAATGCGACTAAATGTTTTTTTATTTTATCCTTGTTTTTGCATGATAACTAAAATTTGTTTTATCTTTGCCACAAGTTCCCCGAAAACCGAATTAGCACTAATAGTGGAATGCTTTGAACAGGTGGTGCCGGTTTGGGCTTTTTTATGGCGCATTTAAGAGTTTCAAATCGCTCCGCTTTTAGTTTGCCTATAAACAGAAAACACAAAGCCCTGCTATTTGGCAGAACCTGATAAGAATTAGGTTTGATAGGGAATTAAACTCCCAAGGGCTTTAGTTTGTTAGCACAAAAAACGAAGATGAAGGCTTGAGACCTTGCCAGTTATTTAAAGGCAAAACCTTATAGTTTTCATTTGGTTTTTTGGGGTTATGCAGGGTGCTGCACGCTCGTGCAGTCGCCCTGTTTTTTTGTGCTACACGTCTTGGCTTTCCTTATCTTTGCCGTTCAAGTACCAGCTTATGATGTCAGAACACCAGCGACACCTCATCACTTCGGCTTTGCCCTATGCCAATGGGGCCTTGCACCTGGGTCACTTGGCCGGAGCTTATTTGCCAGCGGATATCTATGCTCGCTATTTGCGGTTGAAGGGAGAAGATGTGGCCTTTGTGTGCGGCTCTGATGAGCACGGGGCTGCCATTACCATACGGGCCAAGAAGGAGGGCGTTTCTCCGCGTGAGATTATTGACAAATACCATCGCCTCAACAAAGAGACCTTCGAGCGTCTCGGTATTTCTTTCGACATCTACCACCGCACCAGCGATCCCCTGCACTACCAGACGGCCCAGGAAATTTTTCTGAAGCTGTATGAGAAGGGCGATGAATTTGAGGAGAGAGAAACGGAGCAGTACTTCGACGAAGAGTACGGGCAGTTTTTGGCCGACCGCTATATCACGGGTACCTGTCCCAAGTGCGGCCATGAAGAGGCCTATGGAGACCAGTGCGAGAAGTGCGGCTCAGCCCTTTCTCCCCTGGAATTGATCAACCCGCGTTCTACGCTCAGCGGCAAAAAGCCCACTCTGCGCAAGACAAAGCATTGGTATTTTCGCTTAGACAAGCACGAGGCGTGGTTGCGCGAGTGGATTGGGGAAGGCTTGCTCGATGGCCACTTCCATCACGATCCCAAAAGCTGGAAAAAACACGTCGTGGGGCAGTGCATGTCCTGGTTAGACGGGCGCCTCATACCGCGTGCCATTACCCGAGACCTCGACTGGGGCATACCGGTGCCTTTGCCCGAGGCTGAAGGCAAGGTGCTCTATGTGTGGTTCGACGCTCCCATTGGCTACATTTCTGCTACTCGCCAGTGGGCCAAAGAGCAGGGCAAAAACTGGGAGGATTACTGGAAAGGAGAAAATGCCCGCATCGTACACTTCATCGGAAAAGACAATATCGTCTTCCACTGCATCGTCTTTCCGGCCGTCTTAAAGGCCCATGGCGAATATCAGCTGCCGGTCAATGTGCCTGCCAATCAGTTTCTCAATTTCGAGGGGCGCAAATTTTCCAAATCGCGTGGCTGGGGCATAGAGCAACACGAATACCTGGAAGCTTTTAAAGATTTTCCCAACAAGGAAGATGCCCTGCGCTATGCTTTGTTGCGCTGCATGCCGGAAAACCGCGACAGCGATTTTCACTGGGACGAATTTGCCGAATACCACGACAAAGACCTGGCCGACAAATTGGGCAACTTCGTTCATCGCGTCTTGGTTTTGACGAACAAATACTTCGAGGGCAAGGTGCCGCAAAGCAAGCCTCAGGCCGCTTTTAGCGAAAAGATGCTTGCTTTGGCCCGGCGCTGGGCGGCGGAGATTGAGGCTTTCAGCTTTCGCCCCGCGGGTCAGGCTTTTATGGAGCTTTGCGAGCAGGGCAACATCTACTTGCAGGAAAACGCTCCCTGGAACCTTTGGAAGCAAAATCCAGATGACCCGCGCATTGCCGAGTGCATGAACGATGCCTTACAGCTGACGGCTTTGCTTTCCATCGTAGCTGCTCCGTTTATCCCCTTTACGGCTGAAAAAATGCGTCGTTTGTTGCAGCTGCCACCTCTCGCAAAAGGCGATTGGAAGCAAGCTTTGGGGAAACTCAAGGCCGGCGAAAACCTCTTGCCCGAGGGGCATCAGACAGGCAAGCCGGAGATCCTCTTCGCCAAAATTTACGACCGCAAAGACGATTCCCGCTTGAAAATCATCCAGGCTCAAAAAGCCAGGCTGCAAGCTATACTCGAAGAAGAAAAAAAGGGGCAGGCTCCGGAGCTTAAGCCCGAAGTGTCTTTTGAGGATTTCACTAAACTCGATTTGCGCACCGGCACCATTGTCGCTGCAGAGAAAATACCCAAGGCCAATAAACTGCTCAAGCTCGAAGTGGATTTGGGTTTTGAAAAGCGCAGGGTGGTAGCCGGGATAGCGACGCATTACAAGCCCGAAGACCTCATTGGACAACGAGTTGTCTTGCTGGCCAACTTGAAACCCAGAAAGTTGCGCGGCGTAGAGTCACAGGGCATGTTGCTGATGGCAGATGATGCGGAAGGCAAGCCCGGCTTCGTCAGCCCGCCCAAGGACTGGCCCGATGGATTTCCTCTGCGTTGATTCTTGAAAAAATCCCGGCTTGAAAAAACTCATCTACAGACTAGCTGCTGTGTTTTCGCTCCTCGTCTCGACCTGGAGTGCCTGGCGAATGTATAGCCTCAATCAGCAGCAGCAACTTTGGGGGCATTTGCCTTTGTGGTTTTTTCTCGGCCTTTGGGGAGGCGTATTTTTTCTTCTGCTTTCGCAAAACAGCCACAAACCTTTAGCTTTGCGTAAATTGTGGCTGGCGGCGCTTTCCGGCGTTCTGCTTTGGGCAGCCTTCCCGCCCATGCCTTTTGCTTTCCTGGCTTTTGGAGCCTTTTTGCCTTTGTTTTATGTAGATAATCTGTTGGATGAGGAGGTTTCCAAAAAGAGCAGGTTTTTTCCCTTTTTGTATTTGGCATTCGTCCTTTGGAATGTGCTCAGCACCTATTGGATAGCCAACTCGGCCTTGCTTGCAGGAGCAACGGCCATACTCATCAACAGTTTTTTTATGACCTTGCCTTGGCTGGCCTGGAGGTGGACCAAGCGCAACATACCTGGCGTGGGGCTTTTCATTTTGCCGGCTTATTGGCTGGCTTTTGAGTATGTGCATTTTCATTGGCAGATCAGTTGGCCCTGGTTGAGTTTAGGGCACGTTTTTGCGCTCTATCCGGCTTTGGTACAATGGTATGAATACACCGGAGTACTCGGAGGTACACTTTGGGTGTGGTTGGGAAATTTGGTGCTTTGGCAGCTTTTGCCTTTCTTGCCTTTCGGCAAATGGAGGGAGCTGAAAAACAATTTTACCGCTGAAGGGAAAAGCAAGGCTCGCTTGCTGCTGGAAAAATTGTTGGGCAGGCCCTTTCCTCCGGTTTTAATTCCGGTCTTGCAGGCAGTCTTGGTTTTCTTGCTCCCTGCAGGGCTTTCCTTAAACAGGTATTACACTTATCAGGAGCGTAACGGCTCGGGTGAAGAGGTAGAGGTCGTGGTCGTACAACCCAATTTTGAGCCTCATTACGAAAAATTCAGTACCCCTCAGCAGATACAGCTCGACACCTTTTTGGCTTTGGCAGATCGCCTGGTCAGCGATAGTACGGATTATCTGGTCTTTCCGGAAACGAGTTTTGGCAACATTCGGGACGATCGCATAGGCAAGGAGCCCCTTACCAGACATTTACAGGCTTGGTTGGAGAAGCACCCCCGTGTGAAATTGCTCACCGGCTTGGCAGCTTATCACGTTTTTGTTTCGGGAGAGCCGCATAGCCCTTATGTGAGAGAAATGCGAAGCAGCAGAGGTGAAACCGTTTACTGGGAGGCTTACAATGCCGCTGTACAATTGCAGGCGGGGCAAAGTGAAGTCGTGCTGTACAGAAAATCGAAATTGGTGCCGGGAGCCGAGTTTTTGCCGTATAGAAAGCTCTTGTTTTTCTTTAAGCCTTTGGTGGATAAACTGGGGGGCAGCATAGGAGGTTATGCACCTCAAGAGAAGCGCGTGCCTTTTTTCTGTGCGGAAAAGCAGTTGGCCGTGGGAACGCAAATTTGCTATGAGTCCATTTACGGAGAATATTCTACCGGCTATGTTCGCGAGGGTGCCGGCCTGCTTTTTATCATGACGAACGATGGCTGGTGGGACAATACCCCGGGTCATCGACAGCACCTCTGGCTGGGCCGCTTGCGGGCAATTGAACTGAGGCGGGATATAGCCCGATCGGCCAATACCGGCATTTCGGCATTCATCAATCAGCGGGGCAACATCAGCCAAGCTACGCCTTATGGGAAAACAGCTGTTATCAAAGCCCGCCTCAACCCCAATGATGCCCTCACTTTTTACGCCCGTTATGGCGACCTCATCGGTCGTTTGGCGGCTTTTGTGTCTGTGCTTTTTCTGTTCATAGCTGTGGTGAATCGATATACTTCCGGATAAACATGTCGGGATGAAGGTAGTTTAGGGCTTGCCGGAAATGGAAGTGAGATTCGCCCCTACCCCGGCCGGTAGGGGCGAATCTCACTTCAAAGATGACACAGAATGGATTGGGGGGACTTAGAAGTAAGTTCTCAGCCCCAGGCTTACAGGGGTAGGGATGATGAGCACTTTGTCAATTTCTTCTTTATTTCCAAAAGCTTTCGTGGCTTGCAGTTGGATGAAGGGCTTGAAGTGCTTCCAGCCATAGGCAAAACGCAAGCTAGGCTCAAAAGTCCAGAAGCGGCTGCTTTCTGCCGGAGAATAAGAGGAACTTGGGCGAGAGATATTGATAAGGGAAAGCTTGAAAACAAACTGGAGGTCGTATTTCTCATTTCCCATGGCCCAGGCGGGTTGAATGAAGTACAGTTCTTGCCTTTGTGGGGGTTGCAAGCCCAAAAGATTGGACGATTTACCGACCGATAAGCCCAGAAGTGTTTCAAAGCGATTGATATTGAGTTTGTCCCGATCTTCTTCAAAAGTGGTGTAGTAGCCCAAGCAGATGCCGGCAAAGTTACCGTATTTGTTTATAGAATACTGCGCAGCACCTATTATGTGATCCGATAAAGCCTGGCCGAGGCTTAAGCTGAGCTGGTTGAGGTCAGGGTAGCCGTCTTCTTTGTCTAAGAACTCACGGAAACCAAATATTCCTGCTGATAAGTTTATACTGCCATCGCCTTTCTCTGAAAAGAGGTAGGCATTTGCTGTGGGGGTAATGTGGGTTAGACTGCTACAGGAAGAAGAACTGATTAAACAAAGAGTGAGCAGCAGAACGAATGAGAAAAAGGTAAAAGATTTCATTTTTAGTTGCTTTTGTTTGTACAAATTTATTATTTTTATGGTTTATATTGAATATTTAACTATTTCTTAGCTTTTTTTGATTTTTTTGGGCTGTAGTTCATTTGCAGCAGGTTTTTACGCCTATGTTTTATCTTTTGCGAACACACTGCCGGCGTGGTTGTCGTCAAGACGCAAAGCTGACCGCTACCCGTGTTAAGGCCTTTCTTATACCCAGACCGAAATAGTTTGGGATATTTACGACTCGTAAACGGGCAAAAAATAGGGAGTTTGGGAGGCGTTGACCTCCCAAACCACTTCGCCATGAGTGTACTAGAAGGAGGCCTTGAGACCAAAGCTCAGGGGAGTTTGTACTATTATTGTTTTTTCTATTTGTTCTTTTTTGCCCAAGGCTTTGAAGGCTTGTATCTGGACAAAGGGCTTGAAGTGTTTCCAGCCATAGGCAAAATGCACAGCCGATTCTATGCTGCTAAAACTACTTC
>JALSKB010000049.1 GCA_026989035.1 Saprospiraceae bacterium | reverse complement strand
AGAAGTGCTTTGGCCTTTGACCAACATGTCCGGCAAGCGCTTAGTCTGAGAAGGCACTTGCCCGATGCAGTGGAGCGCTTGTTTCTTTGGGGGCCTATGGGGAGTGGTAAAAGCACACTGGGGCCCTTGTTGGCCGAGCATTTGAATCTCCCTTTCGTCGATTTGGACGAGTTCATTGTCGCTCGGCAGGGTAAGAGTATTGCCCGGTATTTTGAGGAAGAAGGAGAAGCTGCCTTTCGGCAAACGGAAGCTCGTGCCTTGCGCTTTTTATTGAGGGATAAACCTCGTCTGGTGTTGGCTACAGGCGGAGGGACGCCCTGCTTTTTTCAGCAGGATGTCTTGATGTTGCGAGCCGGTTTTTGCGTTTATCTCAAGGCTTCTCCAGCCGTTTTAGCCCATCGGCTTTTTTCCGAAATCTCGAAACGACCTCTGCTCAAACCATGGAAAACGCGGGATGAGCTCAGCTCTTTTTTTGAACGGCATTTGGCTGAGCGCGAACCGCATTATATGCGGGCGCATCTGATTTTTCCCGTAGTTTTGTGAAAGGGGCATTTGATGCGTAAGTCTTAGGGTTCTCGTTGATCGATTTGTACTCAGAAAGAAGTGGTTTTTTGGGCTGTCCGCCAGGTAAACAGAGCCTATGCTCAAGGCGAAGTGGTTTGGGAGGCGTCAGCCTCCCAAACTCCTTATCTTTTGCTGGTTTGTGAGTTGTAAATGTCCCAAACCATTTTGGTTTGGGTATATCTACTTTTTGTCTTTTTCCGAGATTTTGATGACTGTGTTTTGAGTAGGGAATAGGGGGAAAGCCCGTCTGCGGTGTCTTACAGATGAATTTTTCAGAAAAAACCAGGATGATGACCATGAAATATCCCGCTTTGCCCGAGTGTTTTTCTTTTCTGGATATGCTGGATGAAAAGGAGCAGCAGCTCTTGAGCAACAGCAGTACCAGGCGAGTATTTAAACGCTATAGCCATATTTATTGGCCCGGGGAGCCGGCACAGGATATTTATTTCCTCGTGAAAGGTTCGGTGAAAATAGCAACACATTGGGAAAATGGCAAAGAGGTCATTAAACACTTGGTTCATCCTAAAGCCATTTTTGGAGAAATGGCTTTGGTGGGGCAGAAACAACGAGTTGATTACGCACAAGTTTTGAAGGAAGAAGCTGTTGTCTTTGAAGTGCCGATTTCTACAGTGCGTCAATTGATGAGCAGCAATTACGCCTTCAACCACTTTATGATGGCTTGGTTTGGACGTAGGCTGGAACAAGTGGAAAACCGAATTGAATCGCTTATCTTTAAAGATGCTCGTACGCGTATTGTTGAATTTATCAAGGATGCTGCCAGAAAGCAAGGTAAAAAAGTAGGTTACGAAACGCTTTTGAAACACCCTCTGACTCACCAAGATATTGCTAACTTGACGAGTACAAGCCGTCAAACGGTTACCTTGGTTTTGAATGAATTGAAAAAAATGAATCTTATTCACTTTAATCGAGGCAAAATTCTCATTCGCGATATGGCTAAATTGATGTAGAGATCGAAAGCCCCAAGAACTTCATACGCATTTCTCTTAGATCCTGTGCCAATTTTATTAAGGCACAGGATTTTTTTCATTATTTTTTGCTCTTCATAAAAAAAATATATCTTTGCGCCTACATGGGATGTCCGGTAGAGGCATCATGAGTTTTTGGAACCAAATCTTTTAAAAAAAACCAAGAGAAAAAGATGGCACTATCGAGTTTAACTGAGGAGCATTTGAAGGAGCTCATTGCGACCTACAAGGCGAAGAAAGACAAGCTGACCTATGAGGCCAAGCTCATCGCGACAGAACTTAAGAATGTCGAGAAGAATTTGGAAAAGATGGGTAAGCAGTTGGCTAAGAAAGTAGAACAAGCCAAGAAGAAAGCTGCTGCTGCCGCTAAAAAAGCCAAGGCCAAAACAACTACGACGACTAAAACGACTACGGCCAAGACGGCAACTAAGCGCCGCGGTCGTCCGGCCAAGGCCAAAACAACTACGACGACTAAAACGACTACGGCTAAGACGGCAACTAAGCGCCGCGGTCGTCCGGCCAAGGCCAAAACAACTACGACGACTAAAACGACTACGACCAAGACGGCAACTAAGCGCCGCGGTCGTCCGCCTAAAGCCAAAACTACAACAGCTGCTAAGAAGACAGCTGCGACCAAGACTACAGCTAAGCGCCGCGGTCGTCCGCCTAAGGCCAAAAAGTGAATGCGGTAAACCGCATTTTGTCATAATGGAAAGTATGGACAAGTGGAGAACGGATGATATCTCATCGTCTGTTCTCCTTTTTTGTTCAGACTTCTATGCGCCAAATTAACTTACTGTTTCCATTTAAATCAGGAAAAATGAAAACTCGTGTTCAACTGTTTTCAAAAGCGAGCTTGTTTTTCTCTCTGTTGTTCTTTCTGGCGGCTTGTCAGTCCGATGAAAGGACTACGACTCATCAAGAGGAAAATAACCCAATCGAAACCCCTGCTTCCGAAAACTCATCCGGCGAAAATAGCAAAGAGGTTAAACATAGCAACCCGGAAGTGGCTCCTGTATTTTTCTATATGGAAGATGTAGAGGCCAAAACAGGAGAGACCATTTGTCTGGATGTTAAAGTCAAGAATTTTAAGCAGATAGAAACAAATCAGTACAGCGTAAATTGGAATCCGGAGGAATTGGAGTTTGTGGGGATAAAAAACATCAAACTCAAGGAGATGACCCAAAACAATTTTGGTCTGACGCGTACTGCTCAGGGAAATTACGGGGTGTCCTGGTTTGACCCTACTTTAAAGAGCGTTACCCTGCCCGACGGAGCCTCCCTTTATCAAGTTTGTTTTGTCGTCAAAGCTCCGGCCGGCACGGAAGCTTCTATTAAATTTTCAGGGGAGCCTGTCGCTATAGAATTTAGCGATGTGAATCAGAATCTGGTAGGTTTTTCCGCCCGACGGACACATGTGAAGGTGAAATGAGAGCATGCTTTTCTTCACTGTTGAAAGAACTTAAACAAAGAATTTGAGCTTGTCGATGGATATTACCGGCAAGCTCAAATTTTTCAACTTTACCACTCAAATCTTTTGTCCTTAGGATATTTACGGGTTTAGATTATTTCCAACCACTTTAGCTTGATGTACCCATGGCGAAGTGGTTTGGGTATAAAAGAGATTGTAGAGTTGTTTCACATCAAACCATCATTGAGGTGAAAATTTTGATCTTATGTACGGGAAATTCCTGTAGAAGTCAAATGGCGGAGGGTTTTTTGAAGGCCTTTGATGATCGATTGCAAGTTTATTCGGCCGGGACTAAACCGAGTCGGCATGTTCATCCCAAAGCTGTACAGGTAATGCAGGAGCTGGGTGTTGATATTTCAGCCCATCAGCCTAAATCTGTAGAGAAATTTCTCGGGCAAGAATTTGATTACGTCATTACCGTTTGCGATAGTGCCAAAGAAAATTGCCCGGTGTTTATCGGAAAAGTTGAAAACAGCTTGCACATCGGATTTGAAGACCCTGCGGCAGCCACGGGCAGGGAAAGCGAAATTGATGAAAAATTCAGGAAGATTCGTGACGAAATTCTCCTTGCTTTTTTTGCTTTTTACCGCAAGCAGGTAAAAACTCGTCAGTGATTAGGAAAAGAATATTTATGCCCGATAGGCAAACAGGACGAATTATTTTGGTAATGGGTTGAAAAGTTTAGTGCCCATTATTGTAAAAAAAGTTTGAGCGGCAGATACCACTCAAACTTTTTTCGTGCTTCAGTTCTTGACAGAGCAGCCTCATTGTACACCTTTCTTTTATCTCTTCACTACCGGAATAGAGGCCGCCTGTCCTTTCGCTCTTACCCGGAGCAGATACATCCCCGGAGAAATGCTTTCGGGCAGACAAAATTCCCGGCTTGTACGAATTGTTTCTTTTTTGGCCCAGAGAACTTGGCCCAGCTGATTGACCAGGTTTATCTCCAACTCCTCGGCAAAGCCCTGCTCGCTGCCTGCAGGACTGAGGTAAAAGCAAGAGGTAAAGGGGTTGGGAAATACTTTCCATCGCTGCTGTTGATTGATTTCCCTGCTGCTGACGGAGGTCAGAAGAAGAGAATCGGACAGATAGTCACAGCCGGAAAAGGTAGCGGAGGCCTGATAGTATCCGGTATCCTGCGGAATGAGAAAATTTTCGTGCTCATCCGGAATCAACTCGCCGTTGAAAAACCAGTTATATGGCGGGTAAAGCATGTTGGCGGGTGTTATGAACAGGGTGTCGTTGTTGTAAACAAGCTCTATATCAATGGTAGGCCTTGTAGCTATGTAAAAGCTGTAATTCTCCGTGCAGCCATTGGGAAGGGTAACGTTTGCCTCATAGAAGCCCGAAGGGACATCTGTTAGGTTTGCACCGGTGTCGCCTGTTGACCACACTACATCCGGCTGTGGTATGTTTCCGAAATCCAGGTAGATGGCTCCGTTCTCTTCATCCGGGCAGGCGGGAACTTCAGTAACAGTCAATTCGTAACTTGCAGCAAGGTCTTTGATCTGATAAATTTTTCCGTCGTCGTGTCCAATGAGATAGAGGTCATTGCCCCTGTAATTGACAGCAAAAGAGACGAAGTTGAAGTTTGAGAGATCTCCCAGTTCTTCGGTGATGAAGTTGCCCAGGCTGTCTTGCTGGGTAGCCCATAGCTTGCCT
>JALSKB010000048.1 GCA_026989035.1 Saprospiraceae bacterium | reverse complement strand
AGAGGATCAAAGTATCCCGCCTTTTGATTTTGCTCTGGATGCCTCTTGCAACAAACTGGTTTATGATGCTTACGTTCTTGAAAATGTCGTGTGTAAAGGTGAGGGGAGTTTAGATGAGCTGAAAGTCGAGGAGCTGTCTTTTGTGATGGGGGAGAGTGATTTTCGCTTTACCGGTGCCTTTCGGCAAATAGATGAATACCTTTTTAAAGAGGGGGTGCTGCAGGGCGAAGTGGCCTTGCGATCGCATAAGCTGGATTTAAATCCCTTCATGGAAGAAGAGAGCAGCTCGGCGGGCAGTACTTCCGATGAAACGGTTTATGAGCCTATTGAAGTGCCCCGAAATTTGCAGCTCAGCATCTTGGCCGATGTGGATAAACTGCTTTACACCGATATTGAGCTGTACGATCTGCAGGCTCGCTTGCTCATTCAGGGTGGGCAGGCTATCCTCGAGAAGTGTAGGACAAAAACCTTGGGGGGCAGTGTAGCTTTGGCGGGTTCCTATGATTCTTCAGTAGATGGAGATCCGCTGTTTAGTTTCAAGTATGATTTGAGCAACATGGATTTCCAGAAGTCTTATAAAGCCTTTAACACTTTTCAGGCTTTAGCTCCCATGGCTAAATACCTCAAAGGCAAATTCAATTCCTCTCTCATTTTGGAGGGAAGTCTGGGGCCGGATTTGATGCCCAAATACGATTTGATTTCGGCGGATGGTTTTCTGGAAACCATTCAGGGCAAAATCGAGGGCATGCCGGCATTGGCTGCTGTTGACCGGCAGTTGGGCGTGCCTCTGTTGGCAGGTATGGAGTTGAAAGATACCCGCAATTGGTTTGAGGTGCGAGAGGGCAGGGTAGAGGTAAAGCCCTTTGACTATCGTTGGCAGGACATTGCGATGAATATCAGCGGGAGCCATGGTTTGAATGGCGATATGGATTACTACATCGTCGCAGATGTGCCGCGGGAAAAACTCGGCCGTTTTGCTGATGCTGCCCTGGAAAAAGGCTTGGCAGCTTTACAAAAGCAAGCGGGAGCTTTGGGTTTGTCTTTGGACAAGGCAGAAGTCGTTAAGTTGGGCATCAGCCTGAAGGGTAGCTTGGAAAAGCCCAAGGTGGGCGTAAAGCTGTTGGGTACAGACGGGCAGCAGACGGTTCAACAAGTAGCTAAAGAAGAACTCCAACAAACCCTTGCAACGGAAAAAGAAAAATTAAAAAATCAGGCAGAGGACAAAGTGAGTGAAGCCAAAGGTAAGGCTAAAGAAGAACTAAACAAAGCTGCTGCGCAAGCAGAAGAAGCCGTAAAAGAACAGATTGAAAAGGGCGTCAGTGAAGCTAAGGAAAAGGCTGGAGAAACCCTGGGCGAACAGGCCGGCGAACTGGGCAAAAAAGCAGAAGAAGCTTTGGGTGAACAAGGTAAAAAAGCTAAAGAAGAAATAGAACAACAACTTGAAAACTTCAACCCCTTCAAAAAGAAAAAAGACAAGAAAAAGAAAAAAGGTGGCAATTGATCGCCTTATTCGCTCTCGCAAGGGGCGGGTAGCCTTGGTTTTGTTTTTCGCTTTTTTGCTTTGGTATGCTTTGGCTTTGCCAAGCCCTCTTTTTGACAAGCCCTTGAGTACGGTTTTGGAAGATGAGGAAGGGCTGTTGTTAGATGCCCGCGTAGCGGCCGACGGCCAATGGCGCTTTCCCATGCCGGATAGTTTGCCCCAAAAGTACGTTCGGGCTTTGCTAAGTTTTGAGGACAAGCGTTTTTTTAGGCATTGGGGTGTTGATTTGCGGGCTTTGGCTCGTGCCTTTCGGCAAAATTGGGCAGCCGGCAGGGTGGTTAGTGGAGGCAGCACCATTAGCATGCAACTCATGCGCATGGCTCGTGCTCCTCGCCCTCGCAATCTTTGGCAAAAACTCTTGGAAACCATCTTGGCTACCCGCCTGGAGCTGGCTTATAGCAAGGGCGAAATCCTGCGTCTGTACGCCACTCATGCCCCCTTTGGTGGCAATGTAGTGGGCTTGGAAGCAGCTTGTTGGAGGTATCTGGGAAAAACACCGGCAAGCATTTCCTGGGGTGAAGCGGCTTTGCTGGCTGTCTTGCCAAACAGCCCGGGTTTGTTGTATCCCGGTCGGGGCAGAGAGCAACTTTTGGCCAAGCGCAACCGCTTGCTGGATCGCCTGTTGGAGCAAGGGTATCTCGATAGCCTGGAATGGGATTTGGCGAAAGCCGAACCCCTACCCGAAAAACCGCAGCCTTTGCCCCATAAGGCACAACACCTGCTGGACTATTTCATTTTGCAAGGACACGAAGGGCAACGCCTGAAAACCAACTTGCAGCGCAATTTGCAGATTCAGGCCTTGCAACGCATGAACTACCGCCTGAGTCTGCTCAAGGGCAGTGGTATCCACAACATGGCAGCCGTGATCGTAGAAGTCGCCAGCGGAAAGGTGCTGGCTTATATCGGCAATATGCCCGGGACGGGAACGAATCATCAGGAGCAGGTAAACATCATTCCTGCACCGCGTAGCACGGGGAGCATCCTCAAACCGATTTTGTATGGACTAGCTCTGGAAGAGGGCTTGATTTCTCCTCGTAGCCTTCTGCCGGACTACCCCGTTTCCATGCAAGGCTATAGACCCGATAATTACTATAGCCATTACGAAGGAGCAGTTGCCGCCGAGCGGGCCTTGGTTCGTTCTTTGAACATTCCCATGGTGCATCTTCTGAAAAGGTATGGCGTTGAAAAATTCTTACATAGCTTACACAAAATGGGCTTTTCCCAGATGAAGCGTTCGGCTTCGGATTACGGATTGACCCTCATCTTGGGCGGGGCTGAAGTGAGCCTCTGGGATTTGTGCAAGGTGTATGCGAGTATGGGAAGGCGTTTGGAGTTTTTCGGAGACCGGCAGGGGAGGTATGACCCTCTCGATTGGACTGACTTACATCTTTTATGCGATGAATCGGAGGCTCAGCCTGAAAGCTTGCAAGCCGAGCCTGATTTGTTGAGTGCTGCATCCATTTGGTGGACCTTCGAGGCCATGCGGCAATTGGAGCGCCCCAATGAATGGGGCGAGTGGGAGCAATTTTCTTCTTCCCGTCGCATTGCCTGGAAGACGGGCACCAGCTTCGGCTTTCGGGATGCCTGGGCCATAGGGCTTACACCGGAGTATCTCGTAGGGGTATGGGTAGGCAATGCCGATGGAGAAGGGCGCCCGGGTTTGGTCGGTGTGCGAGCAGCAGGACCGGTTTTGTTTGACTTGTTTGAGTTGCTTCCTTCAACGACTTGGTTCGAAGAGCCTATTGATGAACTGACACCCACAGTAGTTTGCCGAAAAAGTGGCTATGCCGCGCTGCCCATTTGCCCAAAGGATACTTTGTTTTTGCCTCCCCGTGCTCAAGCTTTAAGTCCTTGCAGCTATCACGAAAAATTGCATCTGGATGCAACGGGAAAATATCGGGTTTATGCCGGTTGTATTCCATCCGGCCGGATGAAAGAAGAGGTTCGCTTTGTTCTTCAACCTATAGAGGCTCATTATTACAAGCTCATTCATCCCGATTACCGGGCTTTGCCTCCTTATGCAGAAGGTTGTGAGGATGTTGTTGGTGTCTTACCCATGCAATTGATTTATCCCCGAAAAAAGACGAAAATTATTATTCCAAAAGAGTTGGATGGCAGTAAGGGTAAAGCCGTGTTTAGGGCTGTGCATGAGCGGAAGGATGCTCGTTTGTATTGGTTTTTGGGCAATCATTATTTGGGAGAAACTTCAGGTGTGCACAACATGGCTGTTTCGCCTTCTCCGGGAAAGTATCTGCTGAGCTTAGTCGATGATGAAGGCTATCGCCTTGAGCGTCAGATTACCATAGAATGAGAGATGTGATCTGGTCTTTCATTGCTGAATGAAGAGTCTTACCGCTTGATTTTTTATTGCTGATTGAATGTTTAGGTAGTATAAGCCGGGTTTTAAATCGCTAAGGTCCAGGTGCAGGGAAAAAGGCGCGGTATGGTTTTTTAGGGCCATTTTTCGAACTCGCAGTCCGCTGGCATGATAGAGTGAAAGTGTTATGGGGTTTTCTCCTGGATATGCTTCGAAGAAAATTTCTACGTATTCTTTTGCCGGACTGGGCCGGAAGCTGAATTGCCATTCGCTTTTCCATTCGACTCCGATCATGACTTCTTCCTGTTCTATGTCTGCTTTAGCCATGAGTATAAAATTCTCGGGCTGGCGGGAGGGCCCTAGTTGCAGCGGGTGTCAACCCGCTGGTTCCATTTATATCAATGCGCAGCCGCCTTGGCCAGGCCTTGATTTTTTGCTTCTTTTGGGTCAAGCCAAAAGAAGAGACTTGGATTTGGAGCAAAGCTATGCTCTTCTCTCAATCTTTTGCATCGCAAAGAGCGCAAGGGGCTACGCAAAGAGCGCAAAGTAAGATGGGTTAATTGGTCAATCGGTGAAATCGGCTAACCGGTTAACCGGAGGAAAGGGTTTGCTTATTTTCTCTTGTTCAAAACCCATCTCCAATCAAAGTCTGCGTATGCCCCCACGCCCCCGGCCTGGCCCCAGCGGCCGCAGAGACAGAGGCCGTCGCGGCTTGGGGATTTGTCCGGAGGGCAAATTTCCATAGAGCAGGCCTTAATCGCAGCGGGTGTGAACCTGCTGCTCCCATTTAGCCCTGCGTTTTGTTTTGAAGTCATTGTCTGCTTTAGCCTTGAGTATAAAATCCTCGGGCTGGCGGGAGGGCCCTAGTTG
>JALSKB010000047.1 GCA_026989035.1 Saprospiraceae bacterium | reverse complement strand
CAAACCATTTCGGTTTGGCTATATATACTCATGACAAAATGGTTTGGGAGGCGTCAGCCTTCCAAACTCCCTGCCTTCCGCTCGTTTGCGAGTTGTAAATATCCCAAACCATTTCGGTTTGGCTATATATACTCATGACAAAATGGTTTGGGAGGCGTCAGCCTTCCAAACTCCCTGCCTTCCGCTCGTTTGCGAGTTGTAAATATCCCAAACCATTTCGGTTTGGCTATATATACTCATGACAAAATGGTTTGGGAGGCGTCAGCCTTCCAAACTCCCTGCCTTCCGCTCGTTTGCGAGTTGTAAATATCCCAAACCATTTCGGTTTGGCTATAAAATGGTTTGGGTAAGAAAAGAAAATTCTCGGTCATATCCGGAAACAACCCACAACAGGAAAAGAACATAAAAAGAGACCCCAAAATTGGTTTCCAGGGTATTTTCCACAAACAAGGAAGTAAAGACAATGAGAAAAAAAGAAGAAAAGAGAAAGAGGCGATAGCGCTTTGCCTGAAAAAGAGGATAGAAAAAAGAAAAGAGAAAGGCAGCCAAACCCAACAGACCGGTACCGGCAAAATAGCTCATCCACTGGCTGTGCGGCATTTTGGGCTGTAGCTTCCCCCCGTAACGCCGCTCGTATCTCTTGTTAACTTCAGCCCGCAAATCACCGGCCCCAACGCCTATCCAGGGATGCTCCTTTCCAATAGCCCAACCAATTTCCAGGGAACGCAGCCGGTCGGAATCCGAAGAAGAAAAATCCGTTTTGCCTTGCCAATACTGCTGCACATCCCAACGCATGTAATTCATTTTATCTCGAAAAGCGGGAACAAAGCGATACGACAAAAAGGGCATGAGCAAAATCAACAACAGGGCAAAACCAAGCAAGCGTCGCAAATAAACAGGCAGGCTTGAAGAAAACATCATGCGCCCCAAGAGCAGCAGTAAGACCACATAAAGAGACAACAAACCGCTGCGCACAGCCAGAAAATGTAAAAAGAAGAAAAGGAAAAGGCTCAACCCCCAAAGCAAGTTTTTTTCCCTGGGCCAATGCCAATAAAAACCCTTCATCGCCAAATAGGCCGAAACAAAAACGGCAAAGCTCAAGGCCAAACTAAAGCGAATGTGATTTGACGGAGTGGGTAGAGTTTGCCCCTTTTGCAAGCCTCGCAGAATGTGATCGGAATTCCCTCCATAAGCCAATACCACATACAAACACCCCAACAACACAACCCACAAAAAAAGATACAAGCCGATATCCCAAGCTTTTTCCTTGAGCTTAGGCCCGGCTGCAAAAGCCAACGGCAAGAACAAAAAGGGCAATTTAATGCGAAGACGCTCCAGCCAATAGCCGTAGTCTTCTGTCCAAAGCCCCGAAACCAAAACAATAAAAAAGGGAATTGAAACAATCCACCAAAGAGGTTCTTTCCGCAAACGAACGGGCAACGCCCAAAAGCTCTCTCGCCAACATAGCCTGCTGCCCTTTCGTCGAAAAACAGCTATGGCCACCATAAAAATCATGGCCTGCGAAACTAAAAACTCCATGGAAAAAATCAATCCCAGCCAGGCCAAAGTCCACAAAAAAAGCCACTGTACCGACCAGCTCTTGCAAAATGTACCAAGCCACTTCATACCACAAAGAAAGGGTATTTTTGCAGCACCTCCAAACCAGCACGCGGGTCATGTACTTCATCGCCATTCTATCAGCTCTTTCAGCCATTGCTTATGCCCTTCTCATCCTAAGACTGCTGCGGGCCTGGAAAGAACTACCTGCCTTTTCAAGCTCAGGAAACAAAGCCGTCAAACTCAGCTGTAGCCTGCTCATTCCCGCACGCAATGAAGAAAAAAACCTGACCCGCTGCTTAAAAAGCCTGCTCAAGCAAAAATCTACGCCTAAAAAAATCGAATATATCCTCATCGATGATTTCTCAACGGATCGCACGAGCAACATCGCACACTCCTTCCAAGAACAAGAGCTCCAACTCATAGAAATGGCCAAAATTCAACCCGATTTTAAAGGGCCTGCCTACAAAAAACAAGCCATACTCCAAGGTATAAAAAGCAGCACAGGAGATTATTTAATCACCACCGATGCCGATTGCAGTTTCAAAGAACAATGGATACACAACATGCTAACTCAAGTCAGGGAAGGGCAATTGGAAGCCCTGACCGGCCCTGTACTCATCCGGCAGCCGTCCAATTTTTGGGAGCACTTTCAGGCGCTGGATTTTCTCTCACTCATGGGAGTTACAGCTGCAGGGTATCAAACCGGCAAGATGCACCTGGCCAATGGCGCCAACTTTTGCTTTTCCAGGCAGGCCTTTTGCCAAGTCAATGGCTACCAAGGCATAGACGACATTGCTTCGGGTGACGACGTTCTGCTGATGCAAAAAATCAGCACACAATATCCGGGCAAAACGGCCTTTGCCAAAAACCCCGAAGCGGCAGTATTTACTACGGCAGAGCCCGATCTCTTTGCCTTTTGGCAACAGCGACTGCGCTGGGCCACCAAAACCACTTCTCACCTCCAAAGCAGCACACAGCACCTCTGGGCTTTTGTCTGGCTCAACTACTTCAGCCTCCTACTCGGATCGGCAAGTCTGTTCTCGGCGAGTGTGGGCCCTGCCTCGATTTTTCTGTTTGCCCTTTCAGCAAATGCCTTAGTCGATTATCTCTTCTTGCGCAGTCTGGCTCATTTTTTTGGTCAAACCCGCAGCCTTCGCTATTTTGTGCCGGCATTCTTTATGCACCGATTGTACGTCTTACTCATAGGAGTTTGGGCCCTTTTTCAACCCGCATACCGCTGGAAAGGCAGAACCCTGCACTGATGAAATACTACCAACTCCACCAAGCCCTACAAGCACCCCAAAGTGTTACCACTTTGGTACTCCATCGCCCGTTGGCTGCCGATCTGGCTCGCTTAAATGAGGCCTTGCGGCAAATGCCGGCCCTGCAAACACTTGAACTTTCCGGCATCAATTTCCAGCAGCTACCACCTCAAATCGCCGAGCTAAATCGCCTGGAAAAATTCAAACTCAACCAATGCCACATAGCAAAAGGCCCAAACAGACTACCTCCATCGCTAAAAGAACTCAGCATTATCCACTCCAACTTACCGCAGCTACCCGAATGGCCGCCACAATTAAGCCACTTACTCCTCTGTGGCGAAAAACTCAGCCCACTCTTGCCCCGGCTTTTAGCTCAACTCCAAAACGCCACAGGGAAAGTCCCACCCCTAAAAAAACTGAGCCTTACCCGGCTCGGCATTCGACATTTGCCGAAAGGCCTTTTTAAAAAACTCCGACAGCTCAACAAACTCGATCTGTCCAACAACCGGCTAACAACACTACCGGATCTACCGGACTATCTGCCTCTGCAAAGTCTCCGGCTCGCCCACAACCGCCTCAGACAATTGCCCGAACTTGAGCTACAGGAATTAGACGCCCAACACAACTTCATCAAGAGCGTTCCACAGACTATCCTGCAAAATCGAAAAACAACCCACCTCAACCTGGCCCACAATCGCATCGAATTGCTGGAAGAATTCAAGCTACCCCTTCTGCAACAGCTCTTCCTCCAAAACAACCTTCTCCGCCAATGGCCCAAAGGACTGGAGCACAGCAAATCTCTTCGCCGGCTCAACTTGAACTACAATCGCCTTGAAGAAATACCTGCCAAAGCTCCCGAACTGCCTGCCTTGCAAGAGCTCGGGCTGGCCGGCCTGGGCCGTCACCAACGGCATCCCCACCTCCCTGAAGAGCTGGCCGGCTTTCGCCAAATCCGTCAGCTCGACCTGAGCAGAACATCGCTAAAAAAAATACCTCCAAATTTTGGCGCTTTGGAAAACTTGCAAAGTTGCAAAGGACCTGCGCTCTTCAAACAAGCTGCCCGGCTTATCAAACAACTCAAAAAACAAGAAATCTCTACCGAACAACGCAAGCAGCTACCCCCTTTGTGGGCTTGGCTCTCTGAAGAGCAAAACAGCCCGCTAAAGCTACCTCCGTCCCTGCTGCTCGCCTTGGTCTCTTCTCGTCTCCCCAAAGTGCGTAAAACTGCCAAAAAACAGCTGCAGCTCCAAGAGGATGAAATACCCAATGAACTGTTAAAGCAGGGAAACAAAGTCTTGCTCATTGGCCGGCCTCATGGCTCAATAAAAAAATTGAAAATTCTGCTTCAAAAAAACAAGCTCGAGTTAATCCTCCACCCCCAAGCATTCAAGCAAGCTCAATTTGCCCTTCTGGGCAAACCTCCTTATCCGGAAGACAGCTCCTGGTTTTCCCGCATCCCCCTATTTGCTGAAAAAAGTTTGTTGAAAAGCATTTATCAACACGAACCTATGTCGGCCGAAGAACTGGATAAAATTCGACTCATGTTTTCCTCCGGAGACCCTCATCTTCAACAACTGGCCCGACGCCTACTGAAGGCCAAAGGTTTAGATCAACTTCCTGAATAAATGAATGAACTGTTAAAAAACACCAAACGAGCCACATGGCTCTTCTGCTTAACCACAAACATGTTGCTCCCTTTCCTCAAGGCTCAAGAAAAAAATGAGCAGTTCTACGAGATCTCATACCAAACGATCAGCAGCAAATCGGGAGACAGCAGCAACACATGGCTTCCTTGGTGGAAGCCTGCAACCGATTTTCACAAAGAACGGTTTGTCGCCGCTGCAGGCGCGGGCTTAGTCGTGTACACAGGCTTATCAGTCGGGCTGTGGAACATCTGGTACAGCCAATATC
>JALSKB010000046.1 GCA_026989035.1 Saprospiraceae bacterium | reverse complement strand
GCCCTCACCCTCTCACTCTCCTCCACCGACGAAAGTTGCAACAACTGCAACGACGGTACCGCCTCCGCCTCAGCAAGCGGCGGAACCCAGCCCTACACCTTCCTCTGGAGCAACGGCGACACCACTGCAAACATCTCCAACCTCGCTCCCGGAACCTATATCCTCACCTTATCCGATGCCAACGGATGCTCCGCCATCGACAGCGTCCTCATCAACCCCTTCTCCTGCCCCAACCTCAGCATCCAGGCTTCCCAGCAAAACATCTCCTGCTTCGGCATCTGCGATGCCAGCATCTCCGTCTCCGCAATAACCAATGCCACCCCGCCCTACACCCTCCTCTGGAGTACCGGCGACACCTCCGCAACCATCTCCAACCTCTGTGCAGGAACCTATTCCCTCACCGCAACCGATGCCAACGGATGTACCGCAACGGCAAGTTTCTCCATATCCGAACCACCTGCCCTCACCCTCTCACTCGCCTCCACCGACGAAAGTTGCAATAACTGCAACGACGGTACTGCCTCCGCCTCAGCAAGCGGCGGAACCCAACCCTACACCTTCCTCTGGAGCAACGGTGACACCACTGCAAACATCTCCAACCTCGCTCCCGGAACCTATACCCTCACCTTATCCGATGCCAACGGATGCAGTCAGACGGCTTCCGTAAACATTGCGCCTTTTGGATGCATGGGACTTTCCGTTCAAGCGACCTTACAACACGTAAGCTGCTATGGAAGCTGCGATGGCAACATCAACATAACAGGTATAACCAATGGCACCCCCCCTTACACTTTCTTGTGGAGCACCGGCGACACCACAGCGAACATAACTAACTTATGTGCCGGAGCCTACTCCGTTTCTGCCACAGACATTTCGGGCTGCATGGCTTTCGCCTATTTCACCATCATGCAACCCGACAGCCTCACCCTCACGCTCTCAGCTACCGACGAAAGTTGCAACAACTGCAACGACGGTACCGCCTCCGCCTCAGCAAGCGGCGGAACGCCTCCCTACACCTTCCTCTGGAGCAATGGTGAAACCACCGCAAACATCTCCAACCTCCCTCCGGGAACCTATGCCCTCACCCTGACCGATGCCAACGGATGCAGTCAAGAACAAAGCATTAATGTAGAAGAGTACAGCTGCCCGATGCTAAGCCTCTTTTTCACAGCCAACACATTGATGTGCTATGGAGCGTGTAACGGAAGCATCTCTATAGACAGCATTTCAGGAGGCACTGCTCCTTTTTCCTACGATTGGAACACCGGAGATTCCACTGCAGAAATAACTGATTTGTGTGCAGCTGCTTATTTTGTAACCATTACCGATGCTAAAAACTGCAAAATCGCCCAGAATTTCACGCTAAGTGAAGCTGACGAAATCCTGGCCAATCTCGAAACTGAGCCTGCTAGCTGTCCTACATGTGCCGACGGAGCTGCTCAGGCCACACCTACCGGTGGTTTCCCACCCTATCAGTTTTTGTGGAGCACTGGCGATAGCCTGACCGCCATATACAACCTGATGCCAGGCAGCTACACCCTCAGTATCACCGACTCCATAGGCTGTACCACGACTGATACTTTTCAGATTGGTTCCGACTGTATAGATTTTGCCATCAGTTCAGTAGAAATAGCAAACTACACAGACACTACCAGCGGCAGTATAGATATTGAGCTAACCGGCGGTTCTCTGCCTTACACCTACCTGTGGACGAACACTTTGGGTCAAACCATTTCCACAGAACAGGACCTTAGCAATTTATCCCCTGGTTGCTATCAGGTAGAGGCTGGAGATGCCGCCGGTTGTTTTTTAAGTGATACTTTCTGCATAGAAGACTTAACAGTCAGCACCAGACAGTTATCGGCAGATTTTTCTGCCCGACTCTATCCCAATCCGGTTTGGGACACTCGCTTATACCTGGATTTGTCTCAGAATATGGCAAAGACAAGCGAGCTACACTTTGAATTGATATGGCCTGATGGCAAAAAAGAATCTCTCTTATCCTCTCCCCCGACAGAAGGAGATACTTGGCTCATCAATTTGCCTTCCACCCTGCCTCCCGGTCTATATGCCCTGCGCTTGACCAACATATCTCAAGGTTCACAAAGCCTATTGTTCATTAAATGGTAGCTTTGCAGAAGAAAAAATGCAGCTCCAATCGGCATGCAGGATGAAGGTTACATCAAGTTTCGAGTACACCGCGAACACGGCCCCGTTGTTCCCAAGCAAGAGCTTTTGCGATGTAGGCAAATCCTATATAGAGCCGGCCTGATTGGCATGTATCCCAACGGCATTGGCTTTGGCAACATCAGCCAACGCGTACAAAAAGGAAACCCTACTTTTTGGATTACAGCTACAGCTACCGGAGGTTTAGAGCGCCTTTCGGCAAATGAAGTAGTTCTCATAGAAAAGTGCTCTCCACAAACCAACGAACTTTGGTGCAAAGGAACCCGAGACCCCTCCTCCGAATCTATGACGCATTACATGGTGTACAACACTTTACCTGAACAAATGGGTATTGCACATATCCACCATAAAGCTATGTGGAAAAAGTTGTTAGATAGCCTTCCCTCCACACCTGCTGACGTGCCCTACGGCACAGCTGAAATGGCTCAGGCAGTACAAGAGCTCTTACAAGTCCCTCAAATAAAACGAGCCGGCATTTTTGCCATGGCCGGTCATGATGAGGGTATCCTTTCTTTTGGCGAAAGCCCGGAAAAAGCCGTAAAAAACATCATGCAGCTTTTAGAGGAATGCAAATAAAATGTAGAAAGCTTCAGAGGACTTCTTACCCAAAGTTTAACTGCAGCCGGAGCAAAGTGGTTGGGAAAAACGACTACACAGCCGCTGTAGTTTCCGCCACGGCGCAAAAGGTAGGTGCAGCCTGAGCTTCGACGAATCTTTGCAAGAGCTGGAGTCCACAATGGCAAGTGAACTATACCCAAACCATTCCGGTTTGGGTATAGGCATTGATACTTTCGGCTTTGTTACAAACCACCTGTTCGGATTTAATGGCTCAAACGGCCGCATGGATGTTCACGCGCTGGCGATCACTATTGCAATTCAGGTTAAAATCTTCGCTCCGACGAATCCAAGCCCTTTCCAGGAAGACTTTGGCATAGCAATAGATCGTGTTGTCCTCCAACGACAAGCTTAGGCTAATCAAAGAACAGCGCTCTCATCTACGCGCAATCCCCTTAAGCGAGAACTCGAGGCCAATAGCAGCATAGTTCTTTCCCCTCGATTTTTTTTCATCCAGGAAACAATTTGTGATTGCACAGCCGAAGAAGTGTTTTTAAAAGGATCTTCAATCAGCACAATGGGTTTCCCGCTCAAAATAGCTCTAGCGTAAAACAGCATCTTTTGTTGTCCTTTGGAAAGACGAGCGCCCAATTCGCCTATGGGAGTATCCAATTGCAGCTTTCTATCCTCAGGCAAGTTTTTCTGCAAAAAATCCAGCACTTTTTGTGCTTTGGGTCGCTTGTCTTTCCTCCGGCTATAGGAGATGGCTTCAAAAACATTTTTACCTAAAAGAGGAAATTCCGAAGAGACTACTGTGATGTGTTTGCGCAAAGATTTGGGGTTAATCTCATTTATTGATTGCCCATCTATGAGCACATCTCCACAACTAGGCTCATACAAAGCCAGCAGCAATTTAATCAAAGTCGTTTTCCCGCTACCTGTTCTTCCTTTCAAAAAGAAAATGGTTTTGGGCGGTATTTCCAAGTTGAGATTTTTCAAAACATAACGTTCTCCATCATAGGAAAACCCGAGTTCACGCAAAGAAATTCGCCCCTCTTTAAAAACAAAGGGCGGTTGGTTCATTTGTTCACAACTACCCAGCTCAAGTATGCGTATCAACTTTTGAAAAGATATTTCACCAACTTTCCAAACAGTGCTCACCCTGATTACGCGTCGAAAAATGGGAAGCACGGTAATAAACAACAAGACAAAAGCCACCAGATTCCCATGTTGTAATTTACTGACATCTCCTTTTAAGGCGAAAATGTAAAGCGTCAGGGCGAGGGTCCAGTAGAGCATAACAGGCACCAAGGCAAAGACCAATTGATAAATGCATTGGTAAAGCCGTCCGGCGTCATAAACTGTTTTCGATTTTTCCGCAAAACGCTTTTCTTCGGGCACATAGCGGTTAAAAGCCTGAATGGTATCCATAGCCTGAAGGCGCTGACTGACATAAGCCAGTAAGCCGGAGCGCTTATTGCGCATCTTTACAGAGCGGTGGTAAAGTATTTTATTTAATCCAAAGATCACCAAAACAGTTAAAGCAAAACCCGGCAAAAGACCAAGAAGGATTTCTGCATTCAACCCATAAAGCCCCAACAGGGCAAACAAAATAAGCGTCAAATCAATACCAAAGCGCATAACTCCCCTTACCAGATAATTTCGAATACTGGTTAGGTCTCCACTATAACGCAACAGGTATTTGCCATATCCTTTTTTATCGTATTCCTCCAAAGAAATAAACATTTGATGCTCAAAAAGCTGTACCCGCAACTCATTGCTAAAGGCCAGGCCCAGATCTGCAGTGAGAAAACGATAAGTGAAATTCGTCAGCAACCACAAGGTAGTTGCCAGCATAAAAAAAAGGATAAATTCGGGGATGTTGTCCCAAAAAGAGAAAGGCAGAGCATCCAAGATATGGGCACGCTTAGAGTGGTAGCCAAAGAGCAAATCAAAATATTTACCAAGACTTATAGGCAACAACAAAAGTAGGATGTTAGCCGTAAACCCCATAAAAAGGGCAAGCAGCACCTTGTAAGGGTGCCGCTTGAAAAAATCCCGTATGAGTTTGCCTTTAGTATACATGCTTGTTTTATGGCCTCACCGCTATAATACGCTTTTTAGGTGAACCATTCAGCAACTGTTTTTTCTGAAGCAAAATACGCCCCTCTGCAGAACTCTCGCCATTCTGTACCGTAAAGATAGGTTTTGTTATGGATTTAGGGAAAAACTCTGCTACTGCAGCATCCGCCATTTTGTCTAAAGTTAAGATAGGTAGCTCCGTATGAGCGGCAGCCTCTTTAACCAACAAAGGTGAAGCACTAAACAAACCGGATAAAAACTTAGCTTGCCGACCCGTATATTTATCCAGCCATTCTATACCGTGTAAAATCCCCATACTATCAACGGAAGAAAGAACAATGTGATCCACCGTTTGCATAAAACCGGCATCTTGCAAAAGCATAGAAGTCTCACGTTGAAGCAAACCGTCTGCAATCTCTACCACCACATAATCCGTTTGGTTTTGCGTAACGCGGTCGAGCAATGTTTCGTAAAGGTCCAACAACTCGGGCAATTCACACAAATAAGTAGAAGGAAAGCCCATAGAAGAAAAATCCGCTACCTGCTCAGCTCCACAATCACGCACCAAGGAGCGATCCTTGGTAAAAACCGTGCCGGTAAGTTTTAGATAAGCCACTTTTTTTCCAGCCAGCATCAACCCTCGGGAGAGAAAAGCTGCGGTAGTTGTTTTTCCACTATCCATTCCCGTTCCCAAAGACAGAATCACTTGATAAGGACGCCGAATGCCCGGCTGAAAGGGCAGCAACTCGCCCGCCAATTGTTTGCTGTTGAGAACTTCTCCGGTAAACGGGTCGGTTACATAGCCGATTAAGCGCAAAGTCGTAGGGCCTTTTAATTCGATTTTTGCATGCATGCTGGCCAACACACCCACGGCGCCCCCCTTGCCGAGGATGTGGTACTCCCGTTGATAGCTATCGGGAATATAGCCTTCAAACTGCTCTGTAGCATAGCGATTTCCAAAAGCCATCATGATGTAATCACCGGGAAATATGTAGGTATTGTTCCCGTTGAGACCTTGAATACTGGGATGCTTACCAATCTCCAAGACCCGAAAAACAGCCAAATCACCCGCCTGCGGTTGATAAGTCGTTTTCATCTTGCGGTTGATCTTAAAACCCTCCCCCAGATTTTTGCAAATGATGCTCTTTTTGATGCGTAGATTCGTCATGGTAAAATAGTTGTTTTTTTACAAAACCCCTGAGAAAACACTCTTTTACTTTCTAAAATCCAACCTAAAACTCAAGCTGGCTCCAATGATGGAATAATCGTTGAAAGCATAGCGTATTTTAGAGCCTGATTTGTTGGGCACGTTGATGTCGCGGTTCTTCGTAAAGTTCGTGTTGAACTCTTTTTGCAAAGTATAGTACAAGCTGAGACGCAGTATTCTGGAAGGCCTGAAGCGCATGCCCAGACTAAAGCGAGCGCGGTGAAAATCATTAGGAGCCTGGGTAACGAGCCACTCTCCACTGGCATCATAGTACTTGAGCGGCTTCCCATCCAAGTAGTAATAAAGTTGTCCTTGTAGATAAGGCCGTGCCCGCCAAAAGTTTATAGATGGTAAATAAAAGCGAGACGTCCAGATAAAACGATACTTGTATTTAGCTAGTTGAGGAAAAAACCATTCAGCCGTTATGCTGTTCTTCCAGCGAAAATCCCCCAGGCGCTGAGTATGGGAAGTCCTTGCACTTACGCGATGATACCACAAAAAACGGGTGTTCCCCCGAAAATACATGGGGCGATAAGCCAACTCTACCCGCATCGCTCGATTCAAACGATACTCCACAGACAAGGTGTTTAGTAACAAGCGCAGTTGGTAGTCCGGTCGCACGTCAAAACCGTACAACTGCTTTACACGAGCCGTCCAGCGCTTGCTCAAACGCATATCCAAGCCCAAATTGTAATAATTTTTTAAACCCAACGGCAAGTCCTGAGCATGCACCACCTGCATACTAAACAAAACAAACAAGAATAAAGCTCCCAAAAAAAACGACTTTCTCATTCTGAATCTTTTTAAAAAACGCTTGTATTTCACCATACGGACAAGAGCTTACAAAAGGTTGCTTCAATCAGTACTTTTTCCCGAAAGGAAGTGTATAACCCAGAGTAGCCCTCAAGCCTACGGCATGACTTGGTTCCAAGCCAATCTGCAAATTGGCCAGGTAATGATAATAGCTCACATTAAAACGCAAATGAATGTTTCTGCGAGATGGTAAAAAATACCAATCTGCACCCAGACCTGCCCACCAATAAGCAGCATACCACTTGTTTCCCTTCTCCTCATCATACACCGAAAAATTCAAAATGGTTTCATGGCTCGCCTGACTCTTTTGGAAATA
The DNA here is from genome assembly GCA_026989035.1 of Saprospiraceae bacterium. Classification (GTDB taxonomy): domain Bacteria; phylum Bacteroidota; class Bacteroidia; order Chitinophagales; family Saprospiraceae; genus WGBN01. The sequence goes on along the minus strand of JALSKB010000046.1, from coordinate 19,496 downwards.
GTATTCCAAGTGATTTTTTCTGCTTTGCTTCTGCCAAATACTCCCACCAAGCACATAAGGCTCTAAAGATTTTTCTTCTTTATGAAGTCTAAATTCCAACCCCAAAGGCCATTGGTAATACGTCAAATACGGCTCAACCCGCACCAATTGATGCTCCGATGAAGGTGGCTCAACAACGGGATAACGCACAAAATGGTCCTTCTCATACTCGTTGTAATTAACGCTCATCAGCTCCATACCAGTAAACAAACGAACGCGCGGATTTAAAAACAGAGAAAGACTTAGGCCATTGCTATAGGCCATTTTCTCCTCCAACCCACCTTGTAAAAACAAACTGGGATGGAAGGTAAAACCCAAATCTACGGCATCGGGAAGCAAGGCCTGCGAGGCTTGATAACTCAAATCGGCAAAACGACTTTTCCGACTACTCTTCAAGGCTGCTGCTCGCACAGCCTCTACATTGATCTCACGAATTGAGAAATTCGGCACCTTCGAAGAAGCGGGTATCAAAGAAGAGAGCTTTTGAGCAGAAAGGCGCTGAAGCACCTCAGAGGTCTTTCGAATACCTTCATTCTTTTGTTTACCTACATCCTGTAAGATAAATCCGGTCGAAAGCGGAAAAGAGCTATGCGGTAACGGCCAAAAAGATCGGTCTGCCAAAGCACCACTTCTTGCAAAAAGAGAATAAGAGGCTAAAGAGGGAACAGCACCTAAAATACCGGAACCGGCATGACTTATACTTCCGTAAAAAGAAACAGGCGGATGGCCTTGAACAGCCTGCTCCTCAACTACTAAAGTGCGGCGATAAATGGTATCGTATTCATAAACCACCACCCGCTTGTAAAAGGTATCCGATTGAAAAACAATATCTCCCTGGATAGAACTTTTCTGCAAAGAATTTTCCAATTCATAAAATTCGAGGACCAAAGGCATCAACAAACCGAACAATAAAACGGGCAACAACCAACTCCAGTTGTCGTACCAAAAAGAAAGAAAAGAAAACCGCCCGGGGCGTAGCCGTCCTTGAACTTTCTTCCACACTTCTTCCCGAACCGGAACATCCGGCGGGTTTTCCAAGATGTTTTTAATGTGCTTGTCAAAATCTTTCATGGCAGCTGCGGTTTGTGGCTCTCTCTTGCCTTATCCAATCGAAACCTCGTCGTTAGCCAAAACGAGTTCCTGGAGTTTTTTTCGGGCTTTCGCCAAATTGGATTTAGATGTACCTACACTAATGTTTAATTTTTCTGCTACTTCGTGGTGCTTGAACCCTTCAACGGCATACAGCATGAAAACCGCCCGATAAGCTGGTGGGAGCTGCTGAATACAACGGATCAGCTCTTCATACCCCAAACGAGAAAGAGCCAGTTCTTTTTCGTCCGAAGCAACGGGAACTTGGTCAATTTCAAGCAAATGCCGGTTGTTGTACTTTTCATGCTTGCGAAAATAATCGATGGCAACATTGACAAAAACCCTCCTCAACCAAGGCTTGAAGGGATAATTCGGATCATAGCGGTCTAAGTTTCGAAACAACTTCACAAAACCGTCTGCACAAATTTCTTCAGCCTCTTCTCTATTGCTTGCGTAGCGCATGGCAATGCTGAAGCCATACCCGTAGTAGGCTTCAAAGAGCTTGCGTTCGGCTTTTCGATTCCCCCGCAAACACTCCTCTACAATAAGTTGGATGTTAACCCCTGTTTTCTCCATGATGTGGCATCCATGCTTTGACTCAAAGCAATCAGATCTGCCCTGTCTGGCGCTAGCAGACCAAGCCTTAATGGGCATTCTCTAGCAGCAATGAAGTTTGGCCGGTTGAGACCAACTAAACTCCGGACTTGCTCCAGTGACATAGCATCTATCCCTATTGCCCTAGGTCGGCCGATCTATATCTTTGATACGGGAAGTGCATGCACAAGGTTGCCTGCAAAATGGATTTACAGGCGTTTTCCCACCTTTTTCATCCAATTACTTTCATCTTCATAAAAGTTGATGAACACCCGCAAACCATAATGATTCAACGAGAAACGGGGGGAATCACTGGCATTAGGGACAAGAGCCTGCAACAAATCTTGGGTCTTTAGAGGGAAAAAGCCATACGAATAATATGGTTCTAAGACAAAGCCCCATGGCTTCCCCAAAGTCAAAGAAAGCACAGGGCCTACATGGAGCATAATTTGCTTATTAAAATTCCATTTGGGTCGCCCATCGGCAACGCCATAAGAACGATCTCGAGAAATGAAGTACCCGCCACCAAACCCTGCGCCCAACATAAGCCGGGCTTTTTCTCCCAATGGAAAGTATAAGCCTCCCTGAATATCCACAGAGTAATCTTCCAGCTTTACATTTTGCCGATACAATTTTCCATAAACGTTAAAAAGAGCCGTGCGCTCTTGTGAAATAAAATCAAGATGGTATCCCAGCCAGACCTTTTTTCTCCAAAAATATACATCCTGATAAGAAAAGCCGATAAAATCAGAGAACATATCCATTTCCTTATCTAGATTCCTCGAAGCGTTATATTGTTTGACTATCTCATTAAAAACACTAAAATCGTATCCCTTCCACACCACACCATAAGCATCAAAACGCTCTTGATACTTCTTTTTATTTTCATTTGCAGACTGTGCTTCAACAACAGCAGGAATCAACAAAATCAGCAGCAAAAAGGCAAAAGTTTTCATAGAAAAGAGGCATTAAGAAACAAAGCAGCTCAAATTCAAATCATGTGAAGCAAAGATAAAGCATTTCCTCTAAAGTCCAACAAAAGACAAGACCACAAAGCAGGAGCCCTCCGAACTACGAGTTTTCCTCACAGTGGAAGGCTCCCAGACATCTACCCTGCCACACCTGCAGCGTGGCAGCATAGAGTACTTGACTCCTTTATTCCTTCAAAGGACTCGCCAAAAGCCAAAATCTTCTCCGGAAAAAGTGACAAGTACAACGGCTTATTCCCTCAAGACCTTGCTTGAGTCAAAGCTAATCTCTTCAACGAAAAATACAACCGGAGCAAAGTGGTTTCAGAAAATGAGTACACCTCCTGTGTGGTTTCCGGCAAGACTTTGTAAAGTCGGCGGAAATCACAACGGCAAGTACGCCATTCCCAAACCATTTCCTCACGGATATACCCAAACCGAAATGGTTTGGGATATTTACGACTCGCAAACGAGCGAAAGATAGGGAGTTTGGGAGGCTGACGCCTACCAAACCACTTCGCCACGAGTATATAAAAGGGGTTGGTGTAATCGGTTTTGTCCATGGGCTTCCGGGTTTTGGGATACAAAAACAAACAAATCAAGGAAATTCCCTTCTCCTTCATCTGGGACAAAGATAGCCCCACCCAAATATCGCGTCAATACCCTTTTTGGAGTATGTTTGCTACTGTGAATAAAAAGCCCTATGTTAAAAAAATCCTAAAAGGTTTACAAAAACCCTTGACATAAGACAAATACCCCTTATTTTTGAGCTCGCTTAAGGCCCTGACTGCTACAACCCCATGGAGCATAAGGGTATAACAGCATCTCTTAATCACCAAAATTTTGACCACGATGAAAAAGATTCTTTTTCTCCTTTTGTTTGTAGGGGTAGCCGGCCTGACGGCTCAAGCGCAATCTTGCCACGGTGCAAAGAAAACTTCTTCTGAAGCTCAAGCCCTCACCCAAGATCAAAGTCCTGAAGTTTTGGCAGCTGCAGAAAAAGCAGCCCAAGCCGACGAAAACATTGAAAAGCGCGTTTGCCAAAAAAGCGGTAAAGTGTCCTTCGTCCGCAAATCTGTCTGCCAAAAATCGGGAAATATAAGCTATAAGCCGGTTGTTTTTGACGCCGAAAAAGGTGCTTTTGTAGATGCCTCAAGCTCTTGCTCTGCTAAAGAAAAAGCAGCTTGTTCAAAAAAAGCAGGCGATAAAAAAGCTTGTAGCAAAAAAGATAAAGCTTGCTGTAGCAAAGGCGCCAAATCGGGCAAGGCCTGCTGCAAAAAAGCTAAAGCCGACGAAAAAAGCTAAGAATCAAAGCGCCTCCTTAATGGGGGCGTTTTGCATAAAAGGGGGGCAGCATGTCCCCCTTTTTTTCTGTGTTCAGGGGCCTTAACCACCAAGCTTACACAGGCCATCTACCGGATTTGTCCCATTCATCCTATTTTTGTAAAATGGAAAAGACTTTAATCATCAGCGGAGGCACTAAAGGAATTGGCAGAGCCATTGTAGAGCGTTTTGCCCAAGAAGGCTTTACGCTGGTTACCTGCTCACGGCATGCAGAGGATTTAACTCATTTGGCGAAAGCCCTCAAAGAAAAATACCCCAAGATAAAGCTGCATACTTTTGTCGCCGATCTGAGTCAAAAAGGAGAAGTCTTACATTTTGCGAAAGCAGCCCTGGAAGCAGTACCCCAAATTGACTTGCTGATAAACAATGCCGGAGCTTTCCGCCCCGGCGACATTGCCACAGAACCCGACGGACAGCTCGAATGGGCTATACGCACCAATTTGTACAGCGCCTATTACCTCACACGAGCACTCTTGCCCCCTATGCTCAAACGCAAAAAAGGACATATTGTCAACATCTGCTCCGTTGCCAGCCTCAAGGCATATCCTCAAGGAGGCTCTTACAGCATCTCAAAATACGCCCTCTTGGGATTTAGCAAAAACCTGCGCGAAGAACTCAAGGATAAAGGCATCCGCGTTACGGCTGTGATGCCCGGAGCCACTTGGTCGGACTCATGGAAAGGCGTTGACTTACCCGAAGAGCGTTTAATGGCAGCTGAAGATGTCGCCAAAGCCGTTTGGTCTGCCTGGGATATGGGCCCTTCTGCCGTCGTGGAAGAGATTGTACTCAGACCTCAGCAAGGCGATTTGTAAAGCTGTTTTTAGCGCCAACGGCGGCGTTGCTTGTTGTTTTTATTCTTCTTTTTCTTTGTCGGTGTATTGGATTTTGTAGGTAGGCCTTGTAATAGATCCGGAATGGAGACATCCTTAGGCAAAGACAATTTCCCTTCGGAAAGTTTTTCCAAATCGGCTTTGATGATTTCATCCGTTACGTTGGATTCCTGATTCCAGGTTTTATAAGCCAGCTTCATGTAAGCGGCAATGGTCAATACAAATTCCCGCTGCTTTTCCTTGTCCTCTTCAGCTATGGCTTTTTCTACCAAGCGCTGAACGTTGTGGCCATAGTGCCGAAGTTTGTAATCGGATTGCGGATAGTGTATGGGCTCCGGCTTTTTCTTGTCTTCCTCAGGCGTTGGTGTATAACCGGTTGGAGGTTCGACATCCAAATCGTAATGGGCTATGCGAAAAATGTTGTTCCATATCTTGATTTGGTAATTGGCCTGGCTGCGTTCCTGAGGGAACATGATGGCGATCAGACGAGCAATTTTTTCCACAAAAGCCTGGCGAAGCTCCTTGTTTTCAATTTTTTGGGCATAGCGCACCATGTTTTGGATATTGCGACCGTATTCCGGAATCACCAAGGGTTCGCGTTCGGAGTTGTAGGGTATGTTGTGCATGATGTACAATCTTTTGAACAAGGCCTTTTTTCAAGGCCATGATGTTTATTCAACCGTTACGGATTTGGCCAGATTTCTGGGTTGGTCCACATTGCAGCCCCGCAAAACAGCTATGTGGTAAGAGAGCAATTGCAGAGGAATGACAGAAAGTAGCGGCGTCAGAAGCTCCTCCGTTTCCGGAATTTCAATGGTGTAGTCGGCCAAATCCGAAATGGCTTGGTCTCCTTCGGTTACCACGGCAATGATGCGACCTTCCCGCGCTTTAACCTCTTGCACATTGCTCACAATTTTCTCATAAGCGCTCTTGTTGGTAGCGATGACAATAACCGGCATGTTTTTGTCAATCAGCGCAATAGGGCCATGCTTCATTTCCGCGGCCGGATATCCCTCTGCATGGATGTAAGAGATTTCTTTCAGTTTCAAAGCACCTTCCAGGGCAATGGGAAAGTTATGGCCTCTTCCCAGATAGAGCGCATTGGATGCCTCTTTGATCTCACCTGCGATATAACGCACTTGTTCGTCGCATTGAGCCAAGAGCTTTTCCATTTTGGAAGGGATGTTTTCCAAGGCATTCAACAACTTGTGGTAGTAGGATTTGGCTATGGTTCCCTTCTTATAGCCCAAGCTTAAAGCCATGAGCGTCAGCAAAACCACTTGACCGGTAAAAGCCTTGGTTGAAGCTACGCCAATTTCAGGGCCGGCATGAATATAAGAGCCCGCATCAGTCAGACGCGCAATGGAAGAGCCCACGACATTAACGATGCCATACAACAAAGCACCTCGCTCATCGGCCAATTGCAAAGCAGCCAAGGTATCCGCCGTTTCACCCGATTGGGAAAGGCCAAGCACAACATCGCGCTCGGTGAGAATGGGATTGCGGTAGCGAAACTCCGAGGCATACTCCACCTCCACCGGAACCCGTGCAAGCCCCTCAAAGAGGTATTCGCCCAACAAAGCAGCATGCCAAGACGTCCCGCAAGCTACCATGATGAAACGATCAGCCTGCAACAGGCGATTGGCATATTCTTCTACCCCGCCCAGGCGAATCCAACCTTCTTTAGCATGGATACGCCCCCGCATGGCATCGGCAATGGTATGCGGTTGTTCGTAAATTTCTTTAAGCATAAAATAGTCATACCCTCCCTTCTCAATACTCTCTATCTTCATCTCCAATTGCTCAATGTAAGGGCTGAGCAGCTCGTTCTCAATGGTCTTGATTTCCAAACCGGTCTTGCGACGAACCACGGCAATTTGCTCATCGGCCAAATACACAACTCTGCGCGTGTATTCCACAATGGGCGTGCCATCCGAAGCAAAGAAAAACTCTTCATCCCCTATGCCGACCAACAAAGGACTTCCCTTTCTAGCGGCCACCAAGACGTCCGAATCCTCCTTATCCATCACCACAATGGCATAAGCTCCTACCACCTTACTCAAGGCCAGACGAACGGCTTCTTCCAAAGACAAGTTTTCTCTTTGCTGTAGCTCTTCGATCAAATGGACCAAAACTTCCGTATCCGTATCCGACACAAAGCGATGACCCAGCTGTTCCAAAGCTTTTTTCAAAGATTCGTAATTTTCAATAATGCCATTGTGCACCAAGGCCAAACGCCCGTTTCCCGAAAGATGAGGATGAGCATTGGTATCGCTAGGCGGTCCATGGGTAGCCCAACGCGTATGACCTATGCCGACATGGGCCTTGAGTTTTTTGCCCCGAACAAAAGTCGATAAATCCGAAACTTTACCTTTTTTCTTGAATATCTGAAAAGTCGAAGCCCCGTTCAACAAGGCCACACCGGCACTGTCATACCCTCGATATTCCAAACGCTGCAGGCCTTTCATCAAAATGGGGAAAACCTCGCGCGGGCCAATATATCCTACAATTCCACACATAAAAAGTCGGTATTCTATATGCTGTATTCGGAAAAGAAGCGCTTAACAAAACCCAAAGCCTCACTGGTCTAAGGGAGTGTAATACACTTTGAGTTTCATCGGGTAATTGGGATGCTGAGTGCCCCCAAAAACCGTACGCGCAGGAGTTGTATTCCGATACAAAACAGTTATGTACAAATCATCTGGCGTCTCTCCGCGGCGCAAATCCATAAAATGAGAAGTCAGATTCAGGGTATAAGTTATCGGATCCATACCGCGGGGATCTCCGCCAAAAAAAGACGTCAATTGATTGCGCTCCAAAGCAAAGACTACATCATCTATAACGACCAGGTCTCCCTCTTCGTTGCGTTTAGATAAAATGATTTGTTGTACAGGAGGAGGTGCCATGCCCCCGTCTTCCTGCACAGGCACTACCGAAAGCTCCAACTCCGCTCTGTTGATGAGGCTGTCTCTCATCAAACCTGCATAGGGAATGCGCACGTGTATGCGCAACCCCCTCATACCCTGCAGAAAAAGCAACTCCTGTCCCTTAATGCTGTCGTTTAAATACGACTCTACCAAACTGCCTGCGTAATCGTGGCGGAAAGACGTCATGCGCACACCCCCAAAACGAAGCTTGTAGGAATGATATAGCGTATCGTTGTGGTAATAAAAAACCAAACCTGCATCCTCGCGATCCAAATCAAAGGCCAACATCCCGTCTGTAGGCAAATAAGAAGCCAACTCAACACCGGGCAAATAATCCAACAAGGATGAATCCGATTCAAGAACCGAAGAGGCCTGCGCAAAAAGGGCCTCTGCCCAAACCGTATGAATCGGAATGTGCAATTGGGTATTGTAAATCAAGGTGTCCTGCGTATTGATGTCCTCCCCCGGCCGAATGACCCAAACTTCCTGATCAGGACGCGGCCAAAACTGATGCAAAGCAATAGACTCTCCCGTAGAAAAAACGGCTTGGTCATAATAAGAGGAGTCTGTCTCCAAAGGCTGCTCTAAAGCAGCTACCCGCATCGTGAAATACTGCTCGGTATTCCCGTAAAAAGCAGTCGTATCATAAGGCAAAACCAAAACCGCAGAGTCGAAAGTCATGCCTTCCAAATCGGGAGCAGCTCCGTTTAAACGCAGTTGTGCATAAATAACCGATTCGGCATCCCCCACCACAGCATCGCGATAATGCCCAAATAAAAAAGTGTTCAACGCATCAAAACTCGGACTGTAAGTGCGCACGGAATCGGCAATTTCCGTCCAGGCAATGACCGTCATGGTATCGGTAAGCTCCGTACCAATCAAATCCCCGGCAAAGAGATCGTATCCCAGCACAGAGGCTTTGTTGCAAGCCTCAAAGACAAAAATCCAAGACAACAACAAGGCTATAGAAACCACGATTTGTTTCATTCCAAAAGTAAATTTAAGCCCGTGCTGCAGAAACGAGCGGAAAATGGCAAAATTCGGAGCACCCGACTCCGCATTTACTCAATGACCTCTTCGCTCAACAGAGCATGGTAGAAGTCCAAATATTCCTGGAGAAAAGTTTCCTCACCGGAGTGCTTCAACAGGGGTTTATCCCAGTTGCTTACCGCCGATTGCGCACCTTCTTTCAAAGAGTCCGAAGCTACAATTGCAGCATCCGAATAAGCCAAAGCCCCTTGCTCAAAATCCGGTTCTCCACTGTTGAAAAAAGGATCTAATGCGCTTTCGTCCATTTGGTTTATCGTAGCCTTAGCCAAAAACTTGTCGGAAAGAGCCTCTTCAGGCGTATTCCCGTAAGCCGAATAAATCAAATGGGCATTTCGAAACAGAGGTTCGGCTTTGTATGCCGTGCGAATGTAGGCCGGCAACAAACTCGTCATCCAACCATGGGCATGAACCACATCCGGAGGCCAACCAAACTTCTTCACGGTCTCAACAACTCCTTTGCAAAAGAAAATCATGCGCTCGGCATTGTCTTCAAACCACTGCCCCTCTTCCGTAGCAAACAAACCTCTCCCCTTAAAGAAATCCTCATTATCCAAAAAATAAACCTGCATGCGAGCACCCGGCAAAGACGCAACCTTAATGATCAACGGATAATCGTCATCGTTTACGATAATGTTCATCCCCGACAGGCGAACCACCTCGTGCAAACGGTGGCGACGCTCATTGATGGTACCAAAACGCGGCATCAATATCCGCACTTCCATGCCGTCTTCCTGCAACTTCTGCGACAATTGACGAACGATCCCGGAAGCCTCCGACAAGGCCGTATAAGGATCCAACTCCTGAGTTACCATCAATACTTTCTTCTTACTCTCCATGATGTCAAAGAATAGGTGAAAAATGCAACTTGCGTATCAAGAGTGCAAAGTTACAAAAAATTGCGGATTTTAGCGCAAAAATGAGGCCTTCTCAGGCTCTTTTTCAGCTGTAAACCGACAAAAATCACTGTAAAAGCTTCTCCTTCGATGCTCATACGTTTCCGAAAAAAAACGGATTTTGAAAACTACCTTTCCCTTCGCCTTCCGGCAAAAGCCCGCCTGGGTTTTGTCCCCACCATGGGGGCACTCCATCAGGGCCATTTGGCTTTGATTCAACGCGCCTTAGACGAATGCGACCTAGTCGCCTGCAGCATTTTCGTCAACCCCACGCAATTCAACCAAGCTCAAGACCTCCGACACTACCCCCGCACCGAAGAAAAAGACCTACAACAGCTGCTGGAGGTTGGATGCCAGTTGCTTTTTTTGCCCACCGTTGAAGAAATTTACCCGGAAGGGCCTGATAGAGCTTCTAACCCCTTCTCTTTCGGCGAATTGGAAAGTGTCATGGAAGGCGCACATCGCCCCGGGCATTTTGCCGGAGTGGCCCAGGTGGTCTCACGCCTACTCCAAATCGTCAGGCCGCATGCCCTGTACATGGGGCAAAAGGACTACCAACAAACCCTCATCGTGCGCTCTATGCTCCGGCAAATGCAAGCCGAAGTAGAGCTGGTTGTATGCCCCACCGTGCGCGAAAAAGATGGCCTCGCACTAAGCTCCCGAAACTTGCGCCTCAAGCCCGAACAACGCAAGCTGGCACCTCAAATCTATCGGCATCTCCAAGCCGCCCGACTGGCCTTTCTGGAAAATCCCCTGGCCTTTCGGCAAATAGAAGAACAACAGTTGCAAAAACTAAGCCGATTACCCGATTTCCGCCCCGAATATTTTTGCTTCGCCCGCACCCACGACCTCAAACTCCTGGCCGAATTGCCGCCCGAACAACTTCCCCCTCCCCGAGAAGTCGTCCTCTGCACAGCCGTTTGGGTAGGTCAGGTCCGCCTGATAGACAACCTCATGATGGCTTGAAGCGTTCTTGCTGCACAAGGCATGCCCTCAGCGCTAAACTCCAAGCTGGTAAAAATGGTTAATTTTGCGCTGAATTTGCCGAAAGGCAACACAAAATCAAGCGTCCTCAACCAAGCCTGCAGCACATGATGCTACAAATGTTCAAATCAAAGATTCATCGCGTACGCGTAACGGAGGCCAACCTCAACTACGTGGGAAGCATCACCATCGATGAAGCCCTCATGGAGGCGGCCAACATCCTGGAAGGCGAACGCGTGCAAATCGTGAACAACAACAACGGCGAGCGCCTGGAAACCTACGTCATCCGAGGCGAACGCAACTCAGGTATCATCTGCCTGAATGGAGCCGCCGCCCGAAAAGCAGAAGTCGGCGACGTGCTCATCATCATCTCCTATGCCTGGATGGATGCCGAAGAAGCCAAAACCTTTAAACCCGTGGCCATTTTCCCCGACGAAAACAACCGCCTGCCGGAAAGCTGAAGTCCCCAAGCCCTCCTAAAATCACCCCTTTGAAAAAATTGCTGCGCGACCTGCTCAAAGCCCTGCTCTTCCTGCTCCTGGGAAGCCTCATTCTCTGGTTGGTCTGGCGACAACAACAACAAGCCTGGGAAGCGCAATGTGCTCTGGACGGCATCCCCCCTCACGACTGCAGCCTCCTGGCCAAAATCACTGCCGATTTTGCCTCAGCGAAATTCTCTTACCTCTTTCTCATCTTGCTGGCTTTTGCCGTGAGCAACATCAGCAGGGCCGCTCGCTGGCTCATGCTGCTGCAGCCCCTGGGCTATCGCCCCGGTTTTCTCAACGCTTTTCTCACCATTATGCTGGGCTACTTCGCCAACCTGGGCCTGCCCCGAGCCGGTGAACTGGTACGCGTAGCCTCGCTGGCCAAATACGAAGACATCCCTGCCGAAAAAGTACTGGGCACCGTGGTCGTGGACCGCATCGTGGACGTACTGTCTTTGGCCATCGTAATAAGCCTGGCCTTTTTACTGGAATTCGACACCATCTTCGGCTTCCTGGCCCCTTGGTTTGGCGAAAGCCCCGAAAACACACAAACGAACCTACTTGGCTATTTGGCCGGAGCAATCATTTTTGCGAGCACCCTGTTTTTTTTCTTCCGGAAAAGATGGCTGCAAAGTCGCCCGGGGAAAAAGATACGCGCCATGCTTCAGGGTTTCGGCGAAGGCCTGCGCAGCATCCGACACCTCAAACATCCCGGGCTCTTTGCCTTCCACAGCCTCAACATCTGGCTGATGTACTACCTGATGAATTGGCTGGGCTTCCAAGCTTTTGGCCCCACTGAACAACTCGGCTTTTCTGCTGCCTTAGTCATTTTTGTAGCCGGCAGTATAGGTATGGTCATTCCTTCTCCCGGAGGTATGGGTACCTACCACCTCTTGATTACGGCTGCCCTCACCGGCCTCTACCATCTCCATGGGCCCGATGCCTTCTCCTTTGCCAACATCGTATTCTTTACCATCCAAATCGGGGCCAATGTCTTATTGGGCTTACTGGCCCTCATCTTGCTACCCATCATCAACGGGAAAAGACCCGCCCAAACCGACAAACGCTCCCCTGCCGCCTGAATTCTCAGGCTCGCACCTTCCTAAAAAAACGGCCTCAACTCAAGACTGGTTGCTACAGCAGACTTTGCGCAAAACCCCTTATCTTTGCCCATCAAATTTTCTCACTCAAAACAAAAACCATGTCTGACGAAATCAAAAATGCCGGCAAAAAAGGATATTTCCTTCTCTGGCTCATCTTCGGCTTTGGCATGTTTCTGGCCGTCGTCCTGTACATTTATTTCTACAACTTCAAACTGACATTCTGAAGGCCAAAGCCCTGATTTTCGCAGCAGGTCTGGGCACTCGCCTGGGCCATCTGACGGCTCACCAACCCAAGGCTTTGGTAAAAGTAGCCGGCCGACCTCTGCTTGCCTGGGCTTTGCAGCGAATGCAAGAGTACGGTATTCGAGAAGTCGTTGTTAACGCTCATCACTTCGCAGAACAAATCACGGTTTTTTTGGAAGAATACAAAAATACCGACATGGACATTAGCGTGTCCGACGAACGAGAACTGCTGCTCGACACCGGAGGAGGCTTGCGCAAAGCCAAAAAATTTTTGCAAGATGCAGAGCACATTCTCCTCTGGAATGTGGACGTCATCGCCCATATCGATTTTCAGGCTTTCGCCAAATATCACCAGGCCCGAAACGGATTAGCCACTTTGGCCGTGAGCCGGCGAACCAGCTCCCGCCACCTGCTTTTTACCGAAGACAAACGCCTTGCCGGCTGGGAAAACACACAAAGCAAAGAGCGCAAAATCTGCTTAAAAGGGCAAAAACTACAAGCCCTGGCTTTTAGTGGGATACACCTCATCCGCAGAGAACTGCTCAACCTCTTGCCCGAAAAAAGCGTTTTTTCTATCATAGAGGCCTATCTGCAATCTTGTGGTCAATACCCCATTTACGCCTGGGAACACCCCGCAAAGCAGTGGATTGATGCCGGCAAACCCGAAGATCTACCCCGAGCAGAACAACTCATTCAAGGCCGCCATAAGACAAGCCGCTAAACAACACATGAAGGACAAACAAGGACGCACCATCAACTACCTGCGCCTCGGTCTAACGGACCGTTGCAACCTCCGGTGCACCTATTGCATGCCGGAAGAAGGCATTAACTACCTGCCCCGACGCGAGCTGCTCTCTTATGAAGAATTGCTGCGTCTCATCAGGCTCCTGAGTAAAAACGGGATCACCAAAATCCGCATTACGGGAGGAGAGCCTTTTGTGCGCAAAGGCATCATGGAGTTTTTACATGCCTTGCGGCAAATCAGGGAAGTACAAAAAATCAAGCTCACGACCAACGGAAGCCTCATCGAACCCTTCTTACCGGACCTAAAAAAACTCGACATCACCTCCGTCAACCTCAGCCTCGACAGCCTGCGTGCCGAGCGCTTTGCCGACATCACCCGACGCGACACTTTCAAAAGTGTCATGCAGGCCTTCCAACGCATGTTGGAAATGGGCTTTCAAATTAAAATTAATGCCGTGGTCATGGCTGACAAAAATACCGATGAAATTGTGGATATGGCGATGTTGGCCAAGGAAGAACCCATAGAGATGCGCTTCATAGAGGAAATGCCCTTTAACGGACAAGGCCTGCGCTTGCCGGAATCCGATTGGGACCACCTCCGCATCCTCCAGCACCTGCGCGAACACATCCCCGGTTTGAAAAAAATACCCAGCGGACCAAACGCCACAGCTGTTCGTTATACCGCTCCGGGTTTTAAGGGCAGCATAGGCATTATTGCCGCCTGGTCTCGCACCTTTTGCGGCAGCTGCAACAGGCTTCGCCTGACACCCAAAGGCACCTTGCGCACCTGTCTTTACGATACCGGCACTTTCAACCTGCGCGACCTGATGCGTGCCGGAGCCACTGACGAGCAATTGCTACGGGCTATACAAGAAGCTTTGCTCCACCGCGCAGCAAACGGCTTTGAAGCCGAAGCTCGCAGTACTTCTTTTCGCAACGAATCTATGGCTGAAATCGGAGGTTGAAAATTATTACCGCCAAGCCTCTCCTATCAAAAAATCAAAGTGGTATTGTGCGCGTATGCGACGCAACTTAGCCGCATACTGGGGGTCGGTAGCATAACCGCAACCCGCTATGACCTCAACCCAATCGTCAAAGGAAGGTTGGTCGTAGGTCATGATATCGAGATAGCAAGCCCGTACCTGTAAGTGTTCAATGTAATCCAGAAAACTCTCATAAGCCGAGTCATAACTTTTAAAACAGGTATAAGCCATCACTCTCCCCTTCCCTTCCACATAATCCATGTGCATCATACAGTAAGAAGGTCCGTCTTCGTAGGGGTTTTTGATGCCGAAGTGATTGTTGGCCATCAGTGTCAATTCGCTGCGCCCCCAGCCCGATTCCAAAGCAGCTACACAGAGCAACAAATCCACGGGAAAATTCATTTGCCTGGCAGCAGCAGAAGCAGCTGGCAGATTTTCGTTCAAGTAAGTCAGTACCACGGGAGGAATATCCTTCCACAATTCGGCATCATAACGCAAATTGGGATAGGCACTTTGCGCCAAAGCCCCGGTGCCCATACCTACAAAAAGAAGAAAGAGAGATATGCTTCGCATCATCGCTCGTCTTTTCTCTGAAACCTGCTTTTTACCGGCAGATAAGCGGATAAAACGGGAAAGCCTGCCTTGAGGCAGGCTTTCCCTTCATCTTATTCTTCGGGTTTTTGCTGCATAGCCGATTCCAACATCCTACGCTCTTCTTCTCGTTCATGGATTTCCTTGCTCATCACCAGCAGTTTGTCGTATTTGCGCAAGCCCGTACCTGCAGGGATTTTCTTACCGACAATCACGTTTTCCTTCAAACCCAGCAGTTTATCCCGCTTAGCTCCGATGGCTGCCGTACTTAGCACCTTTGTCGTCTCTTGGAAAGAAGCTGCCGAAATCCAGCTTTGTACGCCCAGAGAAGAGCGGGTCAATCCTTGCAACAAAGGCTTAGAGGTAGCCGGCACAGCATCGCGATATTCGACGAGACGCAAATCGTTTCGCTTGAGGTAGGAGTTCTCTTCCCGCAATTGGCGCAAAGTAACCAACTGCCCGGGTTTTAGGTTTTGAGAATCACCAGCTTCCGTAACGACCTTCTTGTCGTAGATGAGGTCGTTTTCTTTCATGAATTCGTACTTGTCCACTGCTTCACCTTCCAAAAAGCGGGTATCACCCGGATCTTCTATCTGCACCCGCCGCATCATCTGCCGCACAATGACCTCAATATGCTTGTTGTTAATACCGATGGCTTGGGAGCGATAGACTTCTTGCACCCCATTGACCAAGTATTCCTGCACGGCAAAAATGCCTTTGATGGCCAGAATATCCTGAGGAGAAATGGTGCCGTCGGACAGTGGCGTTCCCGCTCTCACAAAGTCGCCTTCTTGGACCAGAATGTGCTTAGACAAGCTGATGAGATACTTGCGCTTTTGCCCGTCTTTAGCCGTAATGATCACTTCGCGATTACCTCGTTTAATTTTGCCGAAGCTCACGATGCCATCGATTTCAGACACCACGGCGGGATTAGCCGGATTACGCGCTTCAAACAATTCGGTAACACGGGGCAAGCCACCGGTAATATCCTGCAATTTACCCATGGTACGCGGGATTTTGGCAATCCGCTGTCCCGGGCCCACTTTTTGACCATCTTCCACTGCCAAGTGAGCACCCACAGGTAGGTTGTAACTCTTGATTTCTTCTCCTTTCTCGTTCAGGATTTTGATGGCAGGAATGATGCGACGGGCGCGATTTTCAATAATCACCTTTTCTTGGTGCCCCGTTTGTTCGTTTTGTTCAACGCGACAAGTAATGCCCTCTTCGATGTTTTCGTAAGCGACCGTACCACCTACTTCGGTAACGATGACGGCATTGAAGGGGTCCCATTCACAGATGACGTCGCCCTTCTTCACTTTTTGCTTGTCTTTCACATACAAGATGGCACCATAAGGGATGTGGTGATTGACAAAGACTTTTCCACTGGCTTTATCCTTGATGCGAATTTCACCCGTACGCGAGAGTACCACTTGCTGCTCCCCACCCGATTCATCGCGTCGGGTAGTTACACGGATATTGTCGAATTCCGCTACTCCTTCAAATTTGGAAACAATTTCCGATTCCGTTTTGGACAGCGAGGCGATACCCCCGATGTGGAAGGTACGCAGAGTCAGCTGGGTACCCGGTTCACCAATGGATTGGGCCGCGATGACGCCTACGGCATCTCCTTCTTCGGCTATCCGGTTGGTCGCCAGGTTTTTGCCATAACACTTAGCACAAACTCCACGACGGGCTTCACAGGTAAGTACGGAGCGAATGGTTACGCTGTCAACGCCCACCTCTTCAATATAAACAGCCTTGTCATCCGTGATATAAGCACCCGCTTCCAGAATCACTTCTCCGGTTACGGGATGATGGATGGCATACAAGGTATAACGCCCTGCTATGCGTTCCGACAGACTTTCGATGACTTTGTCGTTCTCTTTCAATTCTCGGGTTTCAATACCTCGCAGGGTGTGGCAATCGCGTTCGGTAATCACCACATCTTGAGCCACATCGACCAAACGACGGGTCAAGTAACCGGCATCTGCCGTTTTCAAAGCCGTATCGGCCAGACCCTTGCGCGCACCGTGCGTAGAGATGAAGTACTCCAGCACCGACAGCCCATCTACGAAGTTGGACAGAATCGGGTTTTCGATGATAGCCGCTCCGGTATCTCCGGATTTACGGGGCTTGGCCATAAGGCCACGCAGCCCGCAGAGCTGTTTAATCTGCTGTTTAGAACCCCGGGCACCCGAATCCAGCATCATGAAAACCGAGTTAAAACCATCTTTGTGTTCCGCCAGTTCCTTCATCAAGGTATCGGTAATCTTCTGGTCGGCATACGTCCATTTGTCGATGATTTGGTTGTAGCGCTCGTTGTTGGTGATGAGCCCCATGTTGTAATTTTCCCAAATCTCATCGACTTCTGCCTGAACCTCCTCGATGACCTTGTGCTTGATGGTTGGCACGATCAGGTCTCCCAGATTAAAAGACAAACCGCCTTTAAAGGCCCAGCTAAAGCCGAGGTTTTTGATTTCATCCAGGAATTTGGCCGTGGTGGCAAAATCCGTTCTACGCAGTACCTCGGCAATTACTTTTTTCAGTTTCTTTTTGGTCATCAGCTCATTGACGAAGGGCAAGCCTTCGGGCAAGGCCTTGTTGAAGATGACCCGTCCGGGCGTAGTTGCCAATCGCTTTTTCGTCAAAGTACCGTCTTGATCTTCAACTCCAACCCGCACTTCGATCAGCTCGTGCAGCTTCACCTGCCCTTCGTTGTAAGCGATAAGCACTTCTTCTTCCGAGTAAAAACGGCGATACTTTTTGCTCTTTTCCTTTTCTTTGAGCTCTTTGTTGCTGATTTTGGTGATGTAGTACAGGCCCAATACCATATCCTGAGAAGGTACGGTTACCGGTTCACCGTTTTGGGGGTTGAGCATGTTGTGGGAAGAGAGCATCAGCACTTGAGCCTCCAGGATAGCTGCCTGAGAAAGAGGCACGTGCACAGCCATTTGGTCTCCGTCAAAGTCGGCGTTAAAAGCACTACATACCAGAGGATGCAGCTGAATGGCCTTGCCCTCAATCAAACGAGGTTGGAAAGCCTGAATAGACAACCTGTGCAAAGTCGGGGCACGGTTGAGCAAAATGGGATGTCCTTTGAGGATGTTTTCGAGAATATCCCAAATCATGGGATCCTTGCGATCCACCAGTTTTTTGGCAGACTTCACCGTTTTAACTACGCCCCGTTCAACCAATTTGCGAATGATAAAGGGTTTGAAAAGCTCGGAAGCCATGCCTTTCGGCAAACCACACTCGTGCAATTGCAAATCCGGCCCCACTACGATGACCGAACGCCCCGAATAATCCACGCGTTTACCCAAGAGGTTTTGGCGGAAGCGCCCCTGCTTACCCTTCAAAATATCGCTCAAGGATTTCAGCGGTCGGCCACCTTCACCCTTTACGGCATTGGATTTGCGCGAGTTGTCAAAGAGAGAATCTACGGCTTCCTGCAACATGCGCTTTTCGTTGCGCAAAATGACCTCGGGAGCTTTAATCTCCAACAAGCGCTTGAGGCGGTTGTTGCGAATGATGACGCGTCGATACAAATCGTTCAAGTCGGAGCTGGCAAAACGCCCGCCATCCAAAGGCACGAGTGGACGCAGCTCCGGTGGAATTACCGGAAGATACTGAATGATGGTCCATTCCGGCCGGTTTTCGACCCGCGTTTGGGCATCGCGGAAAAGCTCCACCACCCGCAAGCGCTTCAAGGCTTCCGACTTGCGCTGCTGGCTGGTTTCCGTAGCAGCCTGATGACGCAAATCGTAAGAAAGTTGATCCAAGTCCAAATTGACCAAAAGATCGTGTACGGCCTCTGCCCCCATTTTGGCAATGAACTTTTGGGGGTCGCTGTCGTCCAATTTTTGGTTGTCGGGCGGCAGCAATTCCAAGGCCTCCATGTACTCCTCTTCCGTCAACAATTCCAAATAGTTGAAGCGGTCTTCCAAAACGCCCGGCTGAATCACGGCATAGCGCTCATAATAGATGATGGTCTCCAGCTTTTTAGAAGAAAGCCCCAGTAAATGACCGATTTTATTGGGCAGGGAGCGGAAAAACCAAATGTGCACGACCGGCACGACCAATTTGATGTGGCCCATGCGCTCACGACGCACCTTCTTCTCGGTTACTTCCACCCCACAGCGATCGCAGACAATACCCTTATAGCGGATGCGCTTGTATTTGCCACAGTAACATTCGTAGTCCTTCACCGGCCCGAAAATGCGCTCGCAAAACAAGCCGTCACGCTCCGGTTTGTAAGAGCGGTAATTGATGGTTTCCGGCTTGAGCACCTCACCGTAAGAGCGCTCCAGAATTTCATCCGGAGAAGACAAACTCAGGGTGATGCTTTCAAAACTTTGCTTTTGAATGGACGGTTCTTTTTTAAAAGGCATGGATCTTGCACTTTATGATGCGCCTTGTTGCCTCAAAGCCACAAGGCTGAATAAAAACAAATTTTTTCATTTGCCGAAAGGCAAAACTCACTGAAACCTCACCTCCAGAGCCAAACCACGCAGCTCGTGAATGAGCACGTTGAAAGACTCCGGAATGTTGGGCTCCGGCAAGGGATCCCCTTTGACTATGCTCTCGTAAGCCTTGGAACGCCCCATCATATCATCGGACTTAATGGTCAGC
>JALSKB010000045.1 GCA_026989035.1 Saprospiraceae bacterium | reverse complement strand
CATAAGCCTGTGAATTTTAGATTCATGAGAAAACAAGTCGTCTTTATCTAAAAAGATTTTCACCCCGATTTGTTTAGCAAAAAGGCAAAAACCGCAGCTAGCCAGGCCCGACACATATCCAAGATTGTCGTTATCTTGCAGCCTGTCAATTTCAATATAGGCTGTTCATGATTACCAGACTTACTATAAAGCATTTTAAAGCATTTGAAGACTGTGATGTGGAGTTGGGCAGAAGGGTGGTTCTCATAGGCCCTAACAATTCCGGGAAATCTTCTGCACTCCAGGCCCTCACTCTGTGGAGGATTGGGCTCAATCGATGGATTGGAAAATACGGTACGAGCTCTCCCGGGAAAAGCAAACGCCCCGGCGTAGCCATCAATAGAAGGGATTTACTGGCCATACCTGTTCCAACCACCAAGTTGCTGTGGAAAGACCTGCGCGTGCGCAAAGGAGGCTCGGGTCAAAAACAGACGGAGAACATCCGCATTCTCATAGGTGTAGAAGGCATAAGCCAGGGAGAAGTGTGGACTTGTTCGCTGGAGTTTGACTATGCCAATCCCGAGTCGATTTATTGCCGACCGGCAAAAAAAGAAGATGGCAGCTTATCCGAGATACCGGCTGCAGCACGAGAAGTGAGCATCTCCTACTTACCCCCCATGTCCGGTCTGATAGCCAATGAAACGCTTTTAACCCCCGGAGCCATTGATGTCCGTATAGGTGAAGGACGTACAGCTGAAGTTCTCAGAAATCTGTGCTTACAAGTTTATGAAAACAAGTCCTCACCGAACTGGTCAATTTTGGTAGAGAAAATGAAAGAGCTTTTCGGCATAGAGATTCTCCCTCCTGTACGCATACCGACAAGAGGCGAAATAAGCATGAGCTACAAAACGATCTCCGGGATAGAATTGGACTTATCTGCCGCTGGTCGTGGTCAACAACAAACGCTGCTGCTCTTAGCTCACCTTTTGGCAAATCCCCAAAGCATACTTTTGCTGGACGAACCCGACGCTCACCTTGAAATCCTTCGCCAAAGGCAGATTTATGAACTCCTGCACGAGATATCGGAAAAAAACGGCAATCAAATTTTTGCAGCCAGCCATTCGGAAGTCATTCTCAACGAAGCTGCCGATCGGGACATTGTCATTGCTTTTACAGGCAAGCCCCACCGCATAGACGACAGAGGCAGCCAAGTACTAAAAGCCTTAAAAAGCATAGGGTTCGAAGATTACTACCAGGCTGAAATCAGAGGCTGGGTACTTTACCTTGAGGGCCCCACCGATTTGTCGATTTTGCAGACCTTTGCCCGCAAGCTCAAGCACCCGGCTGCAGAACTGCTCGAAAGCCCTTTTGTTCACTACACAGGCAATCAACCGGCCAAAGCCCGCAACCACTTCTATGGCCTGAAAGAGGCTTACCCAAAACTCAAAGGCATAGCCATTTACGACCATCTAAACAAAGATTTTTTAGACCAAAAAGGAGAGCTCGAGGAGTTGATGTGGGAGAAAAACGAAATAGAAAATTACTTTTGCCAAGTGGAAGTTCTCCTCGCTTATGCAGAAGATTTGGCTCGGCAACAAAATGGTCCTTTGTTTCAGGAAAGCTGGAGAAAGCAGATGGAAGACAGCATTCAAGAGATAGAAAAAGCGCTGGAAAGTCTGGGCAAACCTTCTCCCTGGAGTGGGAAGCTCAAGGTCAGCGACGAATTTCTGACACCGCTGTTCAAGAGTTTTTTTAAAAAACTCAAGCTCCCCAATCTCATGCAAAAAACAGACTTCCACACTTTGGTTCAATATTTGCCTGAGGAGCAAATCCCCTTGGAAGTCCGGCACAAACTCGATGCCATTGTAAAAACAGCACAAGCTCAAAACTAAGCAAAACCCTCCAGGCCCAACCAGAGTAAGCCGAAGTCATAGCGCACGGGATCTTCGACATCAAAAGCACGCAGGCGGCGCGTCAGCTCAAGGGCGCTTTTCCAATCGGCTTGTTTCCTATTGATCAGCTCCAACTTCAAAGCTACCCGCTGCACGTGCGTATCGTAGGGCACCACCAACTGCCGGGGATGAATCCGCTTCCACAAGCCAAAATCCACGCCCCTTTGGTCATCGCGCACCATCCAGCGCAAAAACAGATTGATGCGCTTGCAGGCCGAGCGACGGGCCGGGCTTGGCAGGTGTTTTTTCGTGCGCTCGGGTGCGGAAGGCAGAGAAAAGAAATCCCCATGGAAGCCGACCAGTGCTGCTTCTACGGTTTCTGCACCTTTCGGCAAATGTTTGGCGAAAGCCCACTCGAGGCTTTCATGTTGGCGATAATAGTTCTGCAAAAACTCCAGAAAATACAAAGCATCTGCCGGCTGAAAAGTTCGGTGATAGTACTTTTCAAAAAGTTTTCGATCTCCTTTCGTGTGATGCAAGACAAACTCATAAGGCTCAAAATCCATCAACTCCATGGCCCAAAGGGCATCTTTGATGATGGTCTTGCGCAAACCCCAGGCAATGGTAGCGGCCCAAAGGGCTGCGATTTCAATATCTTGTAGGCGCTCAAAGCGATGGGGCACACTAATGGGGTCGGAAGGAATGAAATCCGGACGATTGCAAAGCTCGGTGGTTTCTTCCAACAACTCCCTGATGCGCTGTAAATCCATAGGCTTTAGGGTTCAGGCTTTTCCGGCAGCCTTTGCTTTCACCTCTTTTTCACACAAGAAAATCACTTTTAAACCGCGTTTTTCCAAGGCATTTCTAAACAACCACCAATCAGAATCTACTGCATTATAGATCCAAGCACTCCCTTCATAAGCCAAGGCAACAGCCACAAATTTTCTGTCACTGCGGTCAAACTTTTTTAAATCTTCATCCTCCGGAAATTGCTCAAACTCCCTTTCTGCATTTTCCGTAAGGCTGACTTTTCTGCAATAACGCACATCAGCCTGCCGCTCAAACAACCACAAAAAAAATGCATCGCCCAAGCCCGGCTCTCCTTTATAAGTGCAATACTTGCTGTACTCTTCCCAAATAAGCCCAAGATCATCTAACAGAGTTACCCGTTCACTTTTTATACACATAAGGGCATTCTGGGCAGCTTCTATACAACTTTCAGATAAATCATTTGAATTTTCACGCTCATTGGCTACAACCAACACATTCGTATCAATTACAACAGCATTCATAAGGTATCAACTTTCTTCTTCCGCATTCGTTCCGCTTTTATTCTTTCGCTCATTTCTTTAAAGGGATTTCCAAAAAAACCCTCCGGCCAATTTTTGATGTTCCCGTAATCATCTACAGCCAATGCACTGAGCTTGGATAAACCGTCTTTTCTATCTATGGAACAGAAATAGAAGCTCACATCTTTTCTATTAATCTCCTCCTTAGCCAACAATAGTTGCAACCTCTTCAACAAATACTCGCTATGACTTTCAAGGATAATCTGAATGCTGCGTTCCTCCATCGCATGAGCAAAAACCTGAGCCAAACCAGCCTGTACAGCAGGATGCAAATGGATCTCCGGCTGCTCTAAAACAACAGTTGAGCCTTTCGGCACATAATAACAAAGTGCTATCACCGGCAGTATTTGTGAAATACCAAAACCCACACCTGTAAGTAGAACCTCAGCAGAAGCCTCCGATTGCTTCACCCAAACCTGAAAGATTCTATTCGTCTTACTTCTGGATACCGGACGTATTTTAAAAGAGGAAATCAAACCCAACTCTTTTAACCAGGCGGCAATCAACTCCTCCAAGTCCAGCAAACGCCGCCCCTTAATAAAGTGATATTTTTCTCCTCGCTCTTTAGACGCCAAAATAGCTTCCACAACAAATTCTCCGCGTTTGCCCATATCTAAAGGATCAATTCCCGCCCAAGTGTATTGACGTCTGGGATATTCACGCAAAGGCCCCAGGTAAAACACGCGATCAAACAAACGCTCAAAGGCCAGCTCAAAATCTGACAAAAAGCCTGCATTTTTAAAGTAGGCTCTAACTTCATCCGGAAAGCCATAACACTTCATAGGATGAGGCAGAGGCCAAGCACGCCCTCTCTTAACGCGTTTAAATTGATACGCATTTTTAGGTTTGGCGAACAAATCATATTTCCCTTTTTCTTTTTGATTTTCGCGCATACCAAAGGAGAGCCCGTTCCAGCCATACATCATTTCTTTTACGACAATTGGCCGGTTCTCTTCCGCCTCTTGCAATCTAGCTCCAAAAGAAAGCCAGGGGATTTTAGGAGAAGGTAGCTTCGGCACTTCCAAAACATCCCCGGCCGGCAGCTTCCAATTAAGTTTCCAGGAAAGTTCCAAGGGCGCTGTACGCAAACCCGTACGTGTTAAAATTTCACGAAAAGTACCTAAATTAACAATGCTTCGCTCGTCTCCCAAATAGAGAACCTGTCGGCGATCGGCAGAGTCCACTGTTTGTTTAAGCATCAATAAAAACTGCAGTAAGCTGGTCTTGCCTGAGCTGTTGGTTCCAAAAAAAGCTGTCAAAGGTGCTAAACTTATAGCCCCCGTATTAAGCCAAGACTTAAAACCCTGTATGCTTAACTCTTGTATCATGTCTGCAAGATAAGAAAAAAATTGCTTTACAGAGCTGCCAGGCTTTCCTCCAGAATTTTGATTTTGGCCAGGCCATCCGACAATTTTTTGCGCTCGCGCTCCACCACGGCTTCCGGCGCTTTGGTTACAAAGCCTTGATTGGACAATTTTTTCTCAATGGATGCCACAAAACCCCGATAGTACTCC
>JALSKB010000044.1 GCA_026989035.1 Saprospiraceae bacterium | reverse complement strand
AAAATCCAAATTGCCAAATACCCCTCCGTCTTCCTGGAGAAAATAAAAGCCCGACGAAGGATAGGTCTGCGTCCAGCCGCTTTGCTGCACCTCCGAAATTTCATAAGGAATAATGCCGGACCCGGGCCAGGTAGCTGGTACTGATAAGTGATAACAGCCACTGGCATCGGTAGTCAAGTTGTAGGTCAAACCCGATACTTGATCTTTAATCACGATGGGCCAATCCGGAATCGTGGGCTCGTTCGGATCCCAAATGCCGTTGCAATTCAAGTCGTGAAACTTACATCCTTCGAAAGTAACCGAAAAGCCATCAAAACAGTTGCCGAAATCCAACCCCCCAATGGGCTGATTCATGGCAACCTGCAAACTGTACACACCGGAAGTCGGGAAAGATTGCGTCCAGCCGGCAAACAAGCCTTCACTGACGACAAAAAAACCCGTGCCCGTGCTATTGAGCGGAACATCAGCACTCCAACAACCGCTGCTGTCGGTTGTCGTGGAAACCACTACACTGCCACTGGCATCCAAGACGATAATAGGCCAATTGCCAATGGTGGGCTCTCCGGCATCCCAGACGCCGTTGCAATTCAAATCGTAAAACTTACAACCGGACAGTTGCACTGTGCCCTGAGCCGGTAAATTCGTGTAGAAAAAAGAGAGAAAAAGAATGAGAAGTAAGGGTTTTTGGAGCATGATATTGGGGTTTTGATGAAAAAATGGGGTCTCATAGAAGAAAGCTGTATTCTCATTCCTGTGTACCAAAAGCACAAATCTCTTGGCAAAACGACTTAGCGGCAACATCAATCCGGCTTGCACAAAAGATGCACATTGCAGATTTTACCGCCTTGCATGCTAAGAGAGCATGCCCTATATCAAAATCTGTGGTTGTGGATATATCTTACCTCTTGATGAAGTAAGTAGAGGCAAAAAAGAATATCTTTTTTTGCTTAGACTCCGCAAAACCTTAAAATGTTTACCCACAAAAGGACAAAAAATGACAAAAACTCCACTTTTTTTCTTGAGCTGCTCGCTTTTGCTCCTTTTCATTGGATTTGAAGTAGCCTGCTCATCAAACCAGGCCCATTGCCAAAATTTCGATTTTTCACCTCTGGCCGTCTATCGCTGGAAAACCTCTTCCGGCATTCTCCCCGCCGAACGAGCCTGGTTGGATTCTCTCAACATATCGCGCATGTATTTGCGCTTTTTCGACCTGGACCGCACCGCCGAAGCGGGTGGAGCCGAACCCGTAGCTCCGCTGTCCCTGCCCTTGCAAAATCTACCCGACAACTTGGATGTGGTACCCGTAGTTTTTATCACCAACCGCTGCCTACAAAATTTGCCGAAAGGCAAAACAGAAGAACTGACTGAAAAGCTCTACCGAAAAATCAAGGCCATGTCTTCCCGTTTGCCGAAAGGCTGTCAAATTTCCGAATGGCAAATGGACTGCGACTGGACGAGAGAAACCCGCGGCACCTACTTTCAACTCCTCCAACAGATAAAAGAACGCCTAAAAAAAGACGGTATATCATTATCCGCCACCATTCGCCTACATCAAATCAAGTACCCCCAAATCACGGGCATCCCTCCGGTGGACCACGGCATGCTGATGTTTTACAACATGAGCGACGTGCGACAACCCCATACCCGCAATTCCATTCTCGACCTGACTGCCGCCCGACCCTATCTGGACGGACTGGAAACCTACCCTCTCCCGCTGGACATTGCTCTCCCCATTTTCCATTGGATTGTGGTGCGCAGAGAGGGAAAGGTCGTCCAACTGCTCTCCGGCCTGGATGAATCTGCTTTACAAGACAGCTCGCGCTTTCAAAAGCTGGCAGAAAACAAAGCACAGCTCTACCGCGTGCAAAGAAGCACCTACCTGAATGCTTATTATCTTTATGCCGGCGACAGCTTGCGCGTAGAAAGTGTTCAGCCCGACAGCTTACAAAAGGCTTTGGAAGAATTGTGCAGGCTCTTGCCACAGCAAACGCGCTTTACAAGTCTTTACCAGCTGGATAGCAGCGCCATCAATCACTTTGACCATGAAAAAATTCGGCAACTCTTCCAAAAAACAGCTCATTAAACCCCTGACCCTCTTGCTTCTCCTTGGCTGTATGGTCTTGCTCTTTCAACTTCAAGCCAGGCGCGAAGACCGCTGCATCCCCCTGTATTCCCTCATGCAGCCCGGTCTGATCGAAAAGGAAGATTCTCCCATAGCCCCCTTTTTTCTGCCTTTTGAAAACCTATACGCCTTCTTTACCGAACAAAAAACATCCAAACAGCAAGCCAACATAAACGACTGGTACAATCGCATTTGCCAAAAGGCAAAAAAAGCAGATATAGCCGAATTGATTTACCGCAGCAGCTCCTCCGACATCAAACTCTTGTTGACCGCCTTAAAAAGCAAAAGCGCGGACTTACGTCCGGAAATGCGCCACAACAGCTTTGCCCGCTACCTGCGCAAAAGCGGTTGTACCGAAACCGTCCGCTACTTGCTGTATGCCAAAAACTGCGAGCCTTACCTCATCGCTTCCGATGCTTGGGAAGAAGAAGGCAAAGACACTGCCAGTATGCAAGAACTAATAAAAACAGGAAAAAAATATATCAATGATTGTACTTCCGATTATTTGAAATTGCGCTACCTCTATCAACTGATGCGCTTGGCCCACTACATGGGAAATTCCAAACAAGCACTTCAGCTTTACGACGAGCTGATGCCCTTTATTCTCCTGCCCCAAACCATGGTCGGTAACGATTACAGCATCATCTATTTCTGGATTCAGGAACTCAGGGCCGGTGCTTTGCAAGCTGTAGGACAGCGAGCTCAAGCAGCACAGCTCTTCGCCTTTTGTTTCCTACATCGCCCGGAATGCAGAGCCAGCTCCTTCGCCAGTTTCCACATTTCAAGTGACGAAGAATGGCAACAGGCCCTGGCGCTTTGCAACGACGACGAAGAGCGGGCAACGCTCTATGCCTTACGTGCACAAACTCCCAACAGCCGGGCCTTGGAAGAAATGCAGGCTATTTTCAAGCTAAAAAAACGCCCCGATTATCTGGAAGTCCTGTTGCTCAAAGAAATCAAAGAATTAGAAACTCAAATTTTGCCGCGCTTCTACCCTTACCGAAAAAAACTCCGTCCTCAGCGTTTCAGCCAACAAAAAATATCACCCGATGTGATGCAATATCTGCTCGATTTGCGGGCTTTCTCCCATCAAGTAGGGCAAAGCCATATAGCCGTTCACCCCAGCCTGTGGAAAATCGCTGAAGCCTATCTGTTCCTTCTCGCCGGAGATTACTACGAAGGGCAAAAACTTCTCGACGATTTGCAAAATCAAAACCTCAATCCTCAACTGGCTCAACAACTCAAAGTCCTTTCTGCTTTTGCCACCATCAGCTCGTTTAAAGCCAGCAAGTTGCCCGCCGAAACAGCAGAACGTCAAAAAGTGCTCAGCGAAATAGAAGCTAAAGCCTATGAACTGTTGGTCTCCAGCTCCGTCATCAACGACAACCCAAAAAAATACCAAAGCAAAGCCGTCAAAGCCTATCTAATCGACCAAATGGCACAGCTCTACGAACAATTAGGCCATCAAGGGTTGAAATTCCGCTGTTTGTATCCGGATATTTTCTTCTTACAACTCAACCCCCAAAGGAGCATTATCGAAGACTTGCGCCAAATCATTCAAAACCTCAACGAGATAGAGCGCAACCAAGAGCTGCTCACTTTCCGATTTCAACAGGCTTTAACACGAGACACCTCTGGAGAAAGCCTCGACCCCCTGCTAGCCAACCTCCAGGGCCTCCTTTCACTACAAGCTTTCAACTTGCCCCGAGCCATCAACTACCTCAACGAAGTGCCCGCCGCGCTACGCGATCAATTCGGCCGTGCGGCGCCTTTCAAATTCACTTTTATAGATAGCTCCCGTTTCTCCAACCCGGACAGCTCCGACCTCTACAACCGCTATCAATTTGCAAAAAAAATGCTAAACCTGCGCTATGAAATTGAAGCCAATGTGGACAACCCCTCTAAACCCCTTTACCTGACCGGCTTGGGGCTCTACAACACCACCTATTTCGGCCATGCCTGGATTTTGCGCGATGAATATCGCGACCCCAACAACTGGAACCGCCTCGGCTTAGACAGCATCTATCCCTATCCCGGAGCACCTTATGGCAACAAAGAAGTCATGGACGTTCGTCTGCCCCTGTCTTTTTTTCGCAAAGCCCTGCTCAGCGCCAAACTCAACAGAGATACCGCCTTAGCGGCCCAGGCTGCATACATGGCTGCCAAGTGCGAACAAAT
This sequence comes from Saprospiraceae bacterium, assembly GCA_026989035.1. Taxonomy (GTDB): domain Bacteria; phylum Bacteroidota; class Bacteroidia; order Chitinophagales; family Saprospiraceae; genus WGBN01. Next base: position 437 of record JALSKB010000044.1, on the reverse strand, counting down.
CCTTTATTTCCAAAGCAAGGAATTCCCCGGCATACCCAAAGAAAATGTCATCCCCGCCGTACCCGACAAATACCGAACTTATTTTGAAGTGCTGCGCACGGAATTTCAGGAAACCATGTTTTACGACTACCTCTTAGATGAATGTCTCTATTTCCGCAATTACGTCCTGCGAAAAGAAAGCGGAAGCGACATTTTTACAGAAGACTGAGCCAACTCACAAAAGGCAGAGCTGGCGGCCATAAACAGAGGGATTTTCCAGTGCCAGCAATTGGCGTTTCATCTCCAGGCCGTAATAAAAACCGTGCAATTTACCATTGCTGGCCAAAATTCGATGACAAGGCACAACAATCGGCAAGGGGTTATTGCGATTGGCTTGCCCCACTGCACGCACGGCCTTGGGCTTTCCAATACGCCGGGCAATAGCCAGATAAGAACTC
>JALSKB010000043.1 GCA_026989035.1 Saprospiraceae bacterium | reverse complement strand
TGCCATTGCTGGCCAAAATTCGATGACAAGGCACAACAATCGGCAAGGGGTTATTGCGATTGGCTTGCCCCACTGCACGCACGGCCTTGGGCTTTCCAATACGCCGGGCAATAGCCAGATAAGAACTCGTCTGTCCATAGGGCACTTCCAGCAAAGCCCTCCAGACAGCCCGATAAAAATCCGTAGCACCGCTCCAATCCAAAGGCAGCTCAAAACGCCTTAGCCTTCCGGCAAAATAGGCTTGGATTTGCTCCCGAGCTTCTACCAAAAAAGCATAGGGCTTGGTGCTGTCTTCCCCGCATTCAGCCACCAGGCGCAAACGGCTCAGCCCCTTCGAACTGGCGGTCAACTGCCAATAACGAAGGGGTTGAGCTTGAAAAACAACCTCTAAAGAAGAAGGGAAAAATAAACTCTTCATTTCTTTACGCCCGGAACGAAGTGGGTGGGGAAAATGAGCACACCACCGGTGTGGTTGCCGCTAAGACGCGAGCCACTTCCTAACTGGCATAAAGGCATAGAAGCGATTTGCATCGCTTCCATGCCTGCGGTGGTGCGGGACGGAATTGAACCGCCGACACCAGGATTTTCAGTCCTGTGCTCTACCAACTGAGCTACCGCACCGAAAAAGCGCTTGCAAAGCTAACAAAGTTTTGCTTTTCGCAAAAAATCGCGTGTAAAAAGGGTTACCGCCACAGCGGCAACCCTCTTGTAGACCCACTAGGATTCGAACCTAGACTGACGGAACCAAAATCCGTAGTGCTGCCATTACACCATGGGTCTGAAAAAAGCTCTTTACACCGCCTTTGCAGATTTGAGCTTTAATCCACTTTCAATGCGGCTGCAAAGATACGTTTTTTTTCAAAATGCAAAAATCGTTCGCAATTTTTTATACCCAAACCGAAATGGTTTGGGGTATTTACGACTCGCAAACGAGCGAAAAATAGAGTTTCGGAGGCGTCAGCCTCCCAAACCACTTCGCCATGGGGGTATTTCAGGAAGCCTTGCTCAGACCTACCCCATCTCCCCGCTTTGCCTTGAGCCGCTCAAAAAAGTCCGGTTCGTTGAGTATGTCATACAACCACTCGTGATAAGCGGCAAAATCGGGCAAGTTGTTGTGCCCGGCACCTTTGATGGAAATCAAACAAGTCCATGAGGGATTTTCCTTGACCAGCATTTCGCTTTGGTTGTGGGGAATGAGCCGGTCTTTGGTGCCGTGCAAAATAAAAACGGGAAAGCGAATCAAGCGGAGGTATTGGTCTGTGCGCAGCTTGTAGCGCAACAACCAGCGCAGGGGCAGCCAAAAACCATAACGTCGAATGTTGTACAAAAAGCTGTAGTAAGGCGAATCCAAGATGAGCATGCGGGGACGGTTCCAAGACGCTATACGGGCTGCGATTCCACTACCCAAAGAGCGCCCGTAAAGAACGATGTCTTTTTCCTCATAACGCTCGGCCAGCCACTTGTAAACCAATTGAGCATCGCTGTACAGCGTAACCTCCGTGCGCTTGCCCCTGCTCTTGCCAAAGCCCCGATAGTCTATCATGAAAAAATCATATCCCTTACTCACAAAATCCTTGGCAAATTTGCCCCAACCCTTTACACTGCGGGAATTGCCCTTGAGATAAAAGACTACGCCCTTGGCGTGAGGCACCCGAAAATAAATGCCGTTGATGGTACCCCCGTCTTCCATTTCAAAATCCACTTCTTGGAAGGGAAAGGGGTAGCGATACTGAAAGTCTCGAGGTAAAATTTCCGGCCTGAAAAAGAAATAATGCTGAAAGAAATAAAAGGCCAAAGCCAAAGCCAGGTAAACCAGCAAAATCAAGAGAGCCACATCAATCCATGACATAAAGAAGTCGGATTTGAAAACTACTTTTTACACTTTAAACGGTCTAAGGTAGCAAAAAACAGGTTGACAAATGCTTAAAAACAGAATTATTCGGCTAAACCAAGCCAAGCCAGCGTATTGTCTCTAAAAATAGCCTGAATTTGTTTTGCCGGCAAATCGGATTCTTCTATGAACTTTCCTATTGTGAGATCGCCCAGAGGAAAGGGATAATCCGAGCCAAGGGTAACTCGATTGGGGCCGACCAAATCGAGGATGAACTTGAGCATTTTGATGTCGTGCGTAATGCAATCAACCCAAAATTTGCCCAGGTAATGGCTGGGCGGCTTGTCGTTGTCAATGGCCACCAGATCCGGCCGACAACGGTAGCCGTGCTCAACTCTACCCAGCGTAGGCAAAAAGGCTCCCCCTGCATGGGCAAAATTGACGCGCAAACCCGGCAAACGCTCAAATACTCCACTAAAAATCATGGAGCAGATGGCCCGGGAAGTTTCTGCAGGCATGCCGACCAGCCAGGGCAACCAGTATTTCTCCATGGAATGAAAGCCCATCATATTCCAAGGGTGCACAAAAACAGCCATACCCAACTCCTGACAAGCTTCAAAAATCGGAAAGAACTCCGGCTCGCTGAGGTTTTTGTCGTTGATGTTGGAGCCTATTTGCACCCCGAGCAGGCCAATTTCTTTACAACGCTGCAACTCTTTGATGGCCAATCGAGCGTCTTGCATCGGAATGGTACCCAAGCCCAGATAGCGCTTAGGATAATCTGCTGCCAAGCCGGCTATGTGGTCGTTGAGAAAACGAGACAACTCCAGACAATCGGCAGGCTTAGCCCAATAGGAAAACATCACCGGAACGGTACATACGACTTGAGCATCCGTGCCATGTTGCTCGTATTCCGCTATGCGCAAATCGGGATCCCAGCAATTGGCTTCGATTTCTCTGAAGAACTTTTCACCCTTCATCATACGGGCGAAACCGGGCTTGTGATGCACTAAATGGATGAAGTCTCCGTAACCGAATTTCTCTGCAAAATTGGGCAGCTTTTCCGGCAGGATGTGGGTGTGCATGTCTATTTTGCGCATAGCAGGTGGGGGTTTAGCGTTTCCAAAACCGGAATCTGCCCGCAAAACTCTGTTTTTTTCCACAAAAAAAAGCGCCCGCAGGCGCTTTTTTTTATCCTTCAAGGGCCGCAGCCCCTCCCACGATTTCGGAAAGCTCTTTGGTGATAGCCTCCTGGCGAGCCTTGTTGTAGCTGATTTTCAATTCGCGTAGCAGCTCATCGGCATTCTCAGACGCCTTGTCCATGGCCGTCATGCGGGCACCATGCTCGGAAGCATGGGTATCCAGCATGTACTTGTGAAAATTCATGCGCAGAATGCTGGGGATGAGGTGCTCCAGCAGTTGGGCCTGATCGGGTTCAAAGATGTAGTCGGCCCGCTGTGTAGTTGCTTCTTCTTCCTTCGTCTCCATTTTCGGCACGGGAAGGAAGGTCTCCGTCTTGGGATATTGCATCGCGGCATTGCGGAAATGCGCATACACCACGGTAATGTGATCGTAAGTACCCTCTTCAAAAGCCTTCATCAGGCGCGTAGCCACCGGTGCCACCTGATCAAAGCGCAAATCGTTAAACAAATCCACGTAATCCTCAATCAAGGTACAATCGGCATAGCGCTTTTTAAAGTAATCCAGCCCCTTTTTACCAATACAGAGTATGCTCAACTTGCCCGCAGCGCGCAAATCGGCGTATTGCTCCTGAATAGTTCGAACGGCAGCTTTGAGGATGTTGCTGTTGAAAGCTCCACACAAGCCCCTGCTCGAAGTTACAACCACCAGGCAAGCACGCTGAACCGGACGTTCCTTTCCGTATGACAAATCTACCGAGCCATCCAGGTTGGAAAGAATATTGCGCAACATCTCGTCCATCTTATTGGCATACGGGCGCATATCCTGGATGGCCGATTGAGCCTTGCGCAACTTGGCCGCCGACACCATTTTCATGGCGCTAGTAATTTGGCGCGTATTCTTGACCGAAGCGATTCTCTCTCGGACTTCTTTTAAGTTGGCCATAATGCTATGCTTTCCAAAGCCCTGCGCCCTCTACCGCGCAAAGCTCTTTCCTTTTTACTTCTTGTATTGCAAGGTCATTTCTTTAGCCAGCTCTTCCACCTTGGCCAAGTCTTCTTCTTCCAGTTTGCCGGCACGGAAGTGATCCAACACATCGGGATGTTTCTGCTCCAAAGTAGCCAGAAAAGCGTGTTCAAACTCCTGGACCTTCTCCACGGGAATATCCATCAAAAGCCCCTTGGTACCCAGATAAATGATGGCCACCTGTTTTTCTACAGCTACCGGAGAGTACTGCGGTTGCTTGAGTATTTCCACATTGCGCTTACCCTTTTCCAAAACAGCCTGTGTAGCAGCGTCCAGGTCCGAACCAAATTTGGCGAAAGCCGCCAACTCTGCATATTGAGCCTGATCCAGCTTCAAAGTACCGGCTACCTTTTTCATCGATTTAATCTGAGCCGAACCACCCACACGACTTACGGAAATACCTACGTTGATGGCAGGGCGCACACCGGCATTAAAGAGGTTGGATTCCAGGAAAATCTGGCCATCAGTGATGGAAATGACGTTCGTAGGAATATAAGCCGAAACGTCCCCTGCCTGGGTCTCAATGATGGGCAAAGCCGTCAGAGAACCACCACCTTTCACCAAAGGCTGACCGTTTTCGTCCCGGGCATTTTTTAAGCTCTCCGGCAGGTCGTTCATGTTGCGGGCAATCTCATCGTTTTCGATGATTTTAGCTGCGCGCTCTAGCAAGCGAGAGTGCAGATAGAAGACATCTCCCGGATAAGCCTCGCGCCCCGGAGGACGACGCAGCAAGAGCGAAACCTCGCGATAGGCTACGGCTTGCTTGGACAAATCATCGTAAACGATCAAAGCCGGACGGCCCGTGTCGCGAAAGAACTCACCCACACAGGCTCCTGCAAAAGGAGAAAGATACTGCAAAGGCGCCGGATCGGAAGCCGAAGCCGATACGATGATGGTATAGTCCATAGCTCCGTATTCCTCCAGCGTACGCGCTACCTGAGCCACGGTAGATGCCTTTTGACCCGAAGCCACGTAGATGCAGTAAACCGGTTCACCTTTTTCGTAGAATTCCTTTTGGTTGATGATGGTATCTATGGCAATAGCCGTCTTTCCCGTTTGCCTGTCACCGATAATCAACTCGCGCTGCCCGCGCCCGATGGGGATCATGGCGTCAATAGCCTTAATACCCGTCTGTAAAGGCTCACTCACCGGCTGACGGAAAATCACACCCGGAGCCTTGCGCTCCAGCGGCATGAGGTATTTTTTGCCCTCAATGGGCCCCTTGCCATCTATGGGTTGTCCCAGAGGGTTAACTACGCGCCCCACAAAGCCCTCACCCACCTCAATGGAAGCGATGCGCCCCGTGCGTTTTACACGGGAACCTTCTTTGATGCCCTCTCCTTCTCCCAGCAAAACTACCCCCACATTGTCTTCCTCCAGGTTGAGAACGATAGCTTGGTCTCCATTTTCAAATTCCACCAACTCGCCTGCCTGGGCGTTGTTGATGCCGTAAATGCGTGCAATACCGTCGCCCACTTGTAAGACCGTACCGGTCTCTTCCAGCTCGGCAGCCGTACTCACTCCGGCCAGTTGCTGCTTAATAATCGCTGATATTTCATCGGGTTTTACATCCACCATGGCGGTATAATTTAGGTTGTTGTTTTCTGGTTAAAGCCCGTCAAAAGGCTGTTTATCAGGCAAAGCGCCACTGAACTCAGTGCGCAATGATTTTCGAAACGTAAAGGTTGTCTTCAAAGGCTTTGCGCAACTCCTCTAAGCGCCGCTGTACGCTGGCATCGTAAACGTTGTCCTCAAATTCCAGAACAAAACCTCCCAGCAACTTGGGGTCCACACGGGTTTCCAACTCAATGTGTTGTTCCACTTTTCCCGCTCCCTTCAACTTCTCTTCCATGCGCTTGATGACTCGCTCGGGCAGAGGCACCGCACTGTGCACCACCACCGTGCTGATGCCCCTTATATGCCGATACTGCCGCTCAAATTCTCGGCTAAGGGCCGGCAAAAGACTCTCGCGATTTTTGCGCGTCAAAACCTCAAAAAATTGCATCGTCAAAGGATCAAACTGCCCCTCAAACAGCTGCTTGACCACAGCCATTTTCTTGTCGCCTTTGACAATAGGACTCTTCATCAACAGGTTCAAGTCCTTCACTGCGGCCAAGGCACGGCTAAAGCCGAGCAGGTCCTCGCGTACGCGATCCAGCTTGCCCTGTTCTTCAGCCAACTGAATCAACGACTTGGCATAACGCGATGCAATTCTCTGTACGGACATATACCTTATCTTTTTGCTCCCTTTCGGCAAATGCCGAAGAAAGCTTTCTCTCGTTTTAGTTCAAATCCATTTCGGAAACCAACTTCTCCACAAATTTCACCTGCTCATCTTCTTTGGAAAGGTCTTTTTCCAAAACTTTTGTCGCCACTTCTAAGGCAATCCGCCCCACCTGGTTCTTCAATTCGATGACAGCCCCCATTTTCATGTTTTCAATCTGCTCCTTAGCGGTATTGATGATTTTGCGAGCCTCTTCTTTGGCCTGCTCCCTGGCTTCGGAAATGATGTTGTCTTTGGCCGCCTTGGCTTCCGCCAAAATTTGCACGCGCTCTTCCTGGGCTTTCGCCAAAATTTCCTGATTTTCGGCTTGCAGTTGCTGCATCTCTTCACGCACCCGCTTGGCTTCGTCCAGAGAACGCTGAATACCCTCTTCGCGCTCGCGAAGCATGTCGGTAATCATTTTGATAATGCCCTTACCAATGGTGAGCCAGAAAACGATGAAGATAACAATCGTCCAAAACAACAAGCCCGGCTCGGGGCGGATCACTGTAAAACCGGATAGAAACAAGACGTTCATCGGGGTGTCGTTTTAAGTCGTTTTTCAATCATAAAACCGGAAAGAGCACCGGCGCAGTGACCAACCGTCCTGCCACCGGTGCATTTCGGTAAACTCTTGGGGTACTTACCCTTTCAGGAATCCCAGTACCACGGCGATGAGGGCTACACCCTCAATCAGAGCTGCCGTCAGGATCATGTTGGCGCGAATGGGGCCTACAGCTTCAGGCTGACGAGCAATGGCATCCATGGCACGGCCACCAATTTGGCCAATACCAACGCCAGCTCCCAAAACGGCCAATCCAAGTCCAAGAGCAGTAATAGATCCGGTCATGATTCAAGTGTTTGATGAAAAAAAATCTTTTATGTCTTTTGCCTTTCGGCAAATGCAAAATCAATGATGCGCTTCCTGGGTGGCATCGCCCAGATACGAAGCGGTCAACAAGGTAAAAACAAAGGCCTGAATGAGCGCTACCAACAATTCAATGGCCATCATAAAGGAGTTCAACAAAAAAGCCGTCACCACTCCGATGGAAGCGCCGAGCAAGTTTTCCCCCATTTTTCCGAAGACAAAAATCAAACCGACAAAGCTAATCAACACGATATGCCCGGCAGTGATGTTGGCAAACAAACGCAGCATGAGGGTAAAGGGCTTGATAAAAAGCCCCAGGATCTCTACCGGAGTCAAAATGAATTTGATGGCCGCCGGTACACCGGGCATCCAAAAAATGTGCTGCCAGTAGTGACGATTCCCCACCAGGTTTACTCGAAAAAAAGTAATCAAGGCCAGCGCCGCCGTCACGCTGATGTTGCCTGTCAAGTTGCCCGAACCGGGGAAAAAGGGAATTTGACCGATAAGGTTTAAAGCCAGGATGAAAAAGAACAAGGCCGTCAAAAAGGGCATAAAGCGAAAGTAATGCTTGCCGATAAAAGGCTTGGCTACTTCTTCCTGAATGAAAACGATGATGGTCTCCACCAGATTTTGCAAGCCCTTGGGAGCCTGGTTCGGGTGCTTTTGATAGGCCTTGCGTACTGCGGAAAACATCCACCACAACAGCGCAAAAACCAGCAGCATGGTAAAGACGTTCTTGGTGATGGAAAAGTCCATAAACGAAGTGGTGCCTCCACCCATCATGCCGCCGTCCCAGGTCGTTTTGCTTTCCAGAGGATAACACTGCCCCTTATAGACAATGGCCGGATGGCTCTCGCCATCATGCTCTACTTCCGTCACGCAGTCTATAGCCACCTCCTCGGAAGGGAATTGCACATCGGCCACCCGGTAAACCACGCCTTCCACCATCACATAGCGGTTGATGGCCTTGCGGCCATTGCCGTGGTTGTGCGCATAATCAAAACGAGTGGACATCATGGTCGTCCAGCCTTCACCGGGGGCATAGAGCATCACGGGCAAGGGAAAGTAAAGATCTCCCCAAATGTGAAAGGCATTGGCATCTCCAATGTGGTGGAAGGCTACTTTAGCCGTATTGAAGACGCTGTCCTCTTTGGGCGTGCAGTCGCAAGTCAGCTGATGGTGATCTGCCTCGGCCTGATGGCCCTGAGCTTCGTCCATCCGATGCTGTTCTTCATGGGTTGGCTTATGCTGTGCCTGCACCGTCCAAGTCCAAGCCAACATCAGCAAAGCGAATAGTCCTATCGTACGAATGCGCATCTTCAACCTAAGTTTGCCCGTGCAAAGTGCTTCAAAATTTTGGGGCGGAGTCCTCAAGCTTTACTTAGCTTTAGGATTGTTTTCCCGCCATATCATCTTTTGAGGTGAATTTCATTTGGCGAAAGCCGGAAAAGAACACCCCCCTCAAAAAATCGGGGCAAAGGTATGACTATTTATCCATACAAGGAATACCAAAAAGATTTTTTTATTCTATGACTTTTTTCCACAACAGCTTGCCCTCGGAGTTCTTGACTTGTATGCTGAGTTTGCGCGCTTTGCGCGGCCCGCTAAGCGACAGGATGGCGTAATTGCGTTCAAAAACAGCCGTGCCGGGTACGCGCAGCAAATTGATTTGACCTTGGTCCGTGGCATGGCCGGAAGTCAGGGGTGAAACGGTGAGGTCATACACCTTGTGGCCTGCCTCGTTGGTGTAAGCACTGAGTTCGGTAAAATGCCGGTCTCCAGTGAGAAATATGACGTTTTCTACGCCTTCTTTGGCTATGCGCGCCAACAAGCGCTCCCGTTCTTGAGGGCAAAGGTTGATGTAGGTTTCGTAATTTTTTTCCGTAGTGAGGACTTGCCCGCCTATGGCTATCATTTTAAAAGAAGCTCGGCTGGAAGACAAGGCCTCGATGAGCCAATTGAGTTGCTCTTCACCCAAAATGGTGCAGTCACAGGTCTGGCAGCTATTGGGCGAGCGAAAATATCGGTTGTCCAGCAAAAAGAAATCGACATCGGCCCACTGAAAAAACGTGGTGATGCCGTGCTGACCATCCAAGCCATAGGACGGATTGGCCCAAAAGAGCGAGAAAATTTCCCGAGCGCGATCTTTGTGGATAAAGCTGCGATCGGAATCGTTGGGCCCGTAATCGTGGTCATCCCAAATGGCATAGTGATGGGTGTGAGCCAACAGCGGCTGCATTTCCGCCAAAGAACGGGTATGGGTATAGCGCTTAATCATGGAAGAACGCGCAAACCAATCCGCCTCGCGGTAATAGACGTTATCGCCAAGCCAGAGCATAAAGTCCGGCCTATCTCGATCTATGGAAGAAAAGATGTGGTAATCCCCCCCATAGCTGTTGCCGGGGCGATCGTAAACCTCTTCGTTGATGTAAGAGCAACTACCTATGGCAAAACTGAAATCGGGCGGATCGGTACGCCATTGCCACAGGGCCTGAGTTTGAAAGCTACAGTCATAAGGCAGGCGCAAGGGCTTCCCATTGATGTAAAGCTGGTAATCATACTCTTTGCCCGGCTCCACTTCATCGGCAAGGAGGTGAGCTGTAAATCCGGTTTCTTTTCGCGTGCGTACCACCTCAGTGAAATGCTTCTCCCCACTTTTGTGTTCCCAATAAGCTATTTTCACCTCGGCTTCTTTGCTGGTCTGAACCCAGAGCATCACTTCGCGCATTTCCGAATAACCCGGCATAGGGCCGGCCTGCAAGAGGTTTTCCGGCGGCTCCTGTTGGGGATGTTCCGCAACAGCTGTACCCGCAGAATAAGAAACACACCAAAAACAAAAAGTCAGGACAAAGAAAGACAGAGACAAGGGTTTCATGGCTCAAGATTCAAAGTAGTTTTTACGGTCGGGGTATTCTTTCAGGAAGTAAGCCAACCTCTTGCGGCTGGCAATGAAAGGCAACTTTCGGCCAAATTGACCCGATTTGATGAGATAAATGACAAAAACCGAAAAGAGGCCGAAATCCTTTTCGACAATTTTTTCCACATTGCTCCAAGGGTAGCGACGGTGCCGAAAATAATTGGTCGCATAAATGTACTCTTCGTCCATTTCCACGCGCTTTAATTTCAACAAAGTGAAGTAAAGCAAAACGATACCGGCCAGGTAAAAGAGCACAACACCGATTTTGAATAGAAAAGCCGGGACATTCCCAAAATACGGCGTGTCTCTGGTCAATACCGCCAATGTAAACAGCCCAAAAAACACCAGCCAAAACGTGGAGAGCAACAAGCGCAGCAAAAGCGTGATATTGGACGATACGTGAATCATGTGTTTTCTTCTTTGGCCTTCTTTTCTATGCGAGCCGAAATGAGAATGCTGATTTCATACAAAATATAAAGGGGAATGCCGATCAGCATTTGGGTCACCACGTCCGGTGGAGTTAATATAGCCGCCAGCATCAAAATGATGATAATGGAATGCCGGCGGTATTTACGCATAAAATCGGGTGTTACCAAACCAATTTTGGACAAAAAATACACCAAGACGGGCAACTCGAAAATCAGCCCGGCCGGCAGAACAAACATAATCATGTAATTGATGTAAGAGGAGATGGTCGGCACATTTTCTACTCCGGGAATGGTATAACCCATGAGAAAATTGATGGCGAAAGGCGCGATGATAAAGTAACCGAAAGACGCCCCCATCAAAAACAAAAAACTACAAACCAAAACAATGCCCTTAAGTCCTTTTTGCTCTTTGGGGTAGAGGCCCGGTCGTATGAATTGCCAAAACTGCCACAAGATATAGGGCATGGCCAATACCAGCCCCATCATAAAAGCCGCTTTGATGGAGATGATAAACGACTCGCCAAAACCAACGGCCTGACTGGTAAACTCCGGCGGGCCGAAGCACATGCTGTCCGATATGCGACAAAGCAAGCCGTAAGTCGGAAAGCCCTCGTGCACAGGGCCGAAAATCACGTAATCGAAAAACCACTTGTGCAAGATGAAGAGCAATATGGTGAAAGCCACCACAGCAGTTAACGAGCGAATGATGCGCCAACGCAGTTCCTCCAAATGGTCCAAGAAGCTCATTTCCTTTTGGACCTCCGTAGGTGTGGGAGGCGCTCCTGTAGTCTTTCTAATCACGGACATGGGCCGGCTTGCTTTATACCTGCTCTGTGGCAAGAGAGACGGGGCGACATCCAAGCCGCCCGAATTTTTTCTCTACACCGAGGCAATAACACTTGCTGTTTCAAACACCTCTTGGTCGTGTTATACGATATAGACGACGCTTAATGCTGCAGGTTTGTTTCAGCGCTGCAAAACTAAGAAAGAAGAAAGACTCCACTCAGTTTGGCATTCTGCGGAGCTTTTCCTCATTGAGGATGGTAATTTGCCCCTTTTCGATATCAATCAAACCCTCTTTGCGAAAGTCCGTCAGCGTTCGTATTACCGATTCTTTAGCCGTACCTACCAAACCTGCCAGGTCATCGCGCAAGATGGAAATAGGCTCCCCCCGCTCATCTACGGCATAACGCTCTTTGAGGTGCAACAAGGCTTCCGCTACTCGTTTGCGAATGGAGTTATAGGCCAACTGAATGAGTTGTTCTTCCTGTTCCAGCACATTATCTGCCAGGATTTTAATCATACGGGCTGCTACATCTTTGTTTCCGTACACCAGTTTGAAGAAATCCTCCTTAGGCACCAAACTCAATTCCGTAGGCTCCATGGCCATAGCCGAGGCGGCATATACCTCTCCTTTGAGCAGTTCAATGTGCCCGAAAAACTCACCTTCCCTATAAATGGAGAGGATAAACTCCTTGCCGTAATCGTTGGTTTTGTAGAGCTTTACTCTTCCCTTATTCACAAAGTAAAGATAGCGCGGGTAAGAACCTTCGGCGAAAATCACATCCCGCTTGTGAAAGGATGTAATCTGTCTTTCACTGGAAAGCTCTTTGAGTGCTTCATACCCTCGGGCTTCATTGATGAAAGAGCTAAGCCCTTCTCGGCTTTTGTTGAAACTCTCTTTCAGACGGTCGCTCTTCTTGAGACGCACCTCGATGGCATCCAGCAATTCCACATCATCAAAGGGCTTGGTGATGTAGTCGTCTGCGCCCAAATTCATTCCCTTGCGGATATCGCCCTTATCGGCTTTAGCCGTGAGGAAAATGAAAGGCACGTCGGCCGTTGCCGGCTTTTTGCTGAGAATGTGCAAAACGCCGAAGCCGTCCAATTCCGGCATCATCACATCACAGAGAATGAGGTCGGGTTTATGGGTGAGCGCAAGCTCTACGCCGACTTTTCCGTTTTCGGCCAGAAGCGTTTCGTAGTTCGACAACTCGAGGATTTCTGCGAGATTCTCGCGAACATCCTCATTGTCTTCGATAATCAAAATCTTCTTCTTCATTACTTGGCAAAGTTACTCGAAAAACCGTTCCCACACCCTCTTCGCTTTCAAAGTTTATTTCTCCTCCCAAAAACTCCAAATAGCGCTGTACGATATTGAGCCCCAAGCCGGTACCCTGGGTATTAAGGGCATTTTTGGCTCGGAAAAAGCGCATAAAAAGGTGTTGCTGATCTTCTTTGGGAATGCCAATGCCCTCGTCGCGCAGACAGAAGGAAAAATACCGCTCGTCTTTTCGCCACAACTTGAGCCAAATGCGTTTGCCGGGAGCTGAGTACTTGATGGCATTGGACAGAAGGTTGAGCATGAGATTTTTAACCAAGCGCCGATCGGAATACACCTCAGAAACTTCCTGCCCTTCCGGCGCTTTCTCCATGATAATTTGCTGTCCCTCCTTCAGCAAGCCCTGCACTTCGTCCAATACTTCGTGGCACAAATCCGGCATGGAAAACCAGTTCAGCTCCACTTCTATTCTCCCCTCTTCCAGTTTGCTCAAAGAGAGGAAGTCGTTGAGTATGCCGGTTAGGTTTTCCACGGCAGACTTAATCCTCTTGACGTGTTTGAGACGATTTTCTTGCTGGTCCTCTCGGGTATAGCGAGCAATGAGTGAAGCCGAAGAGGCAATGGTGCTTAGCGGCGTGCGAAATTCGTGAGATGCCATAGAGACAAAACGCGATTTGAGTTCACTGAGCTCTTTTTCCCGTTCGAGAGCTTTGCGCACCTCGGCCTCCTTCTTTTTGAGCTCTCTTTCAGCCACTTCGCGTACCTGGATTTCGTGCTTGAGACGCTTGTTCGTCGTTAGCAACTGGTTGACCACGCGGGCCAACTCCTCGGTACGGGCTTTGATTTTGTTTTCCAATTCTTCGTTCAGCTCCCGATAGCGACGGTTGGCTTCTTTGACTTCCGTCAAATCGTGTACTATGCCAATGAACATGCGCCTGTTGGATAACTGTACCTCACTCACAGCCAGGCGAATGGGGAAGACCGTGCCGTCTTTTTTCAAACCCAAGGCTTCTCGTCCTATGCCGATGATGCGGGCTTCTCCGGTACTCAGGTAGCGCCGGATGTAATCGTCGTGCTGCTCGCTATAGGGTTTCGGCATCAACACATTGACATTTTTACCGATCAGCTCGGGAGGCTCATAACCGAAAAGACGGGCACCCGCGGGGTTGATGGTATCCATGACGCCCTTCTCATCAATGGTGATGATGCCGTCTATGGCCGTATCGATAATAGCCTGCAACTGCGTAGCCGCTTCGGCCAAACTTTCGTAAATGAATTGATCGTCCATAAAAGAGAATGTCTTTTACCGCTATGATGCAACGAAAACCCAAGAAGATCTTAACCACTTCCCAAGCCGCCACAAATGGTCAAACCTCCTACCCCATCAGTTTGCCTTTCGGCAAAAAAGCTTACTTCTTTTCGATGTATTTGATTTCCTGCTCTTTATCCATAGGGTAAATCAACAAGACATCTTCAGTGTCCACCACGATGTAATTTCGCAAGTCTCGCAACACAGCTTTTTTGCCGGAAGGCAATTGGACCAAACAGTCTTTGGTATTTTGCGCAAGCAAATCTCCGGAAATCAACACATTTCCATTGGCATCTTTAGGCTGCCATTCGTACAACGCCCGCCAACTGCCCAAATCCGACCAGCCTATGTCTGCCGGCAAGGTGTAAATATTGTCGGCTTTTTCCATGATGGCATAATCTACGGAAACGGAGGGCGTTTTCACGTATCTCTCTTCTAAAAAAGAAGGTTCGTCAGGCCCCAAATAAACCTCTGGCCCTGCCTGGAGGAGTTCAAAAATTTGAGGTGCGTATTTGGCGAAAGCCTCAAGGATAACTTCCGAGCGCCACAAAAAAATGCCTGCGTTCCAAAGATAATTACCTGAACGGAGAAAATTTCGGGCAGTCTGTTCATCGGGTTTTTCTTTGAAAGCCACCACCGGATAGATGCCCCGCTCTCCGGCTTCTCGATCGTAATGAATATAACCATAACCCGTATGAGGGCGCGTAGGTGTTATGCCAAGGGTAAGTAAAGCATTGCGTTTTGAGGTGAACGCCAGACCTCGTCGTATTTTTTCCAAAAAAACCTCCTCCCTCAGAATGAGCTGATCGGAAGGAGCTACGACAAAATTGGCTTGGGGGTCTATGGCCTGCAACTTGAAAGCCGCATAAGCAATGCAAGGCGCAGTATTGTTTCTGCTGGGCTCTCCCAGAATTTGTGCATTGGGCAAATCCGGCAATTGTTTCCTAACCAAAGGACGGTAGCGCTCGTGGGTCAGTATATAGATTTGCTCAAGAGGCAGGAGGAGCCGAAAGCGATCAAAAGTCCATTGTAAAAGCGACTTACCCGTTCCCAGGATATCCAGGAATTGCTTGGGCATGTCTTCGGTACTAGCCGGCCAGAAACGCGAACCGATGCCTCCGGCCATGATGAGTGCGTAATTCATGAAACGGTTTGTTGTGTCCTCTTCCAAACAATCCGCTGCAACTTCCCAACGACCAAATCCAGCCAAAGCACTTCTGCCTCCGAGCCCATTGGACCGGGCTTTCGCCAAACGCCAAATTCAGACTGCCACATAATTATCTCCGCTTTTTTTCAACGTCTTTCCTGCAACGAGATGTTCCAACAGATCGGGCAACCAATCGGACGGGTCGTCTTGTATGCCCGGATGACTGCTCAAATGCTGTATCAATTCTTCCCTGCTTAGTTTTGACCACAGCATAAAGAGGTCTTTAATGGCTTCAGCCCTTTGCCTATAAACGTCTTCGGCCATACTGACCCCTTTGCTGCCGTCTATTTTTTTTAGAGAAATGAGGGAGTTTGCCATAAGGAGAAGTTTTGTTGTGGCTTGCTGTTCATTGAGCGTGAAATGGCTTTCCAAGGTCGGCTCAGCTCAACTGGATTTATCGGCTAAAGATAAAAACTTTTGGAAAACCTGTTCTGCTGACAGGGTCTGCAAAAAGAAATTTCGGGCAGCTAACCACCCCTAAGGACATTGATTTTCGCCCTACATGAAAAAGTCCGAAACTTCTTTTTAAAAAAAGCCAAAGTCCAACCTGCAAAAAAAGTAGAGAAACTCCTTTTTTACAACCAAGTTTGCTAAATTGCCGGCCGGATTAAGCCCCGTTTTTTTCAGCTGCACATGCGAATGTAGCTAACCACATAAAACCAAGCTGATGGAAAAATTAAAACAACTTTTTTTCGAAAAATCCCAAGCTCTTCGAGCAGAAGTAAAAAGGTGGTCTAAGGAGCAGGGAGATAAGCAAGTGGACAGCGTTAGCGTGCGTCAACTTTTGGGGGGAGCACGGGGAGTCAAAATGATGCTCTGGGAAACTTCAAAACTGGACTCCATAGAGGGCATCCGCTTTCGCGGATACAGCATACCCGAATTGCGCGAGCTTTTGCCGAAAGGCGATGGCAAAGAACCGCGGCCAGAGGGGCTTTTTTGGTTGATGCTGGTGGATGAAATCCCCACGGAAGAAGACGTCAAGTGGTTAACCGACCAGTGGACACAGCGCTCCAACGTACCCGAACAGACTTTCAAGGTCTTGGAGGCTTTGCCGCCCGACACCCACCCCATGACGCAATTTATTGCGGCCATTACTTCGATGCAATCCTCCAGCATTTTTGCTCGGCGCTATGCCGAAGGCCTGGGCAAAAGTGAATATTGGCGCCCGGTTTACGAGGATGCCATGAACCTCATTGCCCGCTTACCGCGCATTGCAGCCTACATCTATCGCCGCACTTACCACGGCGGAGATCACATTGCTCCCGACATTTCTTTGGATTGGGCCGCCAATTTCGCCCACATGCTGGGCAATGATTCCGAAGATTTCAAAGACCTAATGCGCTTATACCTGACCATTCACGCCGATCACGAAGGCGGTAACGCATCAGCCCACACTTCCCATCTGGTCAACTCCACTTTAAGCGACCCCTACCTTTCTTTTGCTGCCGGCATGGCTTCCCTAGCCGGTCCGCTGCACGGCCTGGCCAACCAGGAAGTCGTCAAATGGATTACCAATATGCTGGATGCCCTGGGAACGAGCAATCCCTCTAAAGAACAAATAGCCGAATACGTACAAGGCACGCTGAAAGCCGGCAAAGTCATCCCCGGATACGGACATGCCGTTTTGAGGCGCCCAGATCCTCGCTTTATGGCTCAAAAATCTTTTGCCGAAGAACACTTGTCCGATGACGAAATGGTGCAAGTAGTGTGGAAAGTCTTTGAAGTCGTACCGCCGATTCTGCAAGGCTTGGGCAAAGTCAAAAACCCCTGGCCCAATGTGGATGCCCATTCGGGAGCCTTGCTGATGCATTACGGCATCAAAGAATACAGCTTTTACACTGTCCTTTTCGGCGTCTCCCGCGCCTTGGGCGTATTGTCGGCCATGTGCTGGTCACGTGCACTCGGCTTGCCGCTGGAACGCCCCAAATCCGTCACCTCCGGCTGGCTCCGCGAATTTCTAAACCAAGCTTAACCCTCTCGGCAGGCAAAGCCTTTCCTCACTTTCTTTATGCCGGCTTTGCCTGCTCGCTTTTTTTCTATATTTGCCCGACAAAACTCAAAGCATCATGCAAACACCGGACAACTTGAAATACACCCAAAACCACGAGTGGATACGCCTGGAAGAAGACGGCACCGCTTATGTCGGCATCACCGATTTTGCGCAAGAAAGCTTAGGCGAAATTGTCTATGTCGAAGTAGAAACCGTTGATGAAACCCTGGAAAAAGACGAGGTATTCGGAACGGTAGAAGCGGTAAAAACCACTTCGGATATCTACATGCCGGTGTCCGGAAAAATCACGGAATTTAATCCGGCTTTGAACGAAACCAATGAAGACAACGACCCCACCCTAATCAACTCAGACCCCTATGGCAAGGGGTGGATCATCAAAATAGAAGTTCTCGACCCCGCTCAATTCGACGAACTACTCTCTGCCGATGCTTACCAAAAACTGATAGAATAAACGCGGCTAAAAAGCGTGCTGCCAACTTGCCACCCCCATCATCTCCTCAACATCCCCGGCAAGACAATAAACAAAAACTCAAGGGTACCAACCGAAAAAACGCCTTAAACAGTCCGAAAGAAAGGGTCAAGACACACCCTTTCCCCCTTTTTGTGCATCTACATAGACAAACAGCTGTCTTGATTTTTCTTTTAATTTTTTGCACTTCACTTAAAAAGCCCTATTTTAGCGGCTACTTTTAAAACGAGGCAAAGAAAAACAAGACACAATTTTCTGACAAAGGCAAGCCCAATCAGCTTCCTTTAAACTCTTAGCCATATGGATATTTCAAATTTAACCGTTGATGGTAAATGGCTGGTTATCTCTCTGATCCTGGTTGCCTTGCTAATCGTAGGCAGCATTCTTTTCATGAAAAACCATTTGAAAAAAGAAGGAGAGAGCCTGCCAGGTCATGCTCCCAAAAGCAGAGGCGCCAAATACCCTCAGGTGGATGTGTTTAAAATGAGCGGCACATTCTTTAACCTGGCTTTGCTGTCTGCTCTGTTGTTGACCATCTTGGCCTTCAATTGGACAACCTATGAGAAGGAAGTTTACATTCCCGAAGGTGCCCTGGAATTCGATGAAGAAATAGAGGTAGAGCCTCCTCGAACCAAAGAACCACCGCCACCGCCGCCGCCACCGCCGCCGCCTGTTATTGAAGAAGTCCCCGACGAAGAAGTCATCGAAGACGAACCCGTCTTTGAAGACATGACAGCAGACGAAGAGGAAGAAGTGGTAGCGAAAAAAGAAAGTGAACTTCCGCCTCCACCGCCACCGCCGCCGCCGCCCGCTGAAAAAGAAGAGGAGATTTTCAAAATCGTGGAAGAGATGCCCCACTTCCCGGGCTGCGAAAAAGTGCGCAAAAAGCAAAAGCGCGATGAGTGCGCGCAAAACAAAATGCTGGAGTTCATCTACAAGAACATCAAATACCCCGCCATCGCCAAAGAAAGTGGCATAGAAGGCATGGTGGTCGTCAGCTTCGTCGTAGAAAAAGACGGCTCCATCACCGATGTACGCGTTGTAAGAGATATCGGCGGAAACTGCGGCAAAGAAGCTATGCGGGTTGTGAAAATGATGCCCAAATGGGTGCCCGGTAAACAAAGAGGGCGCCCCGTAAGGGTGCAATTCAACCTGCCGGTAAAATTCAAACTCCAGAACTAAAAAAAAGGCGCTTCCTCGCGAAGCGCCTTTTTTTTTGCTCGTGCCCGGGACTGGAGTCGAACCAGCACGTCCGAAAATGGACACTAGCTCCTGAGGCTAGCGCGTCTACCAATTCCGCCACCCGGGCAAGGAGAAAATCCTTTACACATTTTGCTTGCAGCTGCTTTTGCCGCAAATGCGAGCGCAAAGGTACGTCCTTTTTCTCTTTCACACAAGGCTTTTCGCACAAAAAATTAAGTATATCCAATGTGAAACAGGGCGTCACCAGAATTGACGACCGGGGAGTTGTTGTGGCCAATAATAAAGCCGTTTTGCTTGCTCAAGACCCATTGCTCTTTTTCGCCTTCGGGATGTCGTATCCAGCCCAAAGGCTCTCCTTTCAAAACCGGCTGGCCGGAGCACTTGCTCCATTCAAAAATGCCAGGCACTTTAGCCCTAACCCAAGAAGAACGCTCAAACAGTCTCGTGTGGGGATGTTCAATCACTTGGGTAAAACCGGAAGGCAACATGTCGTGCACCTCTAACATGCGCTGCAGAGCAGCCAGACCGTGCTGAATGGCCAGACCGTCCAGGCGCTGATTTTCTCCGCCCTCATACACCAAAATGGTCTTACCCATTTTGTGAGCCGTATGTCGCAAAGAACCTTTGATCAAGCTGGAACCGAGCAACACCGGAGCCCCGACTCTTTGTGCCAGCTCACGGGCTGCAGCATCTCCCTTCGAATAGCGCAGTTGCGGGTAGTTGTAGTGGTTGCGCCCGCCGGTGTGAAAATCCATGCCTGCATCTACCAAAGGCAAAACTTCCTTCGTCAAAGCCCGGGCTACACGAGAGGCCAGAGAACCCGAAGCATTGCCCGGAAAACTGCGATTGACGTCTTTCCCATCCGGAACATCTCGCGAAAAATTGATAAACCCGTACACGTTTAAAAGGGGAATGACAACCACCGTACCTCGTTGCAATTGCCGAAACAGCCCCCTGCTCAAAGCCCTCCTCAAAATTTCAATGCCGTTGATTTCATCGCCGTGAATACCAGCCGTAAAAAGCAACAAAGGGCCTTCTTCCCGTGCCCGAAAAACGTGCCCGTGAATATCAATGCGGTTGCCTGAGGGCAATTTGCCCACCCTCAGCTTGATGACACAGGTGTCCCCCAACTTAATCTGTTGCCCGTGAATGTTGAGTATAGACATACTCACAACTTTCTTTTTGAAACAGGGCTAAGCTTTCCAGCCCTTACTTTTTGCTCTACCCAACGTATGATCTGCCCCGCAATATCAACCCCTGTTACCCCTTCAATGCCTTCCAAGCCCGGAGAAGCATTCACTTCCATCAGCAAAGGGCCTCTCCGAGAACGCAAAAAATCCACGCCGGCCACATCAAGCCCCACAATGCGAGCAGCTTTCAACACCAATTCGCGCTCATTGGCCGAAAGGGCTTCCGGCACAGCTGTAGCCCCTCGATGTAAATTGGAACGAAATTCCCCGTCTTGAGCCTGGCGCCGCATACTCGCCACAATCCGCCCCCCAACCACAAAAGCCCTGATGTCCGCCCCTCCGGCTTCCCTGATAAACTCCTGCACCATGACCGTGAGGCCTTCCCGTTGAAAAGCCCGAACAATGGAAACCGCCGTTCGCATGTTTTCAGCTAAAATAACCCCCATACCATGCGTGCTCTCCAACAACTTAATCACCACAGGAGGCCCGTGTAACAATTCAATCAGGAGTGGCAAGTTGCTGTCCTGATTAGTCAAAAAGCTCCGGGGTACAGGCAATCTGGCTTTCGCCAAATGCTGTAAGGTGCGCTGCTTGTCACGGGCTTTTTGCAATGCCGCCGAACCGGTAACCGTGAAAACCCCCATCGCCTCAAAATGCCGGATCACAGCCGCACCATAAGAGGTAATAGATGCACCAATCCGCGGGATAATGGCTTGCATTCCCTTCAACGGACGCCCCTCGTACAAAATCTCCGGCTTACCCCCTCCCAACAAAAGCTCACACCGCGCATGGTCCACAATGCGCATCTCATGCCCTCGAAGCACACCCGCACGCAAAAGACTCTGCGTAGAATACAAACCCGCTCCTCTCGAAAGAATCAGGATATTCATCTCGTAAAGGTACGCAAAAACCAAGCTTCCTCCCAAAAAGAGAAACCCCTATACAAACCCCTTTTGTACCAAAACATTTCCCCCCAACCACACCATGCTTCAATATACCCAAACCGAAATGGTTTGGGATATTTACAACTCACAAAGGAGCGAAAGATAGGGAGTTTGGGTGGCTGACGCCTACCAAACCACTTTGCCAGGAGTATATACCCAAACCGAAATGGTTTGGGATATTTACAACTCACAAAGGAGCGAAGGATAGGGAGTTTGGGTGGCTGACGCCTACCAAACCACTTTGCCAGGAGTACATCAGCTGCCGTGCCATTTGTAACAGGCGTATCCAACACTATATTTTCACGGATTCAAATTTGTCAACACCCCAGCGAGAATAAAGAAAACCTCATGCGAACATTAACGGCTAAAAAACAAACAAGAACACCTCAAAAACTTCTTGTCGAGCTTTAGGGCATTCATTAGAACTTCTAATATTTAATACACACATTTTTGGCTTCCGTAAAAAACTCCAGGACCTCTGTTCCCCCTTCTCTGCCTACACCGGACTGCTTGACGCCACCAAAAGGCGTACGCAAATCCCGATGCATCCAACAGTTAATCCACACTATACCCGCTTCTAATTTCTCAGCCATACGAGAAGCCTTGGCGATATCACGCGTCCAAACTGTGGCGGAAAGTCCGTAACGCACGCCATTGGCCAGTTGTATGGCTTCCTCTTCGGTATCAAAAGGCTGCAAACTGACCACAGGGCCAAAGATTTCTTCTTGGTTAAATCGGCAATTGTTGTCCAGGCCCTCAACCACCGTGGGCTTGAAAAACCAGCCGTCGGCCAATTTGCCATCGAGCTCCGGAGCTTTGCCTCCGCAAAGAACGGTACCTCCTTCCATTTCCGCCAGCTCGATATACGATTTGACTTTTTCGAGTTGTTGCTTGGAGATGAGTGCCCCCAAATCGGAAGTCTTGGCGAAAGGGTCTCCGACTTTCAAAAAGCGCGTACGCTTGATAAATTCTTCGCGGAACTTTTCATACAAAGGGCGCTCTACCAGAATTCTACTACCGCAAAGGCATATTTGACCGTTGTTAGAAAAGGAAGAGCGCAAGGTGTCCACCATCATCTGATCAAAGTCGCAATCAGCAAAGATAATGTTGGGGTTTTTCCCACCCAACTCCAAAGAGATTTTCTTAAATTCCGGAGCAGCTAAAGAAGCAATGCGTTTGCCCGTTTTTGTTCCTCCTGTAAAAGATATGGCTTTGACTTGGGGGTGCGTTACGATGGCTTCACCGGCTTTGGGGCCGGTGCCATGTACGATATTCAGCACGCCGGCGGGCAAGCCAGCTTCTATGCAGGCTTTGCTCAACAAAAAAGCCGTCATGGGTGTCCATTCCGAGGGTTTAGCTACCACGCAATTTCCCGTTGCCAAAGCAGGAGCGATTTTCCAGGTAAAAAGATACAAGGGCAAATTCCAAGGTGAGATACAGCCGACGACGCCTAGGGGTTGGCGCAGGGTAAAGTTGAAAGCCTCTTTTTCCGTGTAGTGCGATTGCGTACTGAAATGCACAATGCCCGTGGCAAAAAAGCGAAAGTTCGTAACCGCCCGGGGAATATCCACCGTTGATGACATGCTCAAAGGCTTTCCGGTATCCGTACTTTCCGCCTTGGCAAATTCCTCCATATTTTGCTCTATGATGTCAGCTATGCGCATCAAAAGGCGAAAGCGCTTCTGTAAGCCAATGCCCGACCATTTGGCGAAAGCCTCCTCAGCCGCAGCTACGGCCTTTTCCACATCTTCTGCCTCTGAGTCGGGCAAATAAGAATAAACCTTACCGGTAGCGGGATTGTAATTCTCCAGATAGTTTCCCGAAAGGGCGGGTACTAAGGCCCCGCCAATATAGTTTTTGATGTACTTATCCGTTGCTCCCATGAATTGCCATTTTGTCTTCCAAAGATACAGATGTTTACCTATCTTTGCGTGCAATTTGGCACAACCAGATTGCACAACATGCCCAAAGACACCTCCATTCGTTCAGTTCTCATCATCGGCAGTGGCCCCATCATTATTGGTCAGGCCTGCGAATTCGATTATTCCGGCTCCCAGGCAGCGCAAGCCTTGCGGGAAGAAGGCATAGAAGTCAGCCTTATCAACTCCAACCCGGCCACCATCATGACCGACCCCATGATCGCCGACCACATCTACCTGCTCCCGCTCACTGTCGAAAGTATCGAACACATCTTACAAGAGCGCCAAATCGATGCCGTTCTACCCACCATGGGAGGACAAACAGCCCTGAATCTCGCAATTGAAGTGGGCAAACAAGGGCTCTGGGAAAAATATGGGGTACGCCTTATCGGCGTTGACCTGGAAGCCATAGAACGCACGGAAAATCGAGAAGCCTTCCGAAAGCTCATGCTCGACATCGGCCTGAGTGTAGCGCCCTCCTTTATCGCAAACTCTTTTCTGGAAGGCAAAGAAGCCGCTCAAAAAATTGGCTTCCCCCTCGTCATTCGGCCCTCTTACACCTTGGGAGGCACCGGTGGAGGATTCGTCCATCAGGCTGAAGACTTCGACGAAGCACTCAGACGAGGCTTAAAAATGTCCCCTACCCATGAAGTGCTGGTAGAAAAAGCCGTCTTGGGCTGGAAAGAATTCGAACTCGAGCTGTTGAGGGATGCCAACGACAACGTAGTCATTATTTGTACCGTGGAAAACCTCGACCCCATGGGCATCCATACCGGCGACAGCATCACCATCGCCCCGGCCATGACCCTACCGGATACGGCCTATCAACACATGCGCAACCAAGCCATTAAAGCCATGAGGGCCTTGGGGCAATTTGCCGGAGGATGCAACATCCAATTTGCACTTAATCCCAAAACCGAAGAACTCATCGTCATCGAAATTAATCCTCGAGTTTCTCGTTCTTCAGCTCTGGCTAGTA
The DNA here is from genome assembly GCA_026989035.1 of Saprospiraceae bacterium. Classification (GTDB taxonomy): domain Bacteria; phylum Bacteroidota; class Bacteroidia; order Chitinophagales; family Saprospiraceae; genus WGBN01. The sequence goes on along the minus strand of JALSKB010000043.1, from coordinate 3,007 downwards.
AAGCCACCGGATACCCCATCGCCAAAGTCGCCTCAAAACTGGCCATAGGGTATCACCTCGACGAATTGAAAAACCAAATCACAGGCACAACTTCTGCCTTCTTCGAACCTTCCCTGGATTACGTCGTCGTCAAAATGCCGCGTTGGAATTTTTCAAAATTCCAAGGAGCCGACCACCAGCTGGGCCTCCAAATGAAGTCCGTAGGGGAAGTTATGGCTATAGGAAGAAGCTTCACCGAAGCCCTTCAAAAAGCCTGTCAATCCCTCGAAAACGGACGCATGGGCCTGGGGGCCGATAAAAAAGAATGGATTAAAACCGAAGACATCATCCACCGCATCGAACACCCGAGCGAAGACCGCATCTTCCGCATCAAAGATGCCCTAAGGCTGGGTGTACCCATCAAAACCATTCACCGCCTCACTCAAATAGACCCTTGGTTCCTCCATGAAATCAAAAAACTGGTCAAACTCGAACAACAACTACAACGCTACAACGTCGCCGAAGACATACCCGAAAGCTTCTTCAGAATACTCAAACAACACGGATATTCCGATGCCCAAATAGCCTGGTTGCTCCGCATCAAAGAAAGCGAAGTAACGCAAAGGCGAAAAAAACTCAACATCAAAAGGACCTACAAAATGGTCGATACTTGCGCAGCCGAATTCGAAGCGCAAACCCCCTACTTTTACTCGACCTTTGAACAGGAAAATGAAAGCATCCCCTCCGACAGAAAAAAAATCATTGTGCTCGGAGCAGGCCCCAACCGCATCGGGCAAGGCATTGAGTTTGACTACTGTTGTGTCCATGGGATACAAGCCATCAAAGAAGTAGGCTGGGAGGCCATCATGGTCAATTGCAACCCGGAAACGGTTTCAACGGATTTTAACCTGGCCGACAAACTTTACTTCGAACCCGTCTTCTGGGAACATCTCGAAGAAATTATCGAACTGGAAAAACCTGCCGGAGTCATCGTACAACTCGGAGGCCAAACAGCACTCAAACTGGCTGAAAAACTCCACAAAAAAGGCATTCCCATCATCGGCACGGACTTCAAGTCCATGGATTTGGCCGAAGATCGCGGCGCTTTCTCCAGCCTGCTCAAAGAACTCAACATCCCATACCCCAAATACGGAGTTGCCCACGATGCCGATGAAGCCCTGCAAGTTGCCACGGACATTCCCTACCCCCTACTGGTACGCCCCTCTTATGTGCTCGGCGGACAACGCATGCGCATCGTCATCAACGACGAAGAACTGGAGCGCCAAGTCCTCAGCATCTTCAAACATCTACCCGACAACAAAGTCCTCATAGACCAATTTCTCGAAAGAGCCAAAGAAGCCGAAATAGACGCCATCTGCGACGGCGAAGAAGTCCACATCATGGGAATCATGGAACACATCGAACCCGCGGGCATACACTCCGGAGACAGCTCGGCCATGCTACCCACCTACAGCTTGTCCGTACAAGCTGTAAATACCATGGTCGAATACACCAAAAAATTGGCTCAAGCCTTAAAAATCAAAGGACTGATCAACATCCAATTCGCCATTAAAGACGAGGAAGTTTATGTCATCGAAGCCAACCCCAGAGCTTCACGCACCACACCCTTCATTGCCAAGGCCTATCAGGTGCCCTACCTCAACATAGCGACCAAAATCATGTTGGGCACGCACAAGCTGAAAGATTTTAAAATCCAAGCCCGCCCGTCGGGCTATGCCCTCAAAGTGCCGGTCTTCTCTTTCGATAAATTCCCCAATGTCAACAAAAACCTCGGCCCGGAAATGAAATCCACCGGTGAAGCCATTTACTTCATCAAAGACCTCACCGACCCCTACTTCAGACAGCTCGATAACCAACGTTATATGTACCTTACGCGCTAAAACCTCTTTGCCTTTCGGCAAATAAAACCGGACAAGAAACCCAGCGCTTCAAAAAAAGAATAAGGATGGAAACAAAAAAAGAAATTGTCACCAACTGGCTACCTCGCTATACGGGTATGCAACTCGAGGAGTTTGGGAAATACATCCTCCTGACCAACTTCTTCAATTACGTCGAGCTTTTCGCCCAAAAACACCAGGTGAAAATCAAGGGCATAGGCAAACCCATGCAAGCTGCTACGGACGAAGGCATCACCATCATCAACTTCGGCATGGGCAGCCCCAACGCCGCAACCATCATGGACCTACTCTCGGCCATATCTCCCAAAGCTGTCCTCTTTCTCGGAAAGTGTGGCGGTCTAAAGAAAAAAAACAAAGTCGGTGACCTCATTCTTCCCATCGCCGCCATTCGCGGAGAAGGAACTTCCAATGACTACTTCCCTCCGGAAGTGCCGGCTTTGCCGGCTTTCGCCTTACAAAAAGCCGTATCCACCACCATACGCGAGTACGGAAAAGACTACTGGACAGGAACAGTCTATACCACCAACCGCAGAGTCTGGGAACACGACAAAGAGTTCAAAGAACAGCTGCGAGCATTGCGCTGCATGGCCATCGACATGGAAACAGCAACCCTCTTCATTACCGCTTTCAAAAACAAAATACCCTCAGGAGCTTTGCTGCTCGTCTCCGATATGCCCATGATACCCGAAGGCGTGAAAACCGACAAAACAGACGAAAAAGTAACTTCCAATTTTGTAAAAATGCACCTGAATATAGGCATAGATAGTCTGCACCAATTGATCAACAACGCCTTAACGGTAAAACACCTCAAGTTTTAGCTCCTACGCCTTTCGGCAAATTTAAACAAAACAACACCAACACGGCGAGCCCATCATGAAAGTTACTGATTTTTTTGAACAATCTGAAAAAACACTGGTGTCTTTTGAGGTGTTACCACCTCTCAAAGGAGGCACCATGGCCTCCATCTTTAAAATCTTGGACCCCCTCATGGAGTTTAAACCTCCTTTTATAGACGTAACCTATCACAGAGAAGAATACATCTACAAAAAGCACAACAGCGGCTACTACGAAAAAATAGCCATCCGCAAACGACCGGGCACCGTAGGCAT
>JALSKB010000042.1 GCA_026989035.1 Saprospiraceae bacterium | reverse complement strand
ACCTCCAAGCCACCCGCGATGCCGGCAAGCTGGCCGGCTTGGAGGTGTTGCGCATCGTCAACGAACCCACTGCCGCCAGCTTGGCCTATGGCCTGGGCCTAAACCCCGAAGACGAACAAACCATAGCTGTCTATGACCTGGGTGGAGGCACTTTCGACATTTCCATCCTTCACCTGCATCAAGGCATCTTTGAAGTGCTGTCCACCCATGGCGATACCTTCCTGGGTGGAGATGACTTCGACCGGGCTCTCCTTCAGCACTGGATGCAACAACACGGATGGACGGAAGAAAGCCTGCAAAAATCTCCGGATTTGGGGCAGGAATTGCGCCTGGCCGCCGAAGCCGCTAAAAAAGCCCTTTCCAAGGAAGAGATTTACTCGACTCACATAGCAGGTAAGGAAGTGGAAATTCATCGAAGTCAATTCGAACAACTCATCGCTCCCTTGGTACAGCGCACCATCGCAAGCTGTCGTCAGGCAATGAAGGATGCCGATAAAAAACCCGAAGAAATCGACAGAGTCATTCTCGTTGGTGGGTCCACCCGCGTACCGCTGGTGCGCAAAGAAGTGGAATCCTTTTTCAAACAACGCCCCTTCGACCGCATTGACCCCGACGAAGTGGTCGCCCTGGGTGCTGCTGTCCAGGCTGACGTGCTGGCCGGCAACCGCAAAGGCATCTTGCTGCTCGACGTAACAGCTCTGTCCCTGGGCATAGAAACCCTGGGCGGATTGATGGACGTCATCATACCGCGCAACTCCCGCATACCCACCCGTGTCGGGCGCCAGTACACCACGTCCATAGACGGGCAGGCCAACCTCCGCATCAGCGTCTATCAAGGCGAACGCGACCTGGTCAAAGACAACCGCAAGTTGGGAGAATTCGTCTTGAGGGGCATCCCACCCATGCCGGCGGGAATCCCCAAAATAGAAATTCACTTCATCCTCAATGCCGATGGCATCCTCACGGTCAAAGCCAAAGAACTCCGCTCAGGCCTGGAGCAACAGATAGATGTCAGACCCTCTTACGGACTCAGCGAAGAAGAAATGGCCCGCATGTTGCTCGAATCCATCCAACACGCACAAGAAGACCGAGATGCCCGCGCCCTGCTCGAAGCTCGTGTAGAAGCCGGCAACATCCTCCAAGCTACGGACAAATTTCTCCAACAACATCAAGACCTGTTGACTGAAAAGGAAATCAATCAGACCCGCCAATTGGCTGAAAAACTGGGGGAAGCTGTCAAGGGAAAAGACAAAGACGCCATCCACGCTGCCATAGATACCCTCAATGAGTACACCCGGCCCTTTGCCGAGCGCGCTATGGATCACACCATAGCCGAGGCCATGAAAGGAAAAAAGATATAAAACGACAGCCCCAAAAACGCAACTTACCAGACTGTGGCTTTCAAGCCCAAGCGCAGGGAAAGGTTGCGCAAATAGTCCCGATTCGGGCCGAGTTGCCTGTTGTTCAAATGCACCCGATAGGTCGGCTCTGCAAAAAACTGCCAGCGACGGCTGAGGCGGTACTCTACCCCCACACCAAGCTCCCCGAACAAGTAGGAATTCTCCTTCAAAGAACCTCCTTCAAACAAACCTTCGCTAAAGGTCTTTTGCTTAAATTTGGACTGAGACAAAACTGCTGCCAGCTCCTGCGGGTCGGGCTTGTCCGATGCGTAATAGCGATAATGGCGATCGTAATCGGAAGTCAACACAAAAGTACCCGACACGCCTACCGAAGCGTAAAAATCCCATTTGGGATGCTCCGGCTGAAGGTAAAGACTGAAGTGCACCGGCAGTTGTAACAAATCGAATTGCAGGCCATCAAATTCCTCCTCGACCAGCAATTCAAACGAACCGTATTGCAGACGCGGCGTAAAGCTCCGATAAGCCAACGAACTGTAAATAGCTCCAAAACCGAACTCCCAATGCTTTTTCCCCACGCCCAATTGAATACCGGCACTGACCCCTGAAGACCGCGTTTTGTAAGAGGGGGTTTCCAAAATGGGGTCGCTGGCAGAATAAACGACGTTGTAATCATAGGCAGCCCACAAGGCCACCCGCCCTCTGCTTGCAAAAGGGTTCAAAAACTTCGCAGGCAATTTGCGCTCCTTTTTAAGTATGGCTAACTCGTGCTTCTTTCTAACAAAAAGCTTAGGCAGCAAAGCAAATTTGTCCGACTTGCTTTGCTCCGACAACACCTTGGATTTGTTGCTCAGTTTTTGCGACACCTCTTCCTCCATCCGCACATCCATCTGTGGGCGAGGAGCAACTGCCAAAGGAGGCAAGCCGTCTTTTTCTCTATCTTCAACGGGCTGCTTTCCCTCCTGAAAAGCCCAGACTTCCTGCTCAGATTCAACTGCTTCCGGGCGAAAGCTCAATGCCTCCAAAGGCTGTGAATCTTCTTGCCTGACTCGTCTCTGCCCCGGCTGCCCTTCTGTCGAAGGCCGCCAAGCCAAGCTACTCCATTTGCCGGAAGGCATAAAAGGCATGTACTGCCACACGAAAACGAGCAGCAAAACCATGGCTACAAACTCCAAGACTTTGCTCCTCAAAAGGCGGTAGAAGACAGAGAATTCCTCATCAATACGACGAGACATCTGCCACCAATGGGTGGGATTATAAGGTTCTTCTCGATAGCGAAGGCGATGGCGAAGCAAGGTCTCCATTTCCGGCTCGTAAGCCCAAAAGCCCTCATCGTACAAACGACGCTCCAGCTCCAACCAAGAATTCTCCAAAGAGGCGTCTCCTTGCCCTTCAAAAGCCGAGGTACCGAGAGCAAAAGCAGCCTCCTCCAAAGCATCGGGGTCTTGAAAACCAAAATCGGGCTCTTCGCTCAAACGCTGCAACAATTTCTCCCAATGAGTAGCTTCATAGGGAGGCTGCCATTGAGCCAATTTTTCCCGAATCAACCTATCAATGTCTTTTCGCTCCTTCACAGCTCTATTTCAAATTCTTTAGTTTTTCCTGTAGCTTCAACCGGGCTTTAACCAGATTAGAACGCGAAGTGCTTTCGGTAATGTCCAGCATCTCAGCGATCTCCTTGTGGCTGTACCCTTCGATGACATACAGGTTGAATACCAAGCGATAAGCCGGACTAAGCTCCTGTATGGCTTTCAAAATCTCCTGCTCGGAAAGTCGTTGAATGGCATCCGGCTCAGCACTCGATATGTCGTAAGCTTCGTCCACATCTTCTGTGCGCCGCCGGCTCCGCTTGCGATAGTAATCTATAGCCGTATTGACCATGATGCGCCTCATCCAAGCCCCCAATGAGGTGCCAACCTGATACTTTCCAATGTTTTTAAAAATTTTGATGAAGCCCTCATGCAAAATGTCCACGGCCTCGTCCGAATTGTTGGAATAGCGCATACATACGGCCAGCAAACTGCCATAGTATTCTTCATACAACACCTTCAATGCCCATTTTTCACGAGCTATGCAGGCCTGTATAAAGTCTTTTTCCGATCGGCCGAGAACGAGGCTAAAGTCCATTGTGCTAAAGGCTACATCTACCCAACTGAAACAGCTAAGAGCAGATGATTTATATTTCAACGCCTAAGATAGTTCCTTTGCTGCTTTTTTACCTACCTTTGAATCCCTATTTTTCTTTGGCTTTCGCCAAACAAGTAGCGAAAAACCGCATGGTATGCCTTCTTTGCGATGGAAATTGGCCCAATGGCTGCAAGTACACTGGTGGAAACGCCATTTGGGCAACAAACGCCCACCGAGCAAATACTTGGAAGCCAAAGAAATGCAATGGAACAATTTCCTCCAACGCCTCGGTATAGCACCTGCCCCCCAAGAGCTCGTCCTCGATGCCGGCTGCGGGCCGGTGGGCATTTTCATCGCCCTGGGCAAAATCACCCGCGTAGATGCCGTTGACCCGCTGCTGAGCAAATACGAAAAGGCACTGGAGCACTTCCAAAAAGAACGCTATCCAAAAGTGCATTTCCAAGCCGTCGAACTGGAACACTTCCTACGGCAAAACGGCCAGCCTGTATCCAATCGCTACGATTGGATATTTTGCCTCAATGCCCTCAACCGCTTTGACGAAATGGACAAAGCCCTCTGCACCATGAGCCAAGCGCTCAAGCCCCAGGGACGTCTCATCTTGTCCATAGATGTACACCGCTTCCTGCTCGTCAAGTATCTCTCCAAATGGCTGCCCTGGGATTTACTGACACCTCAACAGGCCGACTTGCAGGAGTACTTAAAACTGGCCGAAAACTGCAACTTAAAGCGAGAAAAGGGGTTTCTCAACAAAAAGGGTATTCTTTTCAACTATTGGGTACTGGTCTTCACTCCGGCATGAACAAAGAAAAAATTTATCAGGTCAAAGAAGTTTACCTCAGCCTGCAGGGCGAAGGAGCACAAGCAGGTCGCACGGCCGTCTTTCTCCGCTTTGCCGGTTGCAACCTCTGGAGCGGACGCGAAGAAGACCGCTCTTCTGCCATCTGCTCTTTCTGTGATACCGATTTTCGAGGCACTGACGGCCCTCGGGGTGGCAAATACACAGCTCAAGAACTGGCTGAAGTCGTAGCCTCCCTTTGGCTTTCACCCCAAACACCAACAAAACCCAATAAAGAAAACCATGCCTATGTGGTCTGTACAGGAGGCGAACCGCTACTCCAGCTCGACGAACCCTTAATCCGGGCATTAAAACAAAAAGGCTTTGCCATAGGCGTAGAAACCAATGGTACCCTGCCAGCTCCAACAGGAATAGACTGGCTCTGCCTCAGCCCTAAAGCCGGTACCCAATGCAGCATCGTTTCG
>JALSKB010000041.1 GCA_026989035.1 Saprospiraceae bacterium | reverse complement strand
TAAAAGAGCTTTAACTATACCCAAACCGAAATGGTTTGGGATATTTACGATTCGCAAACGGGCAAAAGAAGGGGAGTTTGGGAGGCTGACGCCTCCCAAACCACTTCGCCATGAGTATAAGTTTACAGCCCCAATTTCGCCTTGATCAAATCCGTAACGTCATCCGATTCTTCGGCAAAGAGGATGAAGTTAAGGCTGCTAACGTCAAAGATGAAGGCATAGCCGTGTTCTTTTCCAACGGCATCAATGGCCTTTTGCAATTTTTCCAGGATGGGGCCATACAGCTCTTCCCGTTTTTGGGCCAGTTTTTGATAGGCCTCCTGTTGGAATTTCTGCAAAGCCTGTTCTTTTTGAGCCAAATCCTGCTCCCGCTGTTTCTGTTGCACAGCGCTTAATACACCAGCCTCCATATCCTGTTGATATTTGGCGTACCCCTCCTGAAGCTCACTGGTCATCTGTTGCCCCTTGGCTTCCAGTTGTTTTTGGAAAGCTTGCAACTGGCTGTCGGCCTGTTTGGTTTCCGGCATTTCGATCAGAATAGCTGCAGAATTGGTGTAACCCAGTTTTTGGGCGGAAGCCACAGACAAGCTGCCAACCAGCAGCAACAAAAGAGAAAAGATTTTGAAAGTTTTCATGTAAAAGGTTTGAAAGTTTGGCAACAAAAACCTTGCTGCTTAAAGTTTTCTCAAAGATGCCATACTATAACGCTACCGGCATCGCATTTCATTGTGTAAAGCTATTTTCCGCTCAGGAATCTTCCGACTGGCGAAGGCACAAATGCAGTTCTTCCCATTGTTCTTCAGCAATCGGCGAAGGCGCATCAATCATCAGATCCCGTCCTTGATTGTTCTTGGGAAAGGCGATGAAATCGCGTATGCTTTGCTGCCCTTGCATGACAGCACACAAGCGATCAAAGCCAAAAGCGATGCCTCCGTGTGGCGGTGCTCCATATTCAAAAGCCCCCATGAGGAAACCGAATTGCGCTTCGGCTTCTTCTCGAGTAAAACCCAGCAACTTAAAATTCTTTTCCTGCAAAGCCCGATCGTGAATCCGTATCGAGCCTCCTCCGATTTCCGCTCCGTTGATCACCAAGTCATAAGCATCGGCCCGCAACTGCTTCATCGTTTCGCGATCCCCACTGAGCATGCGTTCCACATCCTCCCGCTTGGGTGCCGTAAAAGGATGGTGCATGGCATGGAAACGCTGAGTCTCTTCATCCCACTCCAACAAAGGGAAATCCACTACCCATAAGGGCTTGAAAACTCCCGGCTTCATCAGCCCCATGCGACGGCCCATTTCCAAACGCAATTCACTGAGTTGCTTACGGGTTTTTTCCGCTTCACCCGCCAGGATGAGCAACATATCACCGGGCTTAGCACCAGCATGCTCCGCCCAGCTACGCAAAGCCTCCTCTTCAAAAAATTTGCCTACGGAGGATTTGATGCTGCCGTCTTCGTTGAACTTCACATAAACCAGACCCTTGGCTCCAATTTGGGGGCGCTGCAACCATTCCGTAAGCTTTTTGATGTCTTTGTTGGAATAAGCGGCAGCCTGCCCTTCGGCACAAATACCCACGACCAACTCCGCCGAATCAAAGACAGAAAAGCCCTTGCCTTTGACCTGCTCGTTCAGTTCGACGAACTCCATGCCAAAGCGCAAATCCGGTTTGTCGGAACCAAAGCGCCGCAGAGCCTCATCATAAGACATGCGGGGAAAATCGGGCAGCGCCACGCCCAAAACTTCCTTGAAAAGGTGCTTCGTCAGGCCTTCGAAAGTATTCAGGATGTCTTCTCTGCTTACAAAGCTCATCTCGCAGTCTATCTGCGTAAACTCCGGTTGGCGATCGGCCCGCAGGTCTTCATCCCGAAAGCACTTTACAATTTGAAAGTATTTGTCCATGCCCGCTACCATCAACAGCTGCTTAAACGTCTGGGGCGACTGCGGCAGGGCGTAAAACTGCCCCGCATGCAGGCGGCTGGGCACCACGAAATCTCGGGCACCCTCCGGCGTACTCTTGATCAAAAAGGGCGTTTCCACCTCTATAAAACCATGCTCCGACAAATACTTGCGCGTCTCTATTGCCAGCTTGCTCCGAAAAATCAATTTCTCTTTCACCGGCTCGCGGCGGATGTCCAGATAGCGATAAGTCATGCGCAGTTCATCCCCTCCGTCAGTCTCCTCTTCAATGGTAAAGGGCGGCACCTTAGACTCGTTTAAAATGTCCAGCTTCTGCACCTCAATTTCGATATCACCCGTGGGACGATCCGGGTTTTTGTTGCTGCGCTCACGCACTTTCCCTTCTACCCTCACCACGTACTCCCTGCCCAGCTTACGAGCCAGAGCACACAACTCGGCATCAGTACTCTCGTCAAAAAACAATTGCGTAATGCCATAGCGATCGCGCAAGTCGATGAAGGTCATGCCGCCAAAATCGCGACGACTTTGCACCCAGCCACTGAGGACAACGGTGTTTCCAACATGCTGCATGCGCAGCTCTCCACAAGTATGTGTTCTGTACATGGCCGCAAAAATAGATAAAACTTTTAGCTTTGAGCACAAGAAAATTTTGCCCATGCGCTTTATCTATCTCTTGCTAAAACTCCTTGTAAAGCCCGCCTTACACCTGTATCACCGCAGCATCACCATTACCGGAAAAGAGCACTTACGCAAAAAAGGCCCGTGCATCCTGGTCTCCAACCACCCGGCGACTCTACTCGACCCGCTAAATGCCGCAGCCATCGTCCCCAGGCAAGTTCATTTTTTAGCCAACGCAGGTCTCTTTGCCTCGCCTTTCGGCAAATGGTTTTTCAGCACCTTTTACTGCATTCCCGTTCAGCGACGCGAAGACACCGGTGGCAAACCGCTGAACAATGAACAATCCTTCGCCGCTGCACGCCATTTCCTGGCACAAGGGGGCTGCCTCTTTATCGCTCCCGAAAGCACCAGCCTACCAACAAGGCACCTCAGAAAAATCAAAACCGGCCTGGCCCGAATTGGCCTAGCAGCCGAGGCCGAACACGACTTCCAGCTCGGTCTCTTTGTTTTGCCTATAGGGCTCAACTATGACAACACCCGAAAGTTTCGCCCCAGGCTACTGGCTAACATCGGCGAGCCTATCCCTTTTGCTCCCTTCCAAAAAATGTACGAACAGGACCCCCGTTCAGCTGTCCGGGCTTTTACCGATAGCCTCCAACAACACATGAGCAAGCTCCTGCTAAATACTAAAAACGAAGAAGAAGATAAACTCATCCCTTTCCTACAAAAGAAGCTGAAAAGAGAAAAACAACTCGACCCCTACGAACTCTTCCTACATACACGGGCGGAAGTTGAAAAATGGCACAACTGGCAACAAAACGAACCCGAAAAATGGATTGCCTTTCGGCAAAAATTAGTGCAGCAAGAACAAGAGAAAAAAACGAATCTGACCAAACTATTTAAACTCAAAAAAATTGCCTTCTTACTTCTCGGCTCCATACCAGCGCTTTATGGGTTTCTAAACAATGCACTCCCTGTCATCACTACCTGCAAGCTCAGTGACAAACTCAAACCAGACCCTTCTTATGAACCCACCTTCAAATTTATTTCAGCCCTCCTGGCTTTTCCGCTCTTCTACACCCTGCAAACCCTGGCTTTCGCCAAATACCTCTCGCCCGCCTTCCCATTGGCAAACCTCAACTTCCCTCTTTGGCCCCTCTACCTGATTTCCCTCATCCCCTCCGGCATTTTCTACGAACGCTATCGGGAATGGATTCTCCGAATTGATGGGGTGCGGTAGAGACGCACAATTTGTGTGTCTTTACCTACATTACGTGTGCCTTATACCTTAGACGCAAGGCATTGCGTCTCTAGCGCAGCAATACCACCTGGCCGGAGACCTCCTCCTCCTGCAGGGCCAGGGTGTTCCAATAACGGAACCGATACACATATACCCCTCCGGCGGCATCGCTACCGTCCCAGGCAAAGGGAGGGGCTTGAGACGAAAACAGCAGTCCGCCCCAGCGGTCGTAAACTTGCAACTCTATGCCCTCATAGTCCTTGCCTTGCGGCAAAAACAAATCGTTCAGGCCATCGCCATTGGGGGAGAAGGCCGTGGGAAAGTAGATGCGCGAGCGGCAGTCGTTGACTTCCAGCGCAAAGCTGTCCCTTATCGGGCAACCGAAGACCTCGGCTTGCACCTCATAGCTGCCGGCCTGCCACAACTCAAAAGATGAGGCAGAACTGTTGGATATGACCGACACGGAAAAGTCCTCGGCATAGGGGCTCTGCGGCAGCAGCTCATAGGGCAAGTGCTGTTCGCAGACGGCGGTGTCGGCAGGCAGGCTCAGGGCAGGGCCTTGGTCGAGCAAGTCATCCAGGAAAGTCAGCTGCACCGTGTCGCGCAAAATGCAGTAGCCGTCGGAGGCTTCCAGCCAGTACGTGCCCGAGCTTGTGATTTGCAGTTCGGCTGTGCTGCTGCTATCGCTCCAAAGGTAGCTCGTCAGTGGGCGAGAGGCATTGGCCGAAAGGCTGTAGGGGGGCTGTTGGCAAATTAGACTATTCTCTCCTAAAGAAAGTTTTAATTCAGGGAGAACAACTACTTTCTCTTTATGATATTTGGAGCAACCTAACACCCATACTTCTTGTTCAATCCAATATAGGCCCGGTTCCTGAAAGCACCAAGTAAAAGTAGCCTCTGTCATAGTAGTATCTAAATTTGGACCCGTAATTTGCCAATGCCGATTTTGAGCATTTTCATTTTGAAGATCGCTCGGCTCAACACAAGAAAACAAGCAGACTGTATCAGGGAAAGTAAAAGCTGCTTCTACGGTCGTGGCATAGCCACAATATGGACTCGTGCTTCCTTCCAGAGAATCCAGAGAAAAATCCAAGTCCTCAAAGACCTCACCGTAATCTTCGCTTTTCATCCAAGTCCATTCTTGAAAAGAAATACTTAGGTCATCTACGAGCTCCAGGCAAGCATCAAATTGAGGACAGGAAGAAAACTCTCCATCTGGATTTGTTTTTGCTAGAACAATGGCAGGAGACGAAGTTCCATCTTGATGATACTCTCTGCTACTCATGATATGCATAGCACCAAAATCATCAACATCTAGCATAGGTAAATAAAAAGAATAACCTTTATACCAAAGCAAGTTCCCTTCAGAAGATATTTCACCGAGAATAACAGGGAAATCCCCTGTGCTGACATAAGTAAAAATAACCCCTCCGGAAGGTGATGGTTTTATTCTAAGGTATTTACAGGGGTAACTTGCAGCATGTAGTCGTTTAGCCCAAACCAATTGATAGTCCTCCGTCATTTTCACAATGAACCCATCTTCATAATAGGAGTTTAAAGTGTCATCATTAACCTCTCCTGACAAAAAAAGTTTTCCGGACTGATTTAAAACCAAATCAGAAGCTACAAAAGGAAAAGAATCTACACCTACACTTTTCAAAACATTTCCATCTTCATCTATATTCAACAAGAAAAATTTTGAATGATAAGGGGTCAAACTTAAAGGATCAAAAAAGGAATTAAGACCACCTAAAATATGAAATCTGCTATTCGAGGAATGCTCCGCCGAAGAAACAGCATATTTTGTTCCGGCATTTGCTTCTGATGTTTTATAGTAATGCCCCCACACCTTGTTTCCTGATGATATAGTTAAACTGGCTATACCCAAAGAATCTTTGGAAAATTCATCATCCACTTGCATATCCAAATTATAGTTGATCAACAACAAGGTATCTGAATAAAAGGACAGCATCTGCCCTCTCAAAAGGGAATTACTTACCCTTTTAACCCAATAATTATTCTGCTCAAAATCAAAGAAAGCAACAGCATTCCCTCGAGATATATCGAAAAATTGTCCACTAAAAGAAAATCCAACGGCTCGATTGTTCCCATTCAAGCTATGTTGGGTAAATGTTGTTCCCCAAGAATCACTAGAATCTTGCAGCAGCAAAGAAAAAGATTGTGCCAAACTGACTTGAGCATCATTATCAACTTCAATCAGATAAACTCCTTGGGGGGCATCAAAAGTTAAAAATGATCCTCCCAACTCTGTAGCAGATAATTTTCTATTATAGTAAATCACTTGCCAAGCAGCAATATCACTAAGATCTACTTTCGCTAAATAGGGCTGAGCTGTGAGAACTCCAATGCTAAAAAAGCAACAAACGATACAAACTGTCTTCATGGCACTCGCTTTACACAAGTTAAAATCAAATGCTTTCCTACTTCATGATAAAAGCTAGTAGATAGTTAAGAGCTAACAAAACAACAATTTTTTTCTTCACGGCTATAAAATATCTCAGCCAAGTAGTTGAAACTATCTTGGCCTTTATAAACAACCAAAACATTCAGCGAATTGGATTGCCTACCATCCCCAATAGTAAACTCAACTCCTTAGTAGGTATTATACCCATCACAAAATGGTTTGGGAGGCCTTAGCCTCCTAAATTCCTATCTTTCGCCTGTTTGCGAGTCGTAAACGTCCCAAACCACTCCGCTCCGGGTATAAACAGCCAAAGTCACATATCGTTCCCCGGTACTGTTGTCAGACAAGAAAACCCTGATGAAAAAGATACTCCATCAGGATTATTTTCATCTGTTGGCAAGTCGCCCTGACCAAATTCATACACTTCATGTACTCATGGCGAAGTGATTTGGGAGGCATCAGCCTCCCAAACTCTCTACCTTTTGCCTGTTTGCGAATCGCAAATAACCCAAACCATTTCGGTTTGGGTATAATAGGTGTTAACTAACTGTTGAGTTCCGTTAGAAGAAGTCAAATAACACTTCACCGTAGTATGAATACTGAAATTAGGCAATAAATATCCAACAATAGGCCTAAGTTCAAAAGTGTGTACTCCATAAGAAGGAATATCCAACTCTTGAAAGTTTGAAGGAAAAGATTCTAAGACTCCATTATTGTTCCACAAATCACCTTCTCCTTGCAAAAAGTAACCAACCTTTTGGTTCTCATTGGTATAATCATACCATTGCCACACGCTCCCTTTTATAGCATGATATACATTCGTGACCTGCATATAACATCTGCAATCACTCGGCAAATCCTTCCACACATCCCCTCCCCCTTTCTTCTTGGTAGCCAGATCGGCTACAGAACTCTCCGGATCTACCTCCTCTTTCGCACAGGAGGAAAAGTACGCACTGACAAAGAACAGGGAAACAATCAGCAGAAAGAGGCTTTTACCCCCCCCTGATTAACAGTAGAAAAACAATTAAAACATTTCATGACAAAAAATTTTGGTTAAAAAATATGCCAAAACGGCTTCTCGGAAAGCCGTGGCTTAGCCGCAATAGGATGTCTTTTTTTGTTATTACCGCCTGTGGATACGTGTTTTTTATATGCTTTGCTGCAAAGATACAGCGGTTTTTCATAAAATGCAAATTTTTTCAGCTTATCAGCTGTAACCTAAAAAGGTTTCTTCTTTTGGCTTGATCCAAAAGAAGCAAAAAATCAAGGCCTGGCCAAGGCTACCAGCATGAACCAGCGGGTTGATATAAAATGGAACCAGCGGGTTGACACCCGCTGCAACTAGGGGCTCTCCCGCCAGCCCGAGGGTTTTATACTCAAGGCTAAAGAAGACAATGACAGCAAAACAAAACGCAGGGCCAAATGGCAGCAGCAGGTTCACACCTGCTGCGATTAGGGCCTGCTCTATGGAAATTTGCCCTACGGACAAATCCCCAAGCCGCGACGGCCTCTGTCTCAACGGCCGCTCGGGCCAGGCCGGAAGTTTTGAGCATGCGCAAGCTTTGATTGAAAGGAATCTGTGAAATCGGTAGAATTCATTTCTCCGATTAACCGGTTAACCGATTTCACCGATTAACCCGATTAACCGTAACGAACGTGATCTACGTGATCAGCGTGACGATCGTGATCGACGTGATCAGCGTGACGATCGTGATCATCGTGATCATCGTAACGCATGTCAAATGCACGGCCGTACAGACGCACAACCTGTGCGTCTCTATCGGTAAGAATCCATTTCCTCGATTGTCCAATTAAACCAATTAACCCGATTAACCCCTACCTTAGACGCAGGGCATTGCGTCTCTACTGATTACTGCGATTTCTCCTATCTTTGCCCATCTGCAAATACAATGAGTTCATGAGCAATCAAAACGACGCATTCAAAAAACTGATAGCCCACGCCAAGGAGTACGGCTTCGTTTTTCCCTCCAGTGAAATTTACGACGGTCTGGGTGCCGTGTATGACTATGGCCCCTACGGCGTATTGTTGAAAAACAACATCAAGGAATACTGGTGGCGCTCCATGGTACAGATGCACGAGAACATCGTAGGCCTGGATGCCGCTATTTTTATGCACCCGAAAACCTGGAAAGCTTCCGGACACGTAGATGCTTTCAACGACCCCTTGATCGACAACAAAGACAGCAAAAAACGCTACCGAGCCGATCAGTTGGTGGAAGGCTACATTGAGAAGATCGAGGCTAAAGTGGAGAAAGAAGTCGCTAAAGGGCGAAAAAGATTTGGCGAAAGCTTTGATGAAAATCAATTTCGGGCTACCCACCCCCGCGTCGTAAAATACGCTCAGCAGATTGAAGACCTCCGGAAGCGCTTGGGCTCCCTGCTGTCAGAAGGCGATCTCGCCGGCCTAAAGGCGCTGATTGAAGAACTGGACATTGCCGACCCCGAAACAGGCTCCCGCAATTGGACCGAAGTGCGACAGTTTAACCTCATGTTCTCCACACAATTGGGTGCCGTAGCCGGTGAGGCCGGAAAGCTGTACCTGCGTCCCGAAACGGCACAAGGCATCTTTGTAAACTTTCTGAATGCACAAAAAACAACCCGACAAAAAATCCCCTTTGGCATTGCCCAGATAGGAAAAGCTTTTCGCAATGAAATCGTAGCCCGGCAGTTCATCTTTCGAATGCGGGAATTCGAACAAATGGAAATGCAATTCTTCGTCAGGCCGGGTACGGAAATGAAGTGGTACGAATACTGGAAAGAAACCCGCATGAACTGGCACAAAAAACTAGGCACCCCTGCTGAAAAACTTCGCTTTCACGACCACGACAACCTGGCACATTACGCCAATGCCGCCGTGGATATAGAATACCGCTTCCCCTTTGGCTTCCGCGAACTGGAGGGCATCCACTCGCGTACCGACTTCGACCTGCACAGCCACGAAGAACTCTCCGGGAAAAAACTCCGCTACTTCGATCCCGAAACCAAAGAAAGCTACATCCCCTATGTGGTAGAAACTTCCATCGGCTGCGACCGCATGTTCCTGGCCGTCCTCAGCGGAGCTTTGCAGGAAGAAAAAATACAAGACAGCGAAGGCAAAGAAAGCAGCCGCGAAGTGCTGAAGCTCCCTGCTGCCTTGGCCCCCATAAAGTGCGCCATACTTCCCCTGAAGCGAAACGAAGAACGCCTCACTCAAACGGCCCGAGAAATTTTTGACCACCTCAAGCAATCTTTCCACTGCCAATACGACGATACCGGCAGTATCGGTAAACTCTACCGCCGCCAAGATGCCATCGGCACACCTTACTGCATAACGGTAGATTTCGAAACCCTGGAAAACCGAACCGTTACCCTGCGCGACAGAGACAGCTTACAACAAGAACGCATACCCATAGACCAGCTCGAAAGCGTTATCTCAGAGAAAACAGCACTGAAAAACTTGTTGTAAGTTGGACGCAAGTAAACTCCACGGCAAAGGGGCCGTTTTATATGCAAGGCAAAAGCCCAAAGAATAAATCACGGGCTGTCAATAGGCTTTCGCCAAATGAAACCCGTAGCAGAAAGGCCTCCTTCCAGCTGCAACAGGACCAACCAAAATGAAGATCATAGACAAAATGATGCTGAAGAGCTTTGCCAGCCCCTATCTGGCCACCTTCTTCATTGCTCTTTTTGTCTTGGTCATGCAAACTCTTTGGGTCTATATCGATGCCATCGCGGGAAAAGGCGTAGGTATGCTGGTTCTGACCGAACTCATCGGCTACATGTCCGTCTCCATGTTCCCGCTGGCCCTTCCCATCGCCGTACTCATTTCTTCCGTCATGGTGCTGGGCAACATGGCCGAGCGCTACGAGCTTTCGAGCTTTAAATCTGCCGGCGTCTCTCTGTGGAGAGTCATGCAACCTCTCTTTCTCGCCAGCTTGATCATCGCGGCTTTTTCGATCTTTTGCGCTAACAACCTCATCCCCGTCAGCAACCTAAAATTCAAGAGCCGACTGTACGACATCAGCGAACAAAAACCCGCCCTAAACCTGGAAGCCGGCATCTTCAACGATGATTTCAAAGGCTACTCCCTTTTCATTGGAAAAAAAGCCGCCGACAACCGCCATATCGAAAACATCGTCGTCGTAGATCACAGCAAAGCCTCTTCCGGACAAATTTTGGAACTGCTGGCTCGCCGAGGAGAAATGTTTGTCACCCAAGACAAAAAACACTTCGTCTTGCGCCTCTACGATGGCTGGCAATACCAAGAACCCAAAAGCGTATCCAAAACGGAAAAACACCCCTTCATACGCGTTTCCTTTAAAAGCTGGGAAAAGGCCTTTGACCTCAGCGAATTCGAATTGAGCCGAACAGACGAAAACCTCTTCCACTCCGAAACCATGCTCAACAGCAGACAATTGCTGGAAGCCATAGACTCCATAGACTTACTCAGCCAACAACGCATAGAACGTTTTGCGGAAAACACCGCTGAACAATTCACCCCCCTACGCAAAGAACTAAAGAAAAAACGAAAGAAAACGACAGATACCCCTATTTCCAAACCATCCGGCCCCGACGACCTCACCAATCGTTTCAGCATCACAACACCTTCAGGTAAAAAGCCAACAAAAAAACCGCATCGCAAAAGAAAAACCGGACTGAAGCAGATAAACACCGATCAGCTTACCAAGCTAAACAGCATATTGGAGACTTTTCCCAAAGCCAGCCGAAAAGACCTGCTCCAGCGAGCTAAAGTAGTCGCTCGCAGCATCCACCATCAAGCTGACAGTGCCGTTAGGAGCCTTAAGCTCAAAAAAGAACAACGTGCCAAATACGTCTTTGAATTAAACAGCAAATATAGCCTGGCTTTTGCCTGCATCCTCTTTCTCTTTATCGGAGCACCTATGGGAGCCATCGTGCGCAAAGGAGGCTTTGGCTACCCCATGCTCATCGCCATCGGTTTTTTTATGCTCTTTATGATTATAACCATATTCAGTAAAAACATCGTGGACAAAGGCATCATCAATCCCGTCGTAGCTGCCTGGCTGCCCAACATCATTTTATTTCCCATCAGCCTGTTGCTCACCTATCAAGCCATGAACGGATACAAAAACATTGTATCAACATCAATCATTCAATTTTGGTACAGACTACGCAGAATAAAGCTCGAAGAGCTATGAAAACCTTGCAGCGCTTCCTCTCAAACAACAAGTACTTTTTTCTCCCCTATGTATTTTTTTTGCTTGCAGGAGCGTACTTGCTATGGCTGTATCCAACGGGTTACTGGGTAAAGACCTTGGCCGAAAGACGCAGTGAAGCAGCCAACATTTTTTTTCGCTTCGCCACCATGCTGGGGGAAGCAGTACCCTTTACACTTGCCCTATTGTGGTTTATCGGAAAAAAAGAAAAAAGCAAAGCCCTGGCTCTGGCTTTAAGTGGGCCACTCACTTTAATAAGTAGCGCAGGATTAAAACAGTTCTTTTACCAACCCCGACCTTTCCTCTATTTTGCCTTGCAATCGCCCAAGTACGCCCTCCCCCCCGTACCCGAAGTAAATTTACACACCGGATACAACAGTTTTCCCTCCGGACACACCATGATGGCCTTCACGCTTTTTACCCTGCTGGCGCTCTTTGCCAAGAAAAAAAAGTGGGGTGCAGCCCTATTCTTTGCAGCTGCTCTGACAGCCCTGTCAAGAATATACCTCGGACAACACTTCCTCAAAGACGTTTATGCCGGCAGCATAGTCGGCTGCCTACTGGCCTGTGCAATATATCTCATTCATCAGAAATGGATAGCAAAACGAATTTTCGCTCTCATCCTCTTGCTACCAATCTCATCCCTGCAAGCGCAAAATCGTACAGACACCACCATCTGTTTGCCGGAGGTACAACTCACCGCCTCCCCTTTTTCCTCTGCTCTTCTGACCGGAGAAAACAATAAGCATCAGAGCATAGAGCCCGACAGTCTGGACCTCTTAGTTCGAAAGAACGAACCTTTGGGAGAGCTGCTAAGCCTGCATGCCGCCGTCAAATTGCGCAACTACGGCCCGGGCATGCTCAGCACCATCAGCTTGCGCGGCAGTGGAGCTCAACACCTGCTCATCGTTTGGAACGGACTTCCGCTGAAAAACTCCATGAACGGAACCAGCGACCTAACCCTTATCCCCACACCCTTAATCGGAAACTTTCGACTTTTTCTTGGAGGTGGATCGGCAGATGACGGGCCCGGAGCTCTTGGAGGCGTACTCCTCCTCCAAGACAAAACCCCAAATCTGAAAGGCAAGCAAATCGCCATCAACATGCAAACTCAGGTTGGAAGTTTCAACCTCCTTCGGCAAAGCGCTCAAATCCATTACCTGAACGCACAAAGCACCGGAGGCCTTCGCTGGTATCAAAGTCAGGCTGATAATGATTATACCTGGAAAGTAGAAGAGCAAGAAGGTCAACAAAAAAACAATTTTTTTTCTGTAAAAGGAATTAGCGCCTTTCAAAAACTGTACACACCCCGATGGGGAAGATTCTCCGCTCATTTTTGGATACAATCTGCCTTTCGGCAAATACCGCCCTCACGCACCGAAAGCAATGTCCTGGCCAGGCAAAACGATCAGCACCTGCGGTGGGTGTTTGATTGGCAAAAAAGCAATGTCCGAAATTGGCTCTTCGGCTTGAAAGCCGGAATGAACAGAGAGCGACTCGACTATAGAAGCATCCTCACCCCTCCGGGTCCCGACACCATGCAATTCACCATGCTGGAAGGCAGAATAGCCAAAACCCGTGCAAAAAGCTCCTTCTACCTGGCCTTACGGCAAAGCATAGAACAAGCCTGGTCCGACAACATCGTAGAAAACAGCTATGCAAAGCGCAACACGCAAAGCATACAAACAGCATACAACATAAATTTCAACGCCACATTGCAGCTGGGCTTTAGCACCAATTGGCAGCGCACAAACAAAAAATGGCTCCCCCCTACCACGACCCTCTTCCTCTCCCTGGAAAAAGAAATAATAAACACGCATTTGCGCTTGACGCAAAACCTCAACCTACCCACTTTTAACGATCTCTACTGGCGTGGCAATTACGCCTCTGGAAACCCCGAGTTAAAGCCCGAGTTAGCGCGTTCCATAGAGTGGATGACAAAAGCTAAAACAGATTATTTTCAAGTCTGGCAAGTCAGCTCACTTACTCATACCAAAAACCTGATTCTCTGGCAAAACGGCCCCAACGGCTGGATGCCTCAAAACATCAGAGAAGTGCTAACTCCTGAAATCAACTTTGGCCTGAGCTGGGCAAGGCCTCATTGGAAATTGCGCATGGAAGCTGACTTTGGCGACCCACGAATACATCAGTCGGATAAGCCGCAGGACCCCGCTCTCGGACACCGCCTTCTGTATTATCCGGCTTGGAAAACCACCTCTCTGCTGATGTTTCACCGAGGAGCATGGCAAACAGCGCTCAGCCATAGTTATACGGGAAAGCGTTTCATAACGAGTGACAACAGCCAATGGCTGAATGGCTGGCAAGAGTTCGATTGGGCTTTGAGCTACACCCTTCATTTTGCGAAAGCAAAACTCCTCTGCAAAGTACAGATCCTAAATCTGTTCAACAAAAACCATGAATTTTTCCCCTATCGCCCTTTGCCCGGCAGGCAGTGGAGGGTTTCGTTTTCCCTCTCACAATAAAAGAAAAAAAGCCTCATAACCAAGACTCTTTTTTGCGAAAAACCGTCCCTTTAAAAAGAGCTACCAGGCTACCGTCTTCCTTGCTAACACGCACCTCATAACGCGCCAGCGCATGACCGAGCTGCAATTCTCTGGCCTCAGCAATCAACACATCACCCGCATAAACAGGGGCGGTATGTGAAATGGATGTTTCGATGGAGAGAGCATGTCTTCCCCTGGTGTTGGAAGCAAAAGCCAATGCGCTATCTGCCAGGCTGTAAGCAATGCCGCCATGAGCTACGCCAAAGCCGTTCGTCATCTCTTCGCGAACCTGCATGCGCAAAGAACAAAAACCGGGACCTTCCTCCAGGCGAACGATGCCCAACCAACGGCTAAAGGGGTCGTTGTCGTACATACGGGAGATGATTTCAGTCGGACTGAGCATAAGCTTGGATGTTTTAGCCTTGTTGGGCTAATTCTCTGAGCAAAGGGCTACAGCGGTAGCGATCTTCTCTATAGCGCTCATAAAGTTCATCCATCGCCTCAACGCAATAATCGTAGCCCCATTCCTTTCCCCACAGCAATAAGCCCTTGGGGTAATTTACACCCCGCGTCATGGCCAATTCAATGTCCTCTGCCGACGCTATTTTCCAAAAGAGGGCATCATAGGCTTCATTGATGAGCATCAGCACAATGCGGCGAAAGATTTTTTCTCCCAAATCCGGATCTTTGCGGGGCTGCGGCTTGCTTGCATCGGGCTCATAGTCGTAATACCCTCTACCGGTTTTGCGCCCCAACCATCCGGCTTCCGCCAAACGCTTTTGGGTAAAAGCCGGTTTGTAGCGAGGATCGTAATAAAACGCCTTAAACACCGTTTCGGTTACGGTGTAATTGACATCATTACCGATGTAATCCATAAGGGTAAAAGGGCCCATGCGAAAGCCTCCCAACTCGGTCATGGCCCAATCGATGGTAGCCTCGTCAGCCAGTCCCTCTTCCAGAATGCGCAGAGCTTCTCCATAAAAAGGGCGGGCAATCCGATTGACGATAAAGCCGGGAGTATCTTTGGCCTCTACAGGTGTTTTGCCCCATTTGGTGAGCCATTCTTTGACACGGCCCAGCCAAAGCCTGTCGGTTTGCAAAGCCGGAACGACTTCGACCAGTTTCATCAATGGGGCGGGATTAAAAAAATGCATGCCCAATACACGTTGGGGTCGATCACAAGCAGCCGCAATAGAAGTTACCGAAAGCGAAGAAGTGTTTGTGGCCAGCAAGCAATCCGAAGAGCAGATATCTTCCAAGCGTTCAAAAAGATCGCATTTGACTTTCAAGTCTTCTACAACAGCCTCTATGACCAGCTTGCAATCTGCAAAGGCCATGAGGTTATCTACGAACACTATTCTGCTAAGAGCAGCTTGAGCTTCCTCGGCAGAAAGTCTTTCCTTTTCCACCAGGCGCTGCATGATTTTCTCCAGTTTGGCCTGTGCCCGTTTACAAGCCTGGGGATTGTTGTCGTAGATCAGAACTTCTTCACCGGCCATGGCCATGAGCTGAGCGATGCCGCTACCCATCGTACCACTTCCTATAACACCTGCTTTCATGAGTAATACATTGATCATCAAAAGCAAATGGCCCGAAGCTAAGCGTTCAGGCCATTTGCCGAAAGGCGCCCTTTAATCCTGGGCGGCAAAAACTTTTCTCAACAAATCGGTGGTTCGCGCTGCCAGGTTGTGACGAATGTCCTTTTCCTTGAGCGCTACCATCGCAAAAAGACCTTCCAAAGCTTGTTTGGTCACGTAGTCGTCCAAATCGGGATTGGCTTTTTCCACCAAAGGAATCTTGTTGTAAGCATTGACGGCATCAGCCCAATACGTGCGCGCGTTGAATTTGTCCAAAGACTGAACAATGACCGGATTAAACTCCTGGTACAGGCGGTTGTAAGTCGCCTGGCGCAAATACTGCGTAGCCGCATTGTCTCCGCCCTTGAGAATGCCCCAGGCATCGGAAAAGCTCATGGAGAGAATGGCATCCTTAAAAATCGGAGCAGCTTTTTTAGCTGCATCTTCAGCTCCCCGGTTGATTTTTTCGAGTATGACCTCTTCGAGATTTGTGAAGCCGGGCACATCGTGTAGCTTATCCGTAACTTTTCTGGCTTCGGGAGGCAGAAGAATTTTATAAGCACTTTTGTAATAGCCATCGGTTTGTGAGAGCTTTTGAGCGCCTTCAGTAATGCCGATTTCCAAAGCCTGTTTAAGCCCCTTGGCTACCTCTTCTTTGGTAAGACCTCCCTCCAAACCGCTGTCCTTGAGCACCTGATCCCACATGGCCGGATCGCAGGCCTGCAACGTAAAAAGAAGGAGAAAAAGGGCAAAAAATGAATGTTGCTTCATGATACATTTTGTTTATGTAGTTAATGGCTACCTTGCGATTTAAAAACGAAAAAAGCGCTTTTTTGCCCCTTACGGAAACGTTAAAAAGCTCTTTGACCAAGCCTTATTTGCCCTGCAAATGTACAAAAAGGCAAAAAACTGTCCTCTCCAAAAAGGCCGGACCTCCTATAAAACAAAGGGTTTTGCCGCCTTCCCCCCACAAAAACAGGTAAATAGTCATGTAAAAAAGGGCTGTCAACTGTCCTTGCAGGTGGAGAACAGTCCGCCCTATCTTTGTCGGGCAATCAAACAAGAAGCCTGCCCTTCTAACAGGCAGGACACAATATGACTCGGGCGGGAAGAAACGTGTTTGTGTGGTTGTCCTTTGAGAGAGGAGGACCCGTCCGTCGGCCCCGGGGCCGGCGGGCTTTTTAAAAGCTCGTTGACCCTTGGTGTCCGAATTTTTTCGATGCCCGAGTCTTTACAGTCGGTTCCCGGTTGGAAACCAAAGTAAGCTAAATTGGAATACAGACAGACGCATGTACTTGCTTTGCCGGGGCCGACTTTTTACTGATAAAAATCATTTGCACATACATAAGAAGTTCCCCATCTTTGTTCCATGAATAAATCGAAAGGAGCAAAGACCTTCAGCTATACGCCCTTTGACAGGGGGCGCAAAAGGCATGCAAAGTCGCACCTTTTCGGATTCTTTCGCATACCGGGCTACCGGCAACTCATACGCTTCTCTCTTGCTTGCACCCTCTCTACCCTCTTGCTAACTACCGCTTGGCAGGACACCCTCTTGTATCTAGTCTTCAAAACACAGCAAAAAGAATTGACAGCGGTCGTATGCCAAAACAAAGACAAGCCCGAACTGCAATGCAAAGCTGCTTGTTATTTCAAAACCAAGCTGGATGAAGAACACAAGAAAGAGCAAAACGACAACAACACCTCATCAACACTTACCCCCAAGGAAAAAGTAAGCTATCCAAAAAACAAAACGAATAAATCCCTAAATCACATCACCTTTATTCGAACAGCTAAAACACCTATTCCATTAAAAACGGGCCGCCTTTCCCCAGCCCACACCTCCAGGCCGTTTAAACCTCCCGCTTAAGCCACACCCCTACCGAAATGGTTTGGATAACCCCTGCTCGCAAACGACCAAACACAAAGAAAGTTTGAGAAATAAATCTATCCCAGACCATTTCATCAGGGGGATATTCCCTATCGCTTTTTCAAAGTTTGTGTAAGTCGCTGGCCTATCTAAGCCAATTTAGGCTGGATGAATAAAGCAATTTACACAATTCAAATCGCCTTTTAAAAAACAAGGTCGCCCCGTTTTTTGCAGGCATCTGCTCGGGCAAAAGGGAAAGTCTTTTAAGGATACACCTTATTTGAAGTACAGGGTTTTCATTCAACCGTAGAACCACGCAGCTCAACGCTGTTGTGGTTTGCGGTTGGATTTACAACAACAAGCAATCAGAAAAGAAAACGGCAGGCTATCGCAGACGCTTGCCTACTATGGTTCACTCCAAGTCTTATGGACTTGGTAAAAAAAGACAAACATGAAAACGCTTTTTTTCTCCTATCTTTTCACATTCAGCTTTCTCTGTTTGCTTTTAAACAGCGTAGAAGCACAGCAAATTCAACTCATTGACGAACAAGAGTTGTTTCCAATTTCCGAAGTTTTTTTCAACTATGGCTCGGAGCAAGGATTGTCGGATATAGAGGGCCGGATTAAACTAAAATACCAAGCCGGGCTAGAACTGTCTTTGAGCCATCTAGGCTATGAAGCCGTAGTACTCAAAGATGAAGAAGTTCAAGCAGCACTTAAAGCCGGAAAGTTTTATTTAAGCCCTAAAACCTATGCGCTACAACCGGTTACTGTAGTGCAGTTGCGCCCCACAACAGGCAGCACCCAAAACAAGGAAATCGGCTATACCGGCCAGATGATGCCCGATGCCGGCGCCTATTTAAGCCGCTTGCCCGGGCTAAATGCCATAAAGCGAAGTGCTGCTTATGGTTTCGATCCCGTTTTGCGGGGTTTCAAAAACGAACGTCTGCTCGTGCTCATTGATGGCGTGCAAAGCACGCATGAGGCCTGCCCCAACCGCATGGACCCGCCCTCCAGCCAAGTGCCGCTCAACAGCATGAGCAGTGTCAGCATACAAAAAGGTCCGTATTCATTGCGTTATGGAGCTGTTCCCGGCGGAGTCATCAACTTCTCTTCCGTAAAGGCCCGATTTAGCTCAGTACCAAAATCTTCCGGTCGCTTCTCATCGGCTTACGAAAGCAACATCAAGGCTGTGCGCAGTGAAGGAATGGCCGCTGTATCGGCAGCTCGATTTAATCTCATGCTTTTTGGCGCTTATGCCCAGGGGCATGATTACCAGGACGGAGACGGCTTTGTAGTACCTGCCGACTTCAACAGGGTAAATACAGGAGCGCAACTGGCCCTCAAAACCGGTGAGGCCCAGACATTAACTTTTTCAGTCAATCACAACCACTCCAAAGACATTGATTTTGCCGCAGCCCCCATGGATTTGGGCAAAGATCAAACTTGGTTATGGAAAGCAAGCTACCGCATTCACCCCAAGCTTCAAAGGCTTAAAAGCTGGAATAGCTCGGCATTTTTCACCACGGTCGATCATCGCATGGACAATTTTCTCAAGCCCCTCGACCCTCGCATGATGAATGCCTGGACCGATGCCCAAACCCAAACTTATGGCGGGAGAACGGAATCGCAATGGGCTTTTGAAAACAGCAGCCTGTACGCCGGTTTTGATTTTAAAACGGAAAGAGCACAAGGCAATCGCATACGCGAATTCCTCATAGGCCCCATGGCAGGAACTTCCCTGGAAGATGCCGCCTGGCAAGATGCTCAAATCGACAAAGCCGGCTTTTTTGCCGAATGGCATGTACCGAAAGGCCAAATGCTCTACATCCTTTCAGCCCGCTTGGATTACAACAAGGGAAGTTTAGCTGCAGCTTCTGATGTCTTCAGAAGTCTGTACGATCAAACCACATCAACCCACATCAACCCCAGCTTTAGTGCAGGTTTTAGCCGCAGTCTGAATCAACAAACCTCTATAGGGTTATGGGCAGGACGCGTATTGAGAAGCCCCAGCATCAGTGAACGCTACATTCACTTTCTCTCTATAGGCATCGACCCCTACGAAATGTTGGGGAACCCCGAGCTAAAAGCAGAAAAAAGCCATCAGGTGGATTTCATCTTCAGATGGGAAAGTTCAAAGCTCTCTTTTCAATTTGATGCTTTCACCTCCTTAATCCAAGATTACATTTCTTCGGTCATTCGACCGGATTTAAGCCCCATCCTTCCCAACAGCCCGGGAGTAAGACAGTACATCAACATAAGCAAGGCTTTTCGAGCTGGTTTTGAAGCCGGCTTTCGCCAAACAACGGCAGTGGCAGGCATGCAACAAGCCCTGTACATCAGTTATACTTACGGCCAGGACCTCGATCTACAGGAAGCTCTTCCGGAAATTCCCCCTCTGGAATTGCGCTATCACCTGCAAGCCCGCTATCTCAAAAAACGCTTGCAAGCCGAACTGGCTTTCCGCTATGCCTTTGCCCAAAATCGCATAGCGTCTTCTTATGGAGAAACAAATACACCTGCTTTTTACTTAGTCGATTTGGCTCTTGCATGGAATATGAAACAAGGCATCATCAGATCGGGAGTAAACAATCTTTTTGACCAGGCATACTATGAACACCTGAGTCGATCGGTGCGAGGAGACAATCCCCGACCTATTTACAATCCTGGTCGTAGTTTATTTGTTAGTTTTTCCATTCATTTGCCGTAAGGCCAAGCCAAGCAGTCCCTGCCGTTTAACACAATGAACTAATCGGCAGGGGCTGTTTGCTCTTCAACAAAATTGCTCATAGCCTCATTGAGCTGCCGCCAAACGGGACCCGGCCTGCCATCAGCAATGGACAAGGCTGCCAAGTTTTCAGAGCGCAAAGACAAAGATTCTTCGGGGAAAAGATCGAAAAAGCCAGAGGAAAGATAAATTTGCGACACGGGGAACAATCCTTTCCCGGACCCCGTGAGAAAGACTTCTTCGGCTTTCGCCAAATCGCCAAGCGGGACATCGCCTTCCTGCACGTCCAGGCCCTGTTCTCGGGCAAGTTGCAACACATACTTTCTGGTAATGCCTTGTAGAACGCCCGTTCCTGCCGTACGCAATTTGCCGGAAGGCAAAACCAAAAACACGTTGGAGCGGAAAGTCTCCAACACCCGACGACCATCCGTATAGAGCAACTCTGCCGCTTGTAAAGCTTTCAACGCTTTTTGTTTGCGCAAAGCTCTGGCGTAATTCAACCCTTTGGCTTCGGGTAATTCTCGAACAAAAGAATCCAGAAGAAGCTTTACCGGTCGATGGGCTTTTTGCTTGTCGGCAAATCGAGCCTGGGGCGGACGGCTGAGCAAGAGCAAATTGGATTGGGTATCCGCATGGAAACCGTCTTCGGCATATCCACCGGTAAGTACCAGACTGATGCCTCCTTCCTCCATGGAGCAAGCTCGGATGAGTTGAAAAATCTGCCTGCGCAAATCAGACATAGAACAGGGAATATCCAAATCATACAAAGCTGCCGAGCGTTGAAAGCGCTGCAGGTGGTCTTCCAGAAAAAGCGGCCGGCCTTTATGCACAGCAAAGAAATCAAAGACACCATAGCCCCGCAGCAAAGCCAAATCGTTAAGTCCGATAGCGGCTTCCTCTGCAGATAACAGCTGACCATTGAGGATGTGATACTTCATAAGACGACTCCATTAAGCCCGAATCAAAGTTTACGAGTGAGGCTTGCTTCGGCCCACACGAGAACCCAAAAGGCAAAGCCTTTTCGGTAAGCCGAGGCCTACCCACCCCCCTTTGTTGCGAGTGAGATGACAAAAATCAATGGCCGAATATATAAAATCCGTTTGGTTTGCCTTTCCTAATGGCCATTTTTCCTATATTGGTCGCTCATTGGGCAGCAACTATCCAAGAGATCGCCCCCATTTCTGCAAAACTTTTAAACCAAACGCCTTATGAAAGTTTATGACACCCGAGACATCCGCAACGTCGCGCTCTTAGGGCATTCCGGCTCCGGCAAAACGCTTTTTGCCGAATGCATGCTCTTTGAAGCCGGCGAAATTACCAGACGAGGAAGCATAGAAGAAAAAAATACCAGCTCCGACTACACCAACATTGAGCAAGAGCGCGGCAACTCGCTGTTTGCCACCCTTATGCATGCCTCTTGGAAAGATTCCAAAATAAATATAATTGATACTCCGGGCTTTGACGATTTTATAGGTGAAGTAGCCTCTGCCCTCAAAGTAGCCGATACCGGCCTGATGCTGATCAACGCCCGTAGCGGTGTGGAAGTCGGGACAGAATTGATCTGGGAATATGGAGAACAGATGGAAACTCCCATGGTGTTCGTCGTCAACCAGCTCGATAACGAAAAAGCTGATTATGAAAATTCACTGGAGCAAATCAAAGATCGCTTTGGAGCCGGCAAAGTCATACCTTTTCAATATCCCCTCAACCAGGGAGAAAGCTTCAACGCCATCATCGATGCCCTGCGCATGACCATGTACGTCTTTCCTCCGGAGGGTGGTAAACCCGAAAAACAAGCCATACCGGAAAGCGAAAAAGAGCGCGCCCAGGAAATGCACAATGCCATCGTGGAAGCTGCTGCAGAAAACGACGAAGCGCTGATGGAGAAGTTCTTTGAAGATGGCTCCCTGACGGAAGAAGAACTCACTTCGGGGCTGCGCATAGCCATCGCCCACAGGGAATTGTTTCCCGTTTTTTGCGCAAGCGCACAAAAAAACATGGGCAGCGGGCGTATCATGGGTTTCATCAACGACATCTGCCCCTCTCCTGCCGACATGCCTCCCGCCAAACTGGAAGACGGAGGGGAACTACCAGCCGACCCCAACGACAGCACTACCCTCTTCATTTTTAAAACCGTTTCAGAACCCCGCGTGGGCAACGTTTCCTACTTCAAGGTTTACTCGGGCAAAATCAAATCCGGAGACGAGCTGGTCAACGCCAACAACCAAACGACAGAACGATTCGGGCAAATTTTCGTGTCCAACGGAAAGAACCGTCAGGCCGTGGATGAATTGCGGGCGGGTGACCTGGGTGTAACCGTCAAGCTCAAAAACTCACACACCAACCAAACCCTCAACAGCAAAGGAGTAAATCGAAAAATCACCCCCATTCCCTTTCCGGATCCCCGCATTCGCGTAGCCATCGAACCGCCCAGCAAAAACGACATGGAAAAGCTCATGCGTGCTCTCCATACCATCCAGGAAGAAGACCCCACCCTCATTGTGGAACAATCCACTACCCTCAAACAAACCTTATTACACGGACAAGGGCAACTGCACTTGGACCTGATCAAGTACCGTATTGAAAAGGTCAATGGCATTGCTATGAATTTCATCAAGCCTCGCATTGCTTATCGAGAGACCATCACCAAAATGGCTAACGAGAGCTATCGCCACAAAAAGCAAACGGGTGGCGCCGGCCAGTTCGCCGAAGTCCACATGCGAATTGAACCCTATTATGAAAACATGCCCGACCCCGACGGTCTCACTGTGCGCGACAAAGAAATCGACGATTTGCCCTGGGGCGGCAAGTTGGCTTATTACTGGTGCATCGTCGGTGGCTCCATAGACAAAAACTTCTCCAACGCCATCAAAAAAGGCATCATGCAAAAGATGGAGGAAGGCCCGCTTACGGGTTCTTATTGTCAAGACATCCGCGTCAGCATTTACGACGGGAAAATGCACCCCGTAGATTCCAACGACATGGCCTTCATGCTAGCTTCAACCCACGCCTTTAAAGAGGCATTCAAAAAGGCAGGGCCGCAATTGCTGGAGCCCATCTACGAACTGGAAATTCTCTGCGACAGCGAAGTCATGGGAGACATCATGGGCGATTTGCAGACCCGCAGAGCCATCATCCAGGGCATGGATACCGAAGGGCATTATCAAAAAATCACGGCCCTGGTCCCTCAGGCAGAGCTGTATCAGTATTCTTCCTCCCTGCGCTCACTCTCTCAGGGAAAGGCCAAATTTCACCAGAAATTTGCAAAATACGAATCGGTACCTCACGACATCCAGCAAAAGCTCATTCAGGCGTACCAAGAGGAAACTGCAGAAGCCTAACGGATATCCGCGGCAGGCTTGCTCGCTGAGCAGGCCTGCCCTTGTCCCCACATCCAAGCTTACGGCAATTTCCCTATCTTTGCAGCCTGCTTGTCTTCCCAAAGTATGCGCCTGGGGAGAGTAAAATGTGCTATGCCTACGTAAAACAAAAACTCGGGTAGCTGGCACTACGCAAACGACTTTAACGCGAACCGTAATCTATGTATAAAACGCCGGACAAACTCGACCTACCAGCTATAGACAGAGAAATCCTGGATTTTTGGTCTAAGGAGGAGATCTTTAAAAAGAGCATAGAACAACGACCTGCCGAGCGCCATTTCGTCTTCTACGAGGGGCCACCTTCGGCCAATGGCAAACCCGGCATCCACCACGTCATGGCGCGTTCCATCAAAGACCTCTTTTGCCGCTATCGCAGCATGAAAGGCTATCGGGTAGAGCGAAAAGCGGGTTGGGATACTCACGGCCTGCCCATAGAGTTGGCTGTAGAAAAAGAGCTGGGCATCACCAAAGAAGACATCGGCAAAAAAATATCCATAGAGGAGTACAACAAAAAATGCCGCGAAACGGTGATGCGCTACAAGGATGTCTGGGACGAGCTCACGGTAAAAATGGGCTATTGGGTAGATCTGGATCACCCCTACATCACTTTCACCAACGACTACATAGAAAGTGTATGGTTTTTGCTCAAAAAACTCTACGACCAAGGCTTGATGTACAAGGGCTACACCATTCAGCCCTATTCACCCGCAGCCGGCACCGGCCTAAGTTCGCATGAGCTAAACCAAGTCGGTACTTACCGCGAAGTGAAAGACACCACCCTGGTCGCCCAGTTTAAAGTCCTTCGCGATGAAAAGTCCGAGTTCCTATTTGAAGGCGTAGAAGAAGGTTCGGTTTATTTCATCGCCTGGACAACAACTCCCTGGACCCTGCCTTCCAACACGGCATTGGCTGTAGGGCCGAAGATCGAATACGCCAGGGTAAAAACCTACAACCCCTACACTTTTGAGCCGGTTCATCTCATTTTGGCTAAAGAACTCGTCGGCAGATGGTTCAAACCCGAGCAAGCCGAGCTGGATTGGGAGGCTTACACCCCGGGAGAAAAACCCATCCCCTATCGCATAACGGGCAGCTATTCGGGTGAAGAGTTGGTCGGCATCCGCTACGAACAACTCATGCCCTATGCCCAGCCGGAAGAAGGCGATGCCTTTGTCGTCTTGCCCGGAGATTTCGTCTCTACCGAGGAGGGTACCGGCATCGTACACATTGCTCCCTCTTTTGGAGCCGACGATAAGCGGGTAGCGGAGCAACACGGTGTAGGGGCCTTAACTTTGGTGGACAAGCAGGGGAAGTTTGTGGATGCCGTCACGGATTATGCCGGCCGTTATGTCAAAGACTACAAAGACGAGGGCGAGGCTTATCAAAATGTGGATATTGACATAGCCGTACAGCTCAAAAAGGAGAACAAAGCTTTCAACGTGCAAAAGCACGCCCACAACTACCCCCATTGTTGGCGCACCGATAAACCCATTCTTTACTATCCCTTAGACAGTTGGTTTATTCGGGCTTCCGCCAAACGAGAGCGCATGTACGAATTGAACAAGTCCATCAACTGGAAACCACCGGCTACCGGAGAGGGCCGTTTTGGCAAGTGGTTGGAAAACGTGCTGGACTGGAACCTGTCGAGATCGCGTTTTTGGGGCATTCCTCTTCCCATCTGGCGCAATGCAGATGGCAGCAAGGAAATCTGCATAGGTTCCCTGGAGCAATTACAACGGGAAATTGAGCGAGCCAATGAAGTTTTGGGCTTGCGCCAAACGATACCCGAAGATTTGCATCGCCCCTACATCGATCAGCTTGTTTTGGTTTCCGAAGACGGAGAAAAGCTCCAGCGCGAACCCGACCTCATAGATGTCTGGTTTGACAGCGGCTCCATGCCTTATGCGCAATGGCATTATCCCTTTGAAAATCGGGAAAAATTCAAACAGAATTTTCCGGCCGATTTCATTTCCGAAGGCGTGGACCAAACGCGGGGTTGGTTTTACTCTTTACACGCCATTGCCGTCATGTGTTTTGACAGCATAGCGTACAAAACAGTGATTTCGACCGGCCTGGTCCAGGATAAATACGGACGCAAGATGTCAAAACGCCTGGGCAATGCGATAGATCCCTTTGAGACCCTTAGCAAGTACGGAGCCGATGCCACGCGCTGGCACATGATGACCAATGCCCAGCCCTGGGACAACTTGCGCTTCGACCTGGACGGTTTGGATGAGGTTCGCCGCAAGTTTTTCGGCACTTTGTACAATACTTATTCGTTTTTTGCGCTGTATGCAAACATCGACCAATTCTGCTATCGGGAGGGAGAGATAGACCCAGCCGAGCGGCCGGAAATTGACCGTTGGATTCTCTCTTCGCTCAACAGCCTCATCAAAGAGGTCGATGCCTTGATGGAAAGCTACGATTCCACGCCGGCCATGCGCAAGGTACAGGCCTTTGTCGAAGATCAGCTGAGCAATTGGTACGTTCGCTTATCCAGGCGCAGATTTTGGAAGGGAGAGATGAGCCGGGACAAACTTTCCGCTTATCAGACCCTGTACACCTGCCTGACCACCGTGGCCAAGCTCATGGCACCTGTTGCGCCCTTTTTTGCCGACTGGCTGTACAAAAACTTAAACGAGGTTACCGAAAAGGAGCCTCATCTTTCTGTACACTTGGCCGATTATCCCACAGCTTCGGAGGGCTTCATTGATCGAGCGTTAGAAGAACGCATGGCCTATGCTCAAAAG
This sequence comes from Saprospiraceae bacterium, assembly GCA_026989035.1. Taxonomy (GTDB): domain Bacteria; phylum Bacteroidota; class Bacteroidia; order Chitinophagales; family Saprospiraceae; genus WGBN01. The sequence continues at coordinate 924 of JALSKB010000041.1, read as the reverse complement.
ATATCGTCTTTGGTCCTTTCGCTGCGCAAACGGGAGAAGTTGAGAGTTCGGCAGCCCCTGCAGCGCATTTTGTTGCCCATTTTAGACGATCGGTTTGAGGCCCAGGTTGAAGCGGTAAAAGACTTGATTTTATCCGAGACCAACATCAAAGACATAGAATACGTCAAGGACAGCTCGGGTTTGTTGAAGAAGAGTGCCAAGCCCAACTTCAAGACTTTGGGGCGGCGTCTGGGCAAGCAAATGAAACAAGCTGCTGCCATCATTTCAGCTTTGAGTACCGAAGAAATCAACCGCATAGAGCAAGAAGGCAAGTACCTGCTCGAAATAGATGGGCAGGTTCACGAGCTTGGGCCGGAAGATTTTGACATTCGGGCGGAAGACATTCCCGGTTGGCTGGTAGCCAGCGATGGCAGGCTGGTTGTCGCTCTGGACATCACGCTCACGGATGAACTTCTTGCCGAGGGAATGGCCAGGGAACTCGTCAATCGCATTCAAAATTTGCGCAAGCAAAAAGGTTTGGAAGTTACCGATCACATCAAGTTGCAGATAGAGAAGAAGCCCGAGCTTGAACGCACTTTCAAGTTGTTTGGCGACTACATCTGTTCAGAAACACTGGCTGACGAATTGGAACTCATAGAAGGGCTAAAAGACGGAGAAGAAGTGCAGTTGCCCGATGAAATCGATTTGCACATCCTAGTGGAGAAAGCTTAGCCTCTGCGCAGTTGGCAAGTAGCAAGTAGTCCACTTTTTAGTTTTTCATATCTCGACTTCAGCGTAACTACTAAGGAGAAAAGAAAAAGGCCGAATGCTTGGCATTCGGCCTTTTGAAAAAAAGTTGGCAGCGACCTACTCTCCCACCCTCAAAAGGGCAGTACCATCGGCGCTGAGGGGCTTAACTTCTCTGTTCGGAATGGGAAGAGGTGG
>JALSKB010000040.1 GCA_026989035.1 Saprospiraceae bacterium | reverse complement strand
AGCTGATGCGTTCTTTTAGCAACAACCAAGTTTTCTTAGAGCAAGTTAAGAAGTATAAAATTCCCAATCGCTTGGATACCGATAACACCAGGCAGTTGTATCGGGCTTTCGCCAAAACAGAGGAATACAAGCAGTACTTGTCGGGCGAAATGGAAGCCAGAGAAATTCTACTCTTTTTGTTTAAGTTTTTGATTAAATCGGATCTCTTTCAATCCATCCTCGAGGAGCATTATCCCACCTGGGAAGATGACAAATCGCTGTTGATTGGTGCCGGCAAAAAAATTATTAAAACACTACCCATGGAGGCTGACGATGCTTTTATGCTCAATCTTTACCCTTCTGAAGAAGCCGTGCGCGAATTTGGCGAAAGCCTGCTTCGGCAAACCTGCGAAAAAGAAAAAAACTTGCAATCTCATATCAACCCCATGCTGGAAAACTGGGATCCCAAGCGCGTTGCCGTTTTGGATATGGTTTTGCTCAAGCTGGGCGTTTGCGAGTTTTTACACTTTGAGACCATCCCCCCCAAAGTAAGCCTCAACGAGTACGTGGACCTGGCCAAAATATACAGCACGGACAAAAGCAAGGAATTTGTTAATGGTTTGTTGGATCGCTTGATGAAAAAACTCAAAAAAGAGGGGAAAATGCTTAAAACGGGTCGAGGGCTGTTGGAGTAAGGTCTTTGATTTGGGCCTTCCATGTGCAGGATGGGCTGTTCAATTGAACTTTCGGGCCTTGTCTTCGAGTTTGTGGTATGAGGTGTTCTTCTGTCTTCTGGGGGTAGCTCTGTCGTGTTTGAACAGAGCAAACTCCTTGGTTTTGGAGGTAGAAAGGATGCAATTTTTTGTTTGCAAATAAAAAAAACCATACCTTTACCATGTCCCTCTTTCCATTTGTTCACTAAAAACCAACGGGATATGAAAAAATGTTTACTTGTTTTTTGTGTAATGCTCGGTTTGCAGCTGGTTTCTTTACAAGCTCAAACTGACCAGAAAGTCAACATGTTCGGGGCGAAATTTGCCTTTGTGAATTATCAGTATCCATATACCGGTTTGCCTTTTGTCCTCAATGATTACGATCGGGGAGTGGAACTGGATTACTTGCACAGCTTTGGCCGCTTTGTCAATGTGGCCGTGCCTTTGAAACTCTATCGGGCTTCGCTGCCGACCAGTCAGAAAAGTGTTTCCCCGGGGCATTTTGTCTCTTCTTTGGACGCCCTGCTGCAATTAAAATATTTCAGCAAAGACAGTCCCTTTTCTCCCTATGCCTTTGGAGGAGCAGGTATCGCTTTTGAGGATTTGAGTTTTTCGAAAAATTCTCTGAATTTCCCTGTGGGTATGGGGTTGAATTTCCGCCTTTCCGAGCACGTTTTCGTAAATGCGCAGACAGAATATCGCTTTGCCAAGTCAAGCCTGTTTCGCCGCAGTTTGCAGCATGGCCTGGGGCTGATTTTCGTCTTTAAGCCGGCGACTCCGCCGCCGCCACCCGATTTGGATGGCGATGGCATTGTAGATTCGGAAGACAAATGCCCCGCGGAACCGGGGCCTGCTATGACGGGCGGTTGCCCGGATAAAGATGGCGATGGTATTGCAGATTCCGAAGACATGTGCCCCGAAGTCTCCGGCCCGCCGGAGTTTATGGGCTGCCCGGATAGCGATGGCGACGGCATTGTGGATGTGCACGATGAGTGCCCCAATGAAGCGGGCCCGGAGAGCAACAAGGGCTGTCCTTTGCCCGACAGCGATGGCGATGGCATTATAGATGCCGAAGATGCTTGTCCGCAGAAAGCCGGCCTGGCCAAGTTTATGGGCTGCCCGGATAGCGATGGCGATGGCATCCAGGACAAAGAGGATGCCTGCCCGCAAAAGGCCGGCTTGGCAAAGTTCAACGGTTGCCCCGATACGGATGGAGACGGCTTGCAGGATAAAGAAGACAAGTGCCCGACTACAGCAGGTCCGGCCAGCAACCACGGTTGCCCGGAAATTGCCAAGGAAGACAAAGAAACGCTGGAATTTGCCATTCAAGCTGTGGAGTTTGAAACGGCTTCCGCCAAATTGAAGGACGTTTCGCTGCCTATCCTTGACAAGATAGCCGACATCATGCAGCGCTATCCGGATTACCACCTCCGCATTGGTGGTCATACGGATAGTGTGGGTTCAGCGGAATCCAATCAAAAACTGTCCGAAGCGCGGGCTAAATCCTGCTTCGACTACCTGGTCTCTAAAGGCATATCTGCAGACAGGATGAGTTATCAGGGATTTGGGGAAACCCAACCCATTGCAGATAACCGCTACAAGGAGGGCCGTGCACGCAATCGCCGCGTAGAATTTGAACTTTACCTCCCGAATTAAACGCCGGATAAGACCTAAGTATCTAACCGGAAATGCCCAAGACGGGTGTTTCCGGTTTTTTTTTAAAAAAAATTCTATATTTGAAGCGCAAACCTTATTAGAAAAGGTTCGTATATATGACTCCAAAGCCCCCCTGCAATGACGAGCTTCGAAAACTTCCCGAAACCGAAAAAGAACATCTCTTTCTTTGTCCTTGTTTGCTTGTTTATTTTGATGGTCGCTGCAAATCACCCTGTGAAAGAAATTCAGGAGCCGAACTTGGTATTGATTCCTGGAGGTAGTTTTAAAATGGGTAGCAAAGAAGGAGACAGCGATGTCCGGCCTGTGCGTAAGGTGAACGTAACTCCTTTTTATTTGGCCAAATATGAGGTGACGAATGAAGAGTTTGTAGAGTTTTTAAACAGCATCAAGGTGGAGGTGAAAAATAATGAAGAGGTGTTTTATCGGGGCAAACAAATCTACGACCTCATCTGTGATGGTTTTTGCAGCAATTGGCAACACGAGATTTATTTGGACAACGGTCGTTTTAAGCTACGTCCGGGCAGCGAGCAGTTCCCTGTTGTTTTGGTGAGTTGGTATGGGGCCGTTACCTATGCCAAATGGTTGGCACAACGCACTGGCAAACCCTATCGCCTGCCGACTGAAGAAGAATGGGAGTACGCCGCAGGTTCGGGTAAGCTTCACCAAAAATGGGCGGGAACAAAAAGTGGAGGGAAAGCCTTGAGCAAATTTGCCAATCTTTGTGATGCCTTCTGTGCCGTCAAAAACTGGCGGGACCACACGCTGCGAGATGGTTATGCCTATACGGCCCCTGTGGGTAGTTTTAAACCGAATAAATTCGGCTTATACGATATGACGGGCAACGTACACGAGTGGTGTAGCAACCGGTATTATCCTTCTTATGACCTTTCGCTGGTTTCTAAAGAGGACAAAGAGGAAGAGCTATATGTCTTTCGGGGCGGTAGCTGGATCAACAACATCAAGTCTTCTACTACTACAGCTCGTTATAGCGCAGAGCCCGATTATTGCACTACAGTGGTGGGGTTTAGGCTGGCTAGAGGTGTGGAATGAGAAATGTGCCTCTCCGGGCTTTCCCTCCTTTGGCTCTTTGGCGGCTTTTGTCAAAAGCAAACTCATAGGGTAGCATCTGCCCGAACTGAAGGGCGGCTTGTTTTCGAGAAAGACAAGGTGCCTTTCAAATTGCCTGGAAAAACCCGGCAATAAAACTGTACCAAATATCCCCAACTGCTTCGTCATAAGAAAGGATGTGTCTGGGCAGGAGTTTGGAAATTGTTGTATCTTTGCGCGTCTTCCTCCCCCCATATTTTGACTAAGGTGTCCTGAAAACAGGTTTTGCAAAGAGTTGCAATGTTTTGTGGTGAGGCCGGCTATTTCCGGATATATATACTCGTGGCGAGGTGATTTGAGAGGCGTCAGCCTCCCAAACTCCCTATCTTTCGCTGGTTTGTGAGTTGTAAATGTCCCAAACCATTTCGGTTTGGGTATAAATGGGACCTTAAAAACAGGGTGGAATGTCAAATTTTTCTTGTGTTCGTTGGCGTTGTATGTTTATCGCTTTAGTGGGTTTTTCCTTTTTGCTTCTGGCCATGGTACGCATACCCGTAAACTCGGGAGGCATACAGGGCATGAAGGTACAAGAACCGCTTGTCGTTTTGATTTCCGGAGGCAAATTTATTATGGGTAACGATAAGGGCGCTCCGGAAGAAAGGCCTGAACACACTGTTCAATTGAGGCCGTATTACCTGGCGAAGTACGAGGTAAGCAACGAAGAGTTTGTCTCTTTTTTGAATGCAGTACAGGCCGAAGTACGCGATTCGGGTAATGTGTTTTATGGAGATTTAAAGATTGCCCAGCTTCATTGCCGGCACTACTGCAATGAGTGGGAAGAAGAAATTCTTTATGAAAATGGCCATTTTAAAGTCCTTCCGGATCGGGAGCGCAATCCGGTGGTTTTGGTTACTTGGTTTGGGGCCATGTCGTATGCCCGCTGGTTGGCTGAGCAGACGGGCCGCCCTTATCGCTTGCCCACGGAATCGGAATGGGAGTACGCTGCCGGTGAGGGCAGAAAACATCTGCCTTGGGCAGGTACGAGCATGGCTGCTCGCTTGGATGCCTATGCCAACCTTTGCGATGCTTTTTGTGCTATTCCCAATTGGGGCACCAAAAAACTACATGATGGTTACCCCAAAACTTCTCCTATAGGCACCTTCAAACCCAATGCCTTGGGCTTGTACGATATGACGGGTAACGTATATGAGTGGTGTGGGGAATCCTATTACGTCTATACTACCCGCAAAGAAGGCAGCCTTGAAATCCCGGACCCCTACCTCCATACCGTGCGTGGCGGTAGTTGGCTCAACTCACCCAAAGGGGCTACCGTTACAGCGCGCTATACGGCAAAAGCCGATTATGCGGATGTGGCTATAGGTTTCCGCCTGGCCCGAGACCTGGAAAGGTAAACTCAAAATATACTCATGGCGAAGTGGTTTGGGAGGCGTTAGCCTCCCAAACTCCT
>JALSKB010000039.1 GCA_026989035.1 Saprospiraceae bacterium | reverse complement strand
CTACCATAGCCACCAATCCGTTGACCACCTCCGTCAAATTGTGGGGCAGCATGTTGGTGGCCATACCCACGGCAATACCGGAAGCTCCATTGACCAGCAAGTTGGGCAGGCGGGTGGGAAGCACCACCGGCTCCTTGAGCGAATCGTCGAAATTGGGTGCGAAGTCCACCGTATCTTTATCGATATCAGCCAGCATTTCACCGGCTATGCGAGCCAATCGGGCCTCGGTATAACGCATGGCAGCGGGGCTATCGCCATCCATAGAACCGAAGTTTCCCTGCCCGTCCACCAGCGGATAGCGCAAAGACCAAGGTTGCGCCATGCGCACCATGGAATCGTAAACCGAAGCATCGCCATGCGGGTGGTATTTACCCAAAACCTCCCCTACGATACGGGCGGATTTCTTGTGGGGTTTGTTGTAGCTAAGACCCAATTCGTGCATGCCGTAAAGCACGCGTCGATGTACGGGTTTCAAACCGTCTCGCACATCCGGTAAGGCTCGCGAAACTATCACCGACATGGAATAGTCGATGTAAGCGGTTTTCATTTCTTCCGCCAGACTAACCGGAATAATCCTCTCGGGTGGTGCCATGAATTGTCGTTTCTTATCCTCGTTCCAGCAACTTTCCGACCAAGCAGAAACGCCCTGAAACGGCTCGTTAAAAATACAGCTCAAAAGCCTCTCTCTCCTGTGCTCCTCAAAGACGTGCAAAGATATGGATATTTTAGGCTTTCGCCAAACGTTTCAAAGGCGGATAAACCGGCTGTCAGGTCGGGCTTTTGCCAGCCTTAATCGAGCGCCTTTGAGGGCCTTTAAAGCCCGACACATTTCTTTACCTTTGCGGCCATGATGAAAAAAACGCAAGTCAAGCCTTACGCCTCCACCGAAAGCAAAAAAGAACAGGTTACCCGCATGTTCAACCGCATCGCAGGTAAATACGATTTGCTCAACCGCCTGCTCTCTGCCGGCATCGACGAGCACTGGCGAAAGCGGGCTATCCGCCTTTTGGCGAAAGCCCAACCTCAAAAAGTGCTGGATCTGGCCACCGGCACCGGCGGTGTGGCTCTGGCTTTAGTCCGACAACTCCATACTCCGCAAGTCATCGGCCTGGACATAGCCGAAGCCATGCTCGAAGTCGGGCGAAAAAAAATTGCAGCTCAGGGCTTGGAAAATCGCATACAACTGCAATGCGGCGATGCCGAAAACATGCCTTTTCAGGACAACAGCTTCGACGCCATCACCATTGCCTTTGGCGTGCGCAACTTTGAAAACCTTTCCAAGGGGCTGAAAGAAATGCATCGCGTGCTCAAGCCTCAAGGCGAAGTCGTGATTTTAGAGTTTTCCAAGCCTCGAATTTTCCCGCTAAAGCAACTCTTTCACTTTTACTTCAAAAACCTGCTGCCCCTAATCGGGCGCTGGACGTCCAAAGACCCCAGGGCTTACCGCTACCTCTACGAATCGGTACAGGCCTTTCCGGATGGAGACGATTTCCTCAAAGAATTGGAAAAGGCCGGCTTTCGCCAAATGCGGCAAATTCCGCTCAGTTTTGGCATTTGCTCCATCTATCACGCGAAAAAACAAAACAACGACTGACTTAAGCCGAGCTAAGACAACAACAGCAGGCGCTAAAAACCGTTTGAGCTTACAAGAACCGAAAAAAAACAACCGCCCATGAAAAGGCTTCTCTTCCTCTCCATGCTCCTTGCCCTCGGATCGGCACAACTCGAAGCCCAACAACCCGCTTATGACAGCCGCAACTTTTTGGATTTTCAGCAAAAGCCCTACTATTTCGGCATCACTTTTGCCTACAATTCCGGAGATTACAAAATTTATCAGTCGGAAAACTTCATCGCTTCCGACAGCTTCCAAGCCGTGCAATCGGTACACGGTCGCGGCCTGAATGTGGGCATCGTAGCCAACCTCAAAATCGGCAATTACTTCGATTTTCGCTTCTTGCCCACCATCTCCTTTGCCGGAAGGACCATCAACTACCGGACTCAAGGCAAGCAACCGCCCTATTCGCGCGACATCCAGTCCGTTTTTGTAGAAATGCCCTTCCACATGCGCTACAAATCCCAACCTTACAAAGACGTACGGCTCTTCGTCTTGGCGGGTGTCAAATACTCTTTTGACGTAGCCAGCGAATCCCGCTCTCATCAGGCCGACGACCTGGTCAAGGTAGCCCCTACGGATTTCGCCCTGGAGGTGGGAGCAGGCATGCAGTTCTTCTTCCCCTATTTCATCCTCTCGCCCGAATTGAAATTTTCCTATGGATTGGGCAACATTCTGCTGTTCGACGAACGCCTGGAAGAAGCCTCCATCATCGATAAAATCCTGTCCAGGGGCTTCACCCTCTCCTTCCACTTTGAAGGATAAACCCGTCTGATGAGAACACTGCTGCTGATATCGGCCTTTTTGCTGTCCTGGCTTTCGCCAAACAAAGCTCAACTTGCCTTGAGCTACAGCCGAATGGAAATCGGACAGTCCAGCTGGAACCAACTGGCGGAAAGCCTAAACGAACCCCAGCCCTTCAACGCTTTCAACGGCTTGAACCTGGGTTTTTGGTTCCGGCTTAAATCCCATAGATGGGAGTTTCTACCCGAATTGCAATACGAATCCATGTTAAAGACCTCCAAGCCCGAATACAGCTATGAGGTCTCAACTTACAGCTTTCGATTACACAACCGTATCTACCTTTTTGACTTCTTTAACGACTGTAACTGCCCCACTTTCTCCAAACAAAACACTTTTTTTAAGCGGGGATTTTTCCTCGAATTGAGCCCTGGCCTCAGCCTGCCCAGGCTGCAATACACCGACGAAACGGGCCCTACCAAGGCGAAAGTGTTACCCGTATTGCAACTCAGCATCGGTACGGGCTTGGACATCGGTCTATCCGATTCCTTCACCCTGACTCCCCTGCTCCGCTATCGCTATTTACATCGGATTCCAATCTCCGACCAACCGGCCAAGCTCCGCCCCTACAGCCTCCATCCCGAAGTAACACCCGAATCTACAGATTCCTGGGGTGGACTTGAGTTGGGCTTGCAATTGCTGTGGCGATACAAAAAGTAAATCTCCCACCCAAAGCCACCCCCCTAAAACAGGGCTTTAAAATCCTTCCCGAGGGCCCCTCCAACCCTGCTCACCAAGAAACGCCCCTACAAGAAAACGGAGGTCTCTTTCAGGCGAGCTGCGCTGCAAGGCGCTTATTTTGTCTAATACCATACATCCGGTGTAGTTTTTGGTCTTAAACCGCATTCTCCAAGGGCGAAAGGACTATATTTGTTATTCTATGGAAACAGGCCTAAACATGCGCGACAACAGCTCCCCTCAGCCCTCATTGGCAGGGGGAAAATACAAGCCATACTTTTCTTATCCGCATCAACGCTCTCGCCAAGTGTCTTTGTCCACTGCACATCGTTTTTTTTTCCTCTTTGTGGGCCTCTGGCTCTTGTCCTTACAGGGAATACATGCCCAAGCTTTGGACCATCATCCGGGCCAACTCATCCTGCATTTGCCGAAAGGCCAAAACCCGGAAATCCTTACGCAGGAATACGCCATCTTTGAGGGGAAAGAAACTCAATTTAAGCTGCAAAAGACTTTATGCAAATCTCCAAATATCTTCCTATACTCCTTTGATTATCAAGAAGTTAATGAAATTAGATTCCTGAGAGAAATTAGGGACAATGCGTTGGTTTTGCAAGCCCAATTTAACCACTTGCTCCAGGCCCGCAATACCTGGCCCAACGACCCCTATATGGATTTCCAGTGGCACTGGCTCAACACCGGTGGAAATATGGGGCTTTTGGATGCCGATATAGACGCCGATTTGGCCTGGGACATCACCACCGGAGGGCTTACACCGGAAGGCCGGGAAATCGTCATCGCCCTGCTGGACGATGGGCTTGACCTGCAACACGAGGATTTCCAGGGCAACTATTGGGTAAACACCAACGAAACGCTCAATGGCATAGACGATGATGGAAACGGTTATGTGGACGATCGCTACGGCTGGAACATCATTTCCCAAAACGACTATATCGGTTACGGGACGCACGGAACACAGGTGGCTGGCCTGATGGGCGCCCGAGGAGACAACGGCCTGGGAGTCAGTGGTTTGAACTGGCAGGTCAAAATCATGCCCATTGTCAGCAATTGGACTGAAGAGGCCGATGTTGTGGCCGGCTACGGTTACGTGCTCAGCAACCGGCGTTTGTACAACCAAACCAATGGCGAAAAAGGTGCTTTTGTAGTAGCAACCAACCTCTCCTGGGGCGTAGATGGGGTGCCGGCCTCGGAAGCTCCCATTTGGTGCACGCTGTACGACAGCCTCGGCACCGTTGGCATCCTCAACATAGGAGCAACGACCAACACGCCCTGGGATGTGGACCAGGTTGGAGATTTGCCCACGGGCTGTACCAGCGACTATTTTCTCGGCGTAACGGCCTCCAACCAATACGACGAGCTGGCTGCTGCCGGCTACGGACAGTACAGCGTGGACCTGGCAGCTCCGGGAGTCAACATCTTCACCACCCAGTGCTGCAACCAATACCAGTTTAGCTCGGGCACCTCCTTTGCCGCTCCCCAGGTTACGGCTTTAGCAGCCCTGCTCTATTCGGCTCCCTGCCCTTTTCTCGAAGAACTGAGCATGCAGGATCCGGCCGCAGCAGTTCAATGGGTCAAAGAAAGCATTTTGCAAGGTGTAGATCCCGTCTCGTCCATGGATGGCCTGACAGCTACGGGAGGGCGGCTCAACGCCTACAAAAGCATGCTGTGGCTGCTTTCTACTTGCAGTTCCTGTGCACCGCCTCCCACCCCTACTATAACGAGTGGAGATGAAAACGGCAGCCTGCTGATTTCCTGGGGCAACAACCCAAACGATTCCTCGGGGGTAAACATCTACTACCGCAAAGCCGGAGAGCCTGCATGGGAAGTTCTGTACAACCAATACGCTTCCGTACAAGTCTATGGCCTGGATCTATGCAGCAAATATGAATTTAAAATCTCTCGTTTCTGTCCGACCGGCCAAATGCTTTTCAGCCCTATTGCCGGAGCCCAAACCGAAGGCTGCTGCCAAGCTCCTGAAGAAATTCGGTTTGAGCCTTTACCCGACGATGCTCAAACCCTGAGAGTCAGCTGGGACCCCGCGCCGGCTGCCGTATCCTACAAACTGCAATACCGCCTCGCGGGCGAAGACGACTGGCAGGAAGAGATACTCGAAGACACCAGCATCCTCATCTCCAACCTCAACCCCTGCTCTGTGTACGAGTGGAAGATAAGCACCCAGTGCGAAAACCTGCCAACGCCTGCCGAACAGAACATCCAGACCTTTAGCCTGCCCGAATGCGAAAGCTGTACGAGTATAAGCTATTGCATTCCCTCCGAAACAGACAACAGCATCGAATGGATTGAAAAAGTGCGCATTGACAACTGGCTCATGCAAAGCGGAGCTGAAGAGACGGGGTATGCCCTACAAAACAGCGAAGAACTGCTGCTGCTTCGAGCCGGAGAAAGCCACAACATATCCGTCCTGGCCGGCAGCTACTTCTCAGAAGTGGAAGAAATCTTCCGCCTTTGGATAGATTTCAACCAGGACGGCGACTTTCAAGATCAGGGAGAACTCCTCTGGGCTCCCCCAAACCCGGCACAGAGTGGCATCTGGCAAGACGGGAGCTTTGAACTGCCGGATGATTTGCCGAAAGGCTACTACCGCATGCGCCTTTGCATGTGGTGGGCAGGTAATCCTCCGGCTCCAACCGAACAGAGCTGTCCGACCCAATTTGTCTATGGAGAGATCGAAGACTATTGCGTATTCATCAGCAGAGATTACTGCCTGCCGGCAGAAAACATCGACATCACCGCCCAAGACGAACAAAGCGTACTCATCAGCTGGGAAAGCAACCCAACAACAGTAGCTCAAAGCTATCGCCTGCTCTATTGGAAAGAGGGCGAAAACCTCCCGGCAGATACCGTCCTTATCCCCCACTCCAACAACGACCAATGGATGCTCGAAGGGCTGATACCTTGCCAGGCCTATACCTTCAGCATAGAAACCCTCTGCCAAAACGAAAGCACAAGCTCAGAACAACAAACTTTCTACCTGCAAGGCGAGTGTGAGGAACAGCCCTCCATGCAAGTCTTCCCCAACCCCTTCGACCAACAATTGCTGCTGTACCTCTCTCATACAGCTCAACAAGAGCGGGTCGAACTCAACTGGTATGCTCCTACCGGAGCATGGCTTTACAGCCAGCGTCTCTCCCCGGAAGAAGGACAAAGCGAGCTGTCCGTTGCCACCGAAAAACTACCAGAAGGGCTTCTCTTCCTGCAGGTCAAGCTGAGCAGTGGAGAAGTTTTTGTCACCAAAGTTTTTAAGAACAAACAGCTTTAAGCTCCCCTTTTCATAACCCTGCAGGAAGGTCAAAAGAAGAGACCTCTCCCTCCCTCAATGCTTCGACATAGGCGTTGAACTTAGCCAGCAATTTATTCAGCTTCACTTCAACACTTGTATCCTTAAAATACGGCAGCATACATTCGAGCAAGTAAGGATAAGACAAAATGTAAGTTCTTCCTCCGATTTTGTGCCTTGAACTCAGCTCCTTTTTGCGAGCCAGGTTGCGCTCTATCGGTATGCCAAAGTGGCGCAAGTAGTAATCCAACCAGTTTTCATCATAGCCTTTCAAGGTGGAACGATCATAGCCTTTCAAGGTAGAACGGATGCGCAAGAGAGCATCCAAGTGCAGATGGTACATCTTTTTCAGGTAAGCTATTACAATCGTCCCGTCGGTAACTTTAGCGCTTGGGAGGGTATAAGGACATTCTCCGCGCAGGGCCTTGATATTTCCATAGAAGTAGCCAAAGGTGTTAAAAATACTGCTCAAAGCCACCTTGCCCCTGGAAGTGATGCGAACGCGATAGTCCGGATCGATGTCTTCGGCACCCTGCAGATTTTTTCTCGTTTCAATGACGATAAAATGACTGCGCCCTTCCTGCGGTCGATACAACTTGTACAACACGCGCAGACAATCTTTTTTCGAAAAATCAATTTCCTGCAACTTCTCCAGGACTTCTCTAATCTTTGGGCTGTGCATGCTACCCGGATGTTCTCCGATTCTTTTATTATACTGCAAGTTCCAGATACAGGTCAAGACCACATGCGGCAAAAAGCAAGTACAAGGCACGCCGCCTACTGCAGCTGGATTGTCACAGAACTCCGCTATGTTGTAAAATTCAAAATAGTCTTTTTCGTAAGACAGCCAATACAAAAGCTCCGTTATGTGAAAATAAGCTTCATCGGTAAGTGCCGGAGGAAAGCTCCGGAAAGACTGCTCGTCTTGTTTTCGGGGGTAATCATCGTATTTCTTTAGCAAGAACAACAAAAAATCAGCATACATGGGCAACAGCTCCCTAAGAGAGTTGTTGGCCACGTAGAGTACTTTTTCCTCTTTGAAAACGGGGCAAATCACCGTTTCCAACAACTTTTGAATCAGTTCTACCACTTCCTGAGCACAGCCCTCGCCTCGCTTTTCCAGAAAAGTTTGAAAAAACTGCAGGCGTTGTGTGATGATCTTACTAACATCGCTCTGGACGCGCTCTGTATCCGTTTCAATGGCCCGAGGTTCAGCACCCAAATTGTGCGGATCGTCGAGAAAAACAAGTCGGCGATGGGTAGGTGCACCTGCATCAAAATGATGCTCCTGCCTGAAAACGCTCTCTTCCCGTGCAGCTACCACGACTTGCACATTTTCGTGTATCTCCTGTTGCAAGCTGTGCAGCGCATTCACCAAAAGCACCTGATGATCTCCGGGCAGATTGTCCATATTATCAAACCAAAAGTGCTGCCTGATCTGCCTCTTTCCCGCTTCCCCAAAAACATAGCGATATGCATAAGCCAGATGAGCCGGGTCAAGTTTCTCCAAGAGTTGCTCAATTGCGGCATCTACGCGTTTGCCCCCCTTTTTCAAATATTGCAAAAGGTCAAACTTTTCGAGTTTTTTGACTTTTTTCACTATCCCTGCTTGATCATGGGCATTGGTTTCGTTATAGCGCTCCATCTTCTTTTTCATTTTTTTTCGCTTCTTCTTCCAATCCCGAGACACTAACAAGGCATCTTTAATAAAAGTGCCGGATACTTTCCCCGGTCGATGTTTCTCGGGAAGTTCTTTGTCTAACAAAAAAGCAAAAAGTTCATACCACTTGTCCACCTTGGAAAACGCCTCTAAATACTCATTCTTCATCCAGTGGCGAAAAAAGCCAATGGCCTCATCTTCGCTTTTTAAAGCTGTTCGAACATTTTGATGTCGCAAATCGAAAAATGCGGAAAAGAATTGCCCCTCTTTCCTCAGGTCGCGATGAATTTTTCTCAACATCGTACTTTTACCACTACCCCGAGGCCCCACCACACAAAAGAAATCATGCGGATCTTTGTCCAAAGCCTCCAACAGTCTTTCCCGAATACTCCTATCCACATAAAGTTTTTCAAAATACTCCTCTATGGTGACATCCTCCGGATATCCCCCTGCCGTGTGGCTCAAGGTATAGGGGTCAATCATTAAAACCTTTTTGAACGAGACGACACATGCATAAGCCTTCTGTCGGTCTTCTTCCTTTTGTAAAAAATCCATTTTGTATTGCTTTTACCATTTAATTCTGAAAAAAATCCTGCAACTACACCCAAATCAAAATAGTTTGGGATATTTACGACTTGCAAACGAGCAAAAAACAGGGAATTTGGGAGGCTAACGCCTCGCAAACCACTTTGCCATGGGTGTACTACAAATAAAGGCAAAAGAAAAAGTCCTCAAAGGTCTTTCTCTTTTATCCTTTATTCGATTGCTGCTATTTTGCCGCCGGCTTTATCCAAATCTCTTTTAAACACCTTGAGCGGGAGATGTTTTTCTTTCTGTTCACAGATTTTTTCAGCTTTGTCGCAAAACGCGGGAGAGAGATAGCGCATCATAGAATTTCCTCCGTGTTTGGCCTTGGCATAAAAGTACAGCAACATTTTTTCAGGATCGGACAACTGAGCTTCTAAAATACCCAGAGAAATATCCCCGAAATCTCCATGCAAAAAGCCAGGCATCCGCTTTTCATCTTCCGGTGCACCGCTCGTTTCCCCCTCATGGTCATGCTGCTGACGAAGCAGATAAAACCATTTGAGGAGCTTGTACAAGTTTCGAAAGTAATAGCTCACCTTGGGCTTGTCATCGAAAAACTGCATAAGAATTGTTTCTTGAGCTCCGTTCCGATTGATTCTGTCGCAATACATCCCCAAACAATCGATGCCCGTTTTGAAACCTCCTCGTGTATCCCGATCCGAAATTTGGTTCACCACTTCTCGAAGAAAGGTCAAATGGCGAGAAAACATTTCCAAAAACTGCTGCCGCTCCTGCATTTTCTTGGTCAGTGAAATTTCTCTTTGTTGCTCCTCCAAAGCTTCCTGCTGCTTGCGCAAAGAAGCGACCAAGTAAATGAGGGCCAGCACCGTGGCTGCCATACCGGCTGTACCACCCAGAAAGTCACCCATATTTCCCCAGAAATCGGATTCCAGCGTCCAATTACCCCACAATAAAAACAGAAAAAAAACAAAAGATGCCACGATGATAGCATAGAGAAACATGGCTATTCTGCCAACCCATCGCGGCAAGTTACCTAAAATAGAATTGTTTTCTTTTGTTGAGTGCATGGCATTGGGCATTGCTTGCAAAACAGGGAAAAGGACAAAATAATTAGAACACCTACGACTATAGTAAGCAGAGGCTTCCAAATAATTTTCCCGGGTACAAAAAAATGATATTAATTCCGGCGCCTTGATTAAACAAGATCCACGGGCTCAATTATTCTCTTTAGCTTCGATATATACCCAAACCATTTCGTCATGAGCATACATAGACAAGACACGTTCTCCCGCTTGAAAATTCACAGTTATCTTTTTCCTTTTTGGTTCGGATTAAGTTGTTTTCCGCGATTACCCTGATTTTTGTCATAGGTCTTGTTGGTACCTGGCGTCCCCTTATTGGTATTTTTAATGTCTGCCTGATGATTTGGTTTTTTGGCCATAGTTGAACGCATTAAAAAAGTTACGGTTAAGGCTTTGTTTAAGCTCATTTCGATCTCTTCTAAACAGCAGATAACTACAAAATTACTTCAAAAATATTTATCTTCCAATTTTTAGCAACTTTTTTTCATTTTGCCAACCACAGACAGCAAACCTGCCTTCACTTCATCCGTACACAGGCAAACCCACAAACCGGCCTCTTATGAGTAAAGCAGAGCACAACACATTAGAGGCTTAAACGCATGGAGCATAAGAGAAAACTCTCTACCTTTGCCGCTGTCAAGCCCTTGTACCCAAATAAAGACTTAAAAACCTTATGAGCAAAAAAAAAGCCCCCTACAGCAAAGAGCAGTACTTGCAATGGTATTTGTTGATGTTGCGCATACGTCGTTTTGAAGAGCGCGCCCAACTGGAGTACGGCAAGAACATACGAGGCTTTCTACACCTGTACATCGGACAAGAGGCCGTAGCCGCCGGTATAGAATCCGCCATTCAGCCCGAGGATGCCCTCATCACGGCTTACCGACAGCACGGCAATGCCATTGCACGCGGCGTCAGCCTGCGAGAAGCCATGGCCGAGCTTTTCGGACGAATTACGGGCATTGTCAAGGGCAAGGGAGGCTCCATGCACTTCTTCTCCAGGGAACATCGCTATTTCGGCGGGCATGGCATTGTGGGAGCACAAATCGGCCTGGGCACGGGCATCGCCCTGGCAGAAAAGTACAAGGGCACGGACAAGCTTTGCGTAACACTTTTCGGCGACGGCGCCGCCCGGCAGGGTATCCTGCACGAATCCTTCAACATGGCTTCCAAGTGGGAATTGCCCGTGCTCTACATCGCCGAGAACAACCACTACGCCATGGGCACCGCTATAGAACGCAGCAGCAAACTCACCGACCTGCATCACTTCGGCCAGGCTTACGGCATGCCTGCCAAAAAAGTCAATGGCATGGAACCGGAGCCCGTACACGAAGCCGTCAGCGAAGCAGCCGAATACATCCGGGCAGGGAAAGGCCCCTACTTCCTCGAAATCGAAACCTACCGGTACAAAGGGCACTCCATCTCCGACCCGGCCAAATACCGCAGCAAAGAGGAAGTCCAAAAATACCGCGCTATAGATCCCATCAAAACCACCGAAGCCAAATTGCTGCAATACGGCTTTGCAGATGAAGGGCAAATTAAAGCCATCAAAAACCAGGTCAAAGAAGAAATTGAAGATGCTGTGGCTTTCGCCAAATCTTCCCCGCTACCTCCACCCGAAGAGCTCTTCAAAGACGAATACGCCGAAGACGATTACCCCTTTTTGCAGTAAAAAAGAAGAAAGCCGATCAAGTGTTCTCTCTGCATTTTTTTTTCTACCTTTGCCCTGCTTTTGGCGGAAGCAAGCTAACATCCTCTTGTTTCCCCCTTTCATAAAAACGAACAGAAACCCTTAGCATGGCAAAGAGAAAAATCAAAAGCAAGAAGAAAAACGAAGAAGTGCTGGTTGACCTGGTCGAAGTGGTAGAAGAAACCGGCGAAGTACTGGAGAAATACCAAAAGTGGATTCTTGGCGGTGTAACAGCACTGGTTCTGCTCATAGGTGGCTACCTGGCTTGGAAAAACTTCATCGTCAAGCCTAAAGAACAGGAAGCCATCCAGCAAATGTGGAAGGCCGAAGCCCAATTTCTCAAGGATTCTTTTGACCTGGCCATCACCAATCCGGGTGGAGGCTATCCGGGTTTTTACGACATAGCCAAACAGTACAACGGTACTTCAGCGGAAAATGCCGCCAACCTCTATGCAGCTATCAGCCACATGAAACTGGGGCAGTTCGACGCAGCTCTCTCCTACTTAAAGGATTTCAAAGCCAAGGGCGAAATCATGCCCATCATCAAATACGGCCTCATGGGTGATGCCTATTCCGAGAAAAACGACATGGATCAGGCAACCAAATACTACAAAAAAGCCATTAAGGCCGGCGATAATGAGGCGGTAACCCCCATTTACATGCAACGCCTGGGTATGCTGTACGAAAGCCGGGGCGATTACGCTAAAGCCCTCGAAATGTACAAAACGCTGAAAGAAAAATACCCCGAAACTCTACCCGCTCGCGAAATTGACAAGTACATCTTACGTGCCGAAAAAATGGCCATGGAAAAGTAATCCATCACAAGCTTTTGCCAAATGCCCTTCATGTTCGAAAGCCATTTGGCGAAAGCCAATAGGTATCAATTATGGCTTTACCTGACAAAATACCCGCCAAATTTTCCCCCGAAGGATTTGATGCTTCTCCATACATTTTGAGCATTGTAGTCTCCGAATGGTATAAAGAAATCAACCAATTGATGCTCGACGGCTGTATAAAAACGCTGGAAAGGCAGGGCGTCAAAAAGGAAAACATGCAAGTCGTGTGGGTGCCCGGAGCTTTCGAAATCCCCCTGACTGCTCAATGGATGGTTGAGGGCTACGCCTCTCATGCCGTCATCTGCCTGGGCTGTGTAATCAAAGGAGAAACGCCACACCACGAATACATCAACAGAGCTGTCAGCCAGGGATTGATGAACCTCAGCCTGCAACACGACCTCCCTTTTATCTATGGCGTACTCACTACCGACAATCTCGAACAAGCTAAAGAGCGGGCCAATGGGAAATACGGAAACAAGGGCATAGAAGCTGCCCATGCAGCCCTGCGGATGATTTACCTCTTTGAAAAGAGAATCAAACCCTATTGAGCCGGCTCTTCAGGCGCTGTAAACCCAAACTTCATGAAACTCACAACCATAGAAGGCGGCAGTTTCAAACTCGACGGAGGAGCCATGTTTGGGGTCGTCCCCAAAACGCTGTGGCACCGCTTAAATCCGGCCGATGAAAACAACCTCTGCCCCTGGGCACTGCGCTGCTTGCTCATTGAAACCGAAGACCGCAAAATCCTGGTAGATACCAGCATAGGGAACAAGCAAGACGCCAAATTTCGCTCTTTCTTCCACCCGGAAAACACCGACCTGGAATGGGCTCTAAAGCAAAAAGGCTTCCAGCCCGAAGAAATCACTGACGTTTTCATTACCCACTTTCACTTCGATCACGTAGGGGGAGCTGTAAAACGCAATACAGAAGGCCAACTCGTTCCCACTTTTCCCCAAGCCACCTACTGGAGCAATAGCCGCCACTACGACTGGGCTTGCAACCCTAATCCCCGAGAAAAAGCCTCCTTCCTCAAAGAAAATTTTGTCCCGCTCAAAGAAGCAGGAGTACTGCAATTCATTGAAATCGCCGACGAAGGACCTACGGATTGGCTGCCGGGGCTACAGGTGGAATGCTGCTACGGACATACCGAGGCCATGATGATTCTGCACCTGCAAACCGAGCAGGGCCACATGGTCTATTGCGCCGATTTGCTGCCTTCTTCCTTCCATTTTGGCCTGCCCTACGTCATGAGCTACGACATCCGCCCGCTAGTCACCATAGAAGAAAAGAAAAAGTTGCTCGACCAAGCTGCCGAGAACAATTGGGTACTGTACTTTGAGCACGACCCACACACGGAACTCTGCACCATCGCTAAAGATGAACGGGGCCGCCATAAACTCAAACAACGCGGCAAACTTTCAAACGGGCAGTGGCTATTGGAGTAAGCTCTAAACAAAATAGCATGAACGAGCAATCCCCCAACAAAGTCTGGTTGCCTCTGGCTCTCTTTTCCTTACTCGCTCTGGGCCTGTATCTGGGCATGCGCATCGAAGGACGTCAACTCAGACAACACTCCCCTGCTTCCCGAAAGCTCATTAGCAGGCCGGGGAAACTGGATGAAATCCTCGGCTACATCGATGCCAGATACATGGATAAAGTCAACCGGCAGGAATTGGAAGAGGCCGCCATTCAGGCCATGCTGGAAAAACTCGATCCCCACAGCATTTACATCACTGCCGAAGACATGCAAGACGTGGAAGAGCAAATGTCCGGCGAATTTGAAGGTATAGGCATAGAATTTCAACTCTTAGACGATACCGTAGTCGTCATCACGCCTCTATCGGGCAGCCCGGCCGAAGAAGTCGGCATCCTCTCCGGCGACAAAATCATCACCATCGACGACAACCTCATCGCCGGCCAAGGATTGAGCAGCTCGGAAATCGTCCGGCAACTCAAAGGAAGCAAAGACTCTAAAGTTAAAATAGGCCTACTTCGCTATGGCCTTGATTCTTTGTTGCAACTCACCCTCACCCGTGCACAGATACCCATCCACAGCGTAGATGCTGCTTATGTCATCGAACCGCAAACTGCCTACATCAAGCTCAATCGCTTCAGCGCCAATGCCTATACCGAGTTTATGGAAGCACTTGACAGCTTGGTCGAACAGCACCAGGTAAAAAACCTGCTACTCGACCTGCGCGACAACCCGGGCGGCTATCTGCCCGAAGCCACCAAGCTGCTCAACCAATTCTTCACCGAAAAAGACATCTTGTTGCTCTACACCGAAGGCGCCCAGTCGATCCGCAAGGAATACAAAACCCATGGCAGAGCACTCTTCCCACTGGAAAAAATTGCCGTCCTCATCAATGAAGGCTCCGCCTCTGCCAGTGAAATTGTAGCCGGAGCCTTGCAAGACCAAGACCGTGGCATCATCGTCGGAAGGCGATCTTTTGGCAAAGGCCTGGTACAAGAACAATACCAACTCGCTGACGGCTCCGCCCTTCGGCTCACCGTAGCTCATTACTACACCCCCTCCGGGCGCTGCATCCAAAAACCCTACACCAGCCAGGCAGACTACGACCAGGACCTCGCACACCGATATGAAAACGGAGAACTTTTCCATGCAGACAGCATCAAACTTCAGGATACCGTGCAGTACTATACCCGTGAAGGACGTGAAGTGCATGGTGGCGGAGGCATCGTGCCCGATATCTTCGTGCCACTCGACAGCATATCTTTCGATGAGGATTTGAGCAAAATGCGCAGTCAGATAACGCCCTTTATCATTCGCCACTTGCTTCCCAACGGAGCCCATCACTACAGCTTGCCCCAAAGGCCGGAAGAATTCGTACGTACCCAACTCGAGCCCGACTTGTGGAATGACTTTCTGGCTTTCGCCAAACAACAGGGCGTGAACTTATCCTCCACCAAAGAGCAAAAACTGCGTCCCTATCTCCTCAGATGGCTTAAAGCCGGCATAGCCAGACAACTCTTCGGCAACAAAGTCTATTTCCAAGTGCTCAATGCCGATGACCCCGATGTTCAGGCTGCCTTGCAAGCCATCAAAACCGAGCATCTCAACACCTCTACTTCAAACCCTGACTAAAGACGAATTGCACAATATTGACGCCCATTTGCAAGGCCTGCAGCCTCTTTTCCGGCGGATCTTTGTGCACCTGAGGAGATTCCCAACCATCGCCCAAATCGCATTCATAGGTGTAAAAACACACCAGGCGCCCCTCCCAAAACAGGCCAAATCCCTGGGGCGGCTTACCATCGTGTTTGTGAATCTTCGGAAGACCGTTGGGAAAGTCAAAGCGCTGATGGTAAATGGGATGTTCAAAGGGCAGCTCCACAAAATCCAACTCCGGAAAAACCTTTTTCATAGCCGGCCGCACGTACGGGTCCATGCCGTAGTTATCGTCAATGTGCAAAAAACCTCCTGCAATGAGGTAAGTGCGCAAATTCAAAGCTTCCGACTCTGAGAACACCACATTGCCGTGCCCCGTCATATGCACAAAGGGATAGTTGAACAAGTCGGCATCGCCTACATAAACTTCAGCCTGATCTTCGACAAACTGTGTGCCCAATTCCTCGTTGCAAAACCTGGCGAGATTGGGCAAGGAAGTAGGGTTGGCATACCAGTCGCCTCCGCCTTTGTATTTGAGCAAAGCCAACTGCAAACTCGGTTTTTCCAGTTGCCGAGCAGGTGCAAATGGCCTACCCGATAAAAAGAGCATTAAAGCCAAAAACAAGAGCAGCCCTATTGAGCTTGTTTTCACAGAGTTAAACATGAGTCGTTAAGATGTTTTCCATTTCACGCTGCAACAAAAAGGCCTGTTCTTCGGCCCGCTCGGCAAAATCTTCGCCGGAAGAAGCATAAATGATGCCCCTGGAAGAGTTCACCAGCAGGCCAACATCAGGTGTCAGAGCTGCCTCGGCCACGGCTTCCAGGTTACCTCCCTGGGCACCAACCCCCGGCACTAGGAAGAAATACGCCGGCAGCTTTTCCCTGATTTCAGCCAGTTTATCGGGATGCGTAGCCCCCACGACAAACATCAGTTGCTCAGGCCCGGCCCACTGTGATGCCGTTTCCAGCACGTGCAGATACAAGGCCTCATCACCGACTTGCAGCCCCTGAAAATCGCGGCTGCCGGCATTGGAAGTCAACGCCAGCAGAATACTCCACTTGTCGGGATAAGCCAAGAAAGGAGCTATGCTGTCTTGGCCCATATAAGGAGCCAGAGTCAGGGCATCGACGCCCAACACTTCAAAAAAAGCCCTGGCGTATTGAGCCGAGGTATTGCCAATATCGGCCCGCTTAGCATCGGCTATGGTCAGGATATTTGGGGGAATGAGCTTCAGGGTATCTTCCAAATCGCGCCAGCCCTCCAGGCCCCGAGCTTCGTAAAAAGCCGTGTTGATTTTGTAAGCCACACACAAATCGCGTGTAGCCTCAATGATGGCACTGTTAAAAGCCAGCACGGGCCGCTCTTCTTTCAGCAAATGCCCGGGTATGCGCGCCGGATCGGTATCCAGTCCAATACAGAGAAAGGAATTTTTGGCGCGAATTTGAGCGAGCAGCTCTTCTCGTTTCATACTTCCACGGCTTCTACCCTGAGCAGATCGGGCAATTTGTTTCGTATGGCCGCCTCAATACCCGCTTTGGTCATGGGCGTCATGCTACACTGCGTACAATTGCCCAGCCAACGGATATAGACAATCTGCTGCTTTTCGTCGAAACGCACCAATTCCACATCCCCGCCATCTTTGTGAAAATACGGTCGAAGCTCTTGCAAGGCTTCTTCAATTTTGTCAATCATATCGCGAGTGGTTTGCAGCATAAGCATCGCGGCTTTGGTTTTCACCTTTTCAGCGGTGAATGATTTTCACAGTTTCCGTCGGAGGCATTTCGGCCTTGCGCTTTTCGACGGCTTTCTCCAGGGCTTTCGCCAAATGGAAAAAGGCCTCGCGTTCCAAGCTATCGGGACCAAGCACTACCGGTTTGCCGGCATCACCTCCCTCTCGTATGCTTTGCACGATAGGCACCTGCCCCAAGAGGGTCGTCTCCATTTTCTCTGCCAATTGTTGCCCGCCGCCTTGGCCAAAAAGATAGTACTTGTTGTTCGGCAATTCCGCGGGTGTAAACCAGGACATGTTTTCCACCACGCCCAGCAAAGGTACTTTGACATTGGACATGCGGAACATGTTAGCTGCTTTTACAGCATCTGCCACGGCCACTTCCTGGGGTGTAGTTACAATGACAGCTCCCGTTACCGGTACGGTTTGTACCAAGGTCAATTGGATATCTCCCGTTCCCGGAGGCAAATCGATGATCAGATAATCCAGTGAATCCCAGAGGACTTCTCGAATGAATTGCTGAATGATGCTGGCCAAGCGTGGCCCGCGCAAAACCACGGCCTGCTCCGGCTCTATGATGAAGCCGATGGACATCACCGGCATGCCTTCGTATAGTAGGGGAATGATGCGTGGTTGGCCATGCACTTCCTTGACTTTGGGTCTTTTGCCAAACAGGCCCAACATGGTAGGAACGGATGGCCCGTACAAATCGGCATCAATCAAGCCCACTTTATATCCCCTCTCCTTGAGGGCCAAGGCCAGGTTAACCGAAATGGTGGACTTTCCCACGCCTCCTTTTCCCGACGCCACGGCGATGATGTTTTTCACCTGGGGCAAAGGGCCTTCGTCTTTTTCTCCCACGGCCTGTTTGTCCACTACATGCACATGGACTTCCGCCTCCGGAAATCTTTGTTTGACTGCTGCTATGCTGGCAAAGTTCAGCTCATTTTTATAGGCCACTTGCAAGCTAGGCAGAACCAGGGTGAAGCGCACGTTATTTTGGTCATCGGTTTCCAGGTCACGGACCATTTTGCGTTCAATGATGTTCATCCCGCTTTGAGGGTCCACCACCGTTTCCAGGGCTCTGATGATCTCTATTTTGTCAATACTCATCGGTATGTTTTGTCTTGAGGCTCAAAGCAAGTTTTTGCCTTGAGCTTTCTGAACGGGTTGTTTTCCAGATGCAAAAACGCCTTGCGAAGGAGCATTGGCTTTACAAAGATACAATTTCCCTTGCAGTTGGTTGAATGAGAAGCCCTCTGTTTTGTGAGAAAAAAGCAAAAGGGCCCGAACAGAAGCTCAGGCCCTCTTTAAAGAAAAGGATTTTGTGGTTTTTAGCCGTTATTTCCCGCCTTTGAGTTGATCTTGATAAGCTTTCAACTCGTTCCATTTGCCGGCAACGGCCAAAGCGGCTTGCTTGGGCCAGGTTCCGGGATCCGCCAGGCGGTAATTTTCACCGGCCCGGTCCAGTATAGCCTGGATTTCCTCTACAGTAGCCTTGGCCAGGGCTTTCCAGTTTTTGATGCCGGCAGCTTTGAGCAATTGCTCGATTTTCGGGCCTATGCCTTCCACGATTTTGAGGTCGTCTTCTTTAGCTGCGCCAAAGCCCACGGCTTTGAGGTACAGTTTTTCCACCTTGGAAGGCGTATCGAAATCTCCGGTATTTTCCCGGCCCGCATCGAGGAATTTTTGATGCTCGACGAGTTTGTCCCACTTGCCTTCGGCAGCAAGACGTGCCTGATCGCTCCAGGATTTGGGGTTATGCATGCGATAGCGCGGCCCCGCATCGTCAAGGATTTTTTGCAGGCGAGCCAAATCGGCATTAGCCAGATCCCTCCAGGTATTGATGCCGGCTGCTTTGAGCAGTTGTTCTATCTTAGGGCCTATACCTTCCACAATCTGGAGGTTATCGGGAGAAAAGACAGCCGCATAGCCCGTCGCCTCGCCTTTTTCTTCCGCTCCACCTGCTACCATGGCAGCGCCCATGGCTGCATCACCTCCACCGGCAGCAGCGGCTTCCAATTCTGCCTGACATTTGGCCAAACGGCTTTCCAGAACAGCCTTGTCAGCCTTACAAGAGCTCAGAGCTGCCTTGGCATTGCTGAGTTCTTTGCTCTGCTCTTCGTACTGATATTTCAAGGTGTCAAATTCCGTTTTCAGCTCGATGTACTGGTTGTGCTGTTTATCCAAATCGGATTTTAGCTCATCCACCATGGCTTTGAAGCGGTGCCAGAGGATGTAGCCCAGTAAAAGGCCTAGCAAAATGGCTCCCAGAAACAAGAGCAGAAGTTTCCACCAGCAAGCCGTGCAAACGGCAGCAGAAGCATCCAGGAAAAGGGTATTGTAGAACATGGTTATCTCGTTTTTTGTCGTTAGGAGTTTAAGGGCAAACAGACCAAGATTTTACTCTTTGCCGCTTGCTTGGATTTTGAGTTCCACGCGACGATTTTGAGCGCGTCCTTCTTTGGTTTTGTTGGAAGCCACGGGGTCCTTAGCGCCCATAGACTTCACGCTGATTTGCTTGGCAGGCACGCCACGGCGAAGCAGCAGATCGCGAACGAACTCTGCCCGCTTGCGTCCCAAACGCGTGTTGAGTTTATCGCTTCCCCTGTTGTCCGTATGACCAATGAGGAGAATTTGCTCACCGCTTTTTTTGACGCGTTCGGCTGCCTTGTCCAAATAAGCCTCAATATCAGGCCCTACATCAGAAGCCTTAGCCGAGTTTGTCGGGAAATGCAGCAAGACGCGCTCGGTAGAGATCTGCTCTAAACTCGCTTGCTCGGTTTTTTCCGTTTCAGTGGGTCTATCCTCCCAGCCAAAATCCACTGCATTCAAGACCTTGCCATGCTCTATTTGAGCTGCTTCTACCAACAACGACCTGGCAGTCATTTGTTCTCTGGGTATGCTGTTCGCGAGCAGATCTATGACCTTATTGGCCCGAGCCAGACCCATGGTTTCAAAGCCTTCGGGAGCTTCTTCCCCCTCGAAATAATAGCCGGTAACCAGCAATTGTTTCCCATCTGTCAGACCGGACACTAAGCTATCCTTGAGGGCTTCCCAGCCTTCATAGGTGTGCGGCTCTGCACTTCCCTTTAAAAATTCAATGGGCAAGTGAGCCAAAGCAACAGGCTCCTCCCGACCGGTTTGGGAGCCGATTTGTTCCTCCTGAACCGCGCCTTTGACGCAATCCGGGCACAGCCACTGCTGCCAACAACAGGACCAAGGACCAAACCAAAGCCACCCCAAGAGAATAGCCAGAATAAGCCATAACAGGAGCTTGGTAGTCATGTTCATAAGCCAGTTTTTAGTCAATAAAATCGTTTTGTCTATGTGCCCATGGGATAAAAAGAGGGGGGGATTGTTCTTAGAGCTGGCTTAAAGATAGGTATTTTTCCCAAAACCAAGACTACAGGTCTCAAAAAAATCAAAAAAGCCGAAATTCCAGGCCTAAACCTCTAAACCATTAATTTGCTGAAAAAGGGAGAACTTACCGGCAACAGTTCTACATCAAGCCCAAACGATTTCTGTGCAATATACACCCAAGCTAAAATGGTTTAGAACATTTACGGCTCACAAACGAGCGAAAGATAGGGAGTTTGGCAGGTCTCAGCCTCCCAAACCACTTCGCCATAAAATATAGCGCCAAAATTTTATATCTTTGCACGGCTTGTGAGCAGAGCTGTTTTGCAGGGGAAGCAGGTGTTTACGCAACAGAGTCGGCACAAGCTCGAACGCTCAAACTATCGTTCGTTTGTCATTTTTTACACACCGACAAATCCTCTGGGTTTAGGTTTATGTTTGCCGAAAGGCAAAGAAAAGAAAGTACGACTACCATGTTCAATACGCTTACAGATCGATTAGAGGGCGCCTTCAAGGCATTCAAAGGCGAGCACAAACTCACAGAAGTCAACATTGCTCAATCGATTAAGGAAATACGACGGGCCTTGGTAGGAGCCGATGTCAATTACAAGATTGCCAAAGAGTTCACCGACAAAGTCAAAGAAAAAGCGCTGGGCACGGAGAACGTGCTGAAGTCCGTCAAGCCCGGGGAATTGATGGTGAAAATCGTCATGGACGAGCTGACCGAGCTGATGGGAGGTCAGTCGGTGGGCATCAACATCAAGGGCAAGCCCGGCGTGGTGTTGATTGCAGGTTTGCAAGGTTCGGGAAAGACCACTTTTTCAGCCAAGCTGGCCAACTTCCTCAAGTCCAAAAAGAACAAGCGTCCCTTGTTGGTCGCAGCTGATGTCTATCGCCCGGCAGCCATAGACCAGCTCGGCGTATTGGCAGAGCAAATCGGCGTGGAACTTTACAAGGAACCGGAAAACAAAAATCCGGTGGAAATCGCTCAAAACGCCATCGCTTATGCCCGGCAAAATCACTACGATCCGGTCATCATAGATACGGCCGGCCGCCTGTCCATTGATGAAGACATGATGCGCGAAATTGCCGCCATCAAAGAGGCTGCCCACCCCACAGAAACGCTTTTCGTCGTGGATTCCATGACGGGGCAGGACGCCGTCAATACGGCCAAGGCCTTCAACGAGCGCATCGACTACGACGGCGTGGTGCTCACCAAGCTCGATGGCGATACGCGGGGCGGAGCTGCGCTATCGGTCAAATACACCGTGGGCAAGCCCATCAAATTCATCAGCACCGGAGAAAAGATGGACACCCTGGATGTCTTCCACCCCGACCGCATGGCCCAGCGCATTCTCGGTATGGGAGACGTCATCAGCCTGGTGGAACGCGCCCAGCAGCAGTTCGACGAGGAAGAGGCCAAGCGCCTTGAGAAGAAGATCCGCAAAAACAAATTCGATTTTAACGATTTTTACTCCCAGCTTCAACAAATCAAAAAAATGGGGGACCTCAAGAGCCTGCTCGGCATGATTCCCGGCATGGCCAAGCTCACCCGCAACCTGGACATCGACGACTCGGCCTTTGCCAAGGTAGAGTCCATTATTCAGTCTATGACGCCGGAAGAGCGCTCCAAGCCCGAAATCCTCAACATGAACCGCAAAAAGCGCATTGCCAAGGGCTGCGGACGCAGCGTGCATGAAATCAACGCTTTTATCAAGCAATTCGAACAAATGCGCAAAATGATGCACAAGATGAGCAAGGGAAAAATGGGCATGCCGAATTTTCCGGGTATGCCGGGCATGGGGTAAAGGCCCCCTTTTCCCGAGGGAGCAAAAAAGCGTCCCGTGTTGGGGACTGGGAGACTGGGTCAGAGTACTACGTCCGTCAGGACTGCTCTTCTGTGTCCACAATTTTTTTCAGCTCGTGCAACTTCATCATGCAATCGATGGGCGTCATGCTGTTGAGATCCAGCTCTGTGAGCAAACTTTTGATGCGCCCTGCAGTTTCATCTACGGTATCGAAGATACTCAGTTGCAGAGCCATGGGGTTTTCAATGTTTCGGGTATGTACCGCTGTTGAAGGTACGCCTTGTTCTCCTTCTTCCCCTATGGTTTGGCGATTTTCCTCCAGCTGCCGCAAAATTTCGCCGGCGCGCTGCACGATCCAGCGGGGCATACCCGCCATGCGAGCCACGTGGATGCCGAAGCTGTGTTGACTTCCGCCGGGTTTAAGCTTGCGCAAGAAGAGCACCTTATTGCCCATTTCCCGCGTAGCCACATTAAAGTTTTTGATGCGGGGCAGGCGTTCACCCAGCTCGTTCATCTCGTGGTAGTGGGTGGCAAAGAGCGTTTTGGGCCGGGCCATGCCGTTTTCGTGCAAAAATTCAGCGATGGACCAGGCGATGGACACCCCGTCGTACGTGCTCGTACCCCGACCGATTTCATCCAATAGAATCAAACTCCTGTCGGAGATGTTGTTCATGATGCTGGCCGTTTCGTTCATTTCTACCATGAAGGTCGATTCCCCGGAAGAAATGTTATCGGAAGCGCCCACACGTGTAAAAACCCTGTCCAGTAACCCCAGGCGGGCTTCCCGGGCAGGCACATAGCTGCCCATTTGAGCCATCAGGCAAATCAGAGCCGTTTGGCGCAACAAGGCCGATTTTCCCGACATATTGGGCCCCGTGATGAGCAAAATTTGTTGTTCTTCGGTATCCAAATAGATGTCGTTGGGCACGTATTCCTCTCCTATGGGCAGTTGTTTTTCAATGACCGGATGTCGCCCCTCTTTGATGTCAATGACCAGGCTTTCGTCTAAAGTCGGCCGGCAATAGCGATTGCGCTGTGCTATTTTGGCGAAAGCCAAAAGTACATCCAGGCGGGCTATGACGGAAGCGTCGTGTTGAATGGGTTGAATGTAATCTGCCACAAAAAAGACCAGTTCGTCGAAGAGCTGTTGTTCCAGCAATAGGATTTTTTCTTCTGCGTTTAAAATTTTCTGCTCCAGCTCTTTCAGTTCTTCGGTGATGTATCGTTCGGCATTGGTCAGAGTTTGTTTGCGAATCCAATGTTCGGGAACCAGGCCTTTGCCTTTGTACTTATTCGTTACTTCGAGGTAGTATCCAAAAACATTGTTGAAGCCAATTTTCAGTTTATCGATGCCCGTGCGTTCGGCCTCTCGGTCTCGGATTTCCACCAACAGTTCTTTGCTGTGGCTGACCAAATAGCGCAGTTCATCCAGTTCTGCATGAAAGCCTTCAGCCACGACCCCTCCCTTGCTGAGGTTGACGGGAGGTTCTGCTACCAGTTGCTCTGCGATGCGCTTGCGCAAAGCCTCACAAAGATGGATGGTATCGCCCAGGCGTTGAAGTTCTTCGCTATGGCTTTGGAGCAAAAGCTCGCGCAAAGGCAGCATGGCTTCCAACGCTTTGCGCAGATGCACCAACTCCCGCGGATTGACTTTGCCCAATGGCACTTTGGAAATCAGGCGTTCCAGATCGCCCATGCTGCGCAGATAGCTTTCGAGTTCTTCGCGCCATTCGTCTTCGGATTCCAGAAAATAAGCAACGACCTCTTGGCGAGCCCGGATATTGGCCAGACGCGTCAGGGGCAGCACCACCCATTTTTTGAGCAGGCGCCCGCCCATAGGCGTTACCGTTTGGTCGAGAATGTGCAGCAAAGGCACCCCTCCCTGATGCTGGCTGTAGAGCAATTCCAAATTGCGTATGGTAAAGCGGTCCAGCCAAACGTACTGCTCGGCCCGGATCTTCCTAATAGCTGTAAGGTGTTGCAAATTGCGGTTTTCCGTAGTCTCCAGGTAGTGCAAGACAGCTCCGGCCGCAATCTGAGCCAACTGCAAATCTTCTATGCCAAAGCCCTTCAGGCTGTTCACCTCAAAGCGGGCGAGCAGTTTTTCCCTGGCGTAGTCGTAACTGAACACCCAGTCATCCAAACCAAAGAGATGAAAGGCATCGCCCTGTTGTTTTTCAAACTGCTTCTGCCGGTCGCGCGGCAACAACACTTCTGAAGGCCTGAAACTCTGCAGCAATTTATCAATGTATTGTTCGTCTCCTTCGGAAACCAAGAATTCCCCGGTAGAGATGTCCAACAGAGCCATGGCCATGCGCCCTTTAGCAGCATAAGCCACTGCTGCCAAGAAGTTGTTTTTATCGTGTTCAAGAAGCTGGTCGTTGATCGCTACGCCCGGGGTTACGATTTCGGTTACGCCGCGTTTGACGATTTTCTTTTGGGGACTGGGTTTTTCCAGTTGTTCGCAGATTGCCACGCGATAGCCGGCTTTGACCAGGCGCGGCAGGTACATGTCCAGAGCGTGGTGGGGAAAGCCCGCCAGTTCGATTTGGCTACCGCCGTTATTTCGGTTAGTCAAGACGATGCCCAGGGCTTCCGAGGTTTTGACGGCATCTTCGCCGAAGGTTTCGTAAAAGTCCCCTACCCTGAACAAAAGGATGGCTTCCGGATGTTTGGCTTTCACCCGAAAATACTGCTGCATCAGCGGAGTAACTTTCCCGCTTTTGGACGAAGTTTTCCTTGCCACAACATTGCTTTTTAGCCTTTCGGCAAATAGGCCTGTGCCCTACATGCGGCCTGACTTAGCGGTGAAGGCTATGGCGGCTCTTCTCTGGCAGGCCCACGCAAAGATAGCGAAAGCTCTACAGTTGAGCAAAGCCGAAAAGCTGTGGGAATACGCTCCGTTTTGTCTTGAGCTTTTTATCTTTGCTTCGATGAAAGGCCCTGAGGAAGAGACTTTGATGCGCCGTTGTTTTGCTTTGGCGCGTTTGGCAAATGGAGCCACTTCGCCCAACCCTATGGTTGGTGCGCTAATTGAGTACGAGGGAAGAATTCTCGGAGAAGGTTATCACCGGGCTTATGGGCAGGCACATGCCGAAGTAGAGGCTTTTGGTTCTGTCTCACCGAAAGATCTCATTCACATTCCGAAATCTACCCTCTTTGTTTCGCTGGAGCCTTGCTGCATTCACCGCAACACGCCAGCCTGTACGAATTTGATTATCAGGGAAAAATTTCGGCGGGTGGTGGTTTCTGTCAGAGACCCCAATCCCGAGGTAAACGGCAGGGGTTTGGAGATTCTCCGAAAAGCGGGAATTGAAGTTCTGGAAGGGGTTTTGGCCGAAGAGGGTCGGCTTTTAATCGCCCCTCAGCTGAGGTATTACGAGAGCAAGCGCCCCTACGTGCTTTTAAAATACGCCCAAACGGCCAACGGATACTTGGGTCTGCAGGATAGACAGCTCAGCATCAGCCATCCTCTATCACAGCGCTTGGTTCATCGTTGGCGCAGCGAGAGCGATGCCCTACTCATCGGCAGCGGTACGGCACTTTGCGACGATCCCCGCCTCAACAACAGGCTTTGGTTTGGCGGAAGCCCCTTGCGCATCGTACTCGATCGGAGGAACCGCTTGAAGCGCTCCCTACATCTGTTAGACGACAGCATGCCTACTTTGATTTTCAGCAAAGGTTCGGCGCCTTTGTCCGGCTTTCGCCAAACGAAATTCCTCCCCTACCCGCAAATGGGGCTGCCGGGGCTGCTCGAGCAGTTGGCCGAACGCGGCGTACGCAAGTTGCTGGTCGAAGGCGGACGGCAAGTTCTTCAGAGCTTTATCGCTGCCAACCTCTGGGACGAAATTCGGCGAGGCAGCTCAACCCGCAGTTTAACCGAAGCCGAAGCCGAACAAGCCGTTCCGGCTCCACAGCTGCCTCCTTCCGCTCAAAAGGTGAACGAATTTCAGCTGGGCTGGGATCGCTGGGAGGTTTTCCGCAATTTTACGTTAAACTTATTTTAAAATCGCCCCGGAGTAGCACCAAGAACAGCCAAAAATTGTTTTTATCTCACTATTTTTGTCCAGTGGCACAATCAAAATTCCTTGAACATGAATTTTAAGGCTGTTCTCCTCTTCAGTATGGCAACCCTCGTTAGCGTAGCGTTTTTTCCGGCCTTTCGGCAAATCGGCACGCCCGTGCCTGCGACCTTCAAAAGTGCTCCTCAAAAAACCGACCACATTCAGTGGATGAGTTTGGCAGAAGTAGAGCAAGCCCTACAAAAGGAAAAACGCAAAGTCATCGTCATCCTCTACTCCAATTCGTGCGGATGGTGTAATCGCCTGGAAAGAGAGACCCTACAAGACGAAAATGTCATCAGGTATCTCAACCAAAAGTACTACCCCATCCATTTCAATGCCGAAGAGCACGAGAAAGTACACTTCAAGGGGAAGGAGTACAAATACGTACAAAACGGTCAAAAAGGTTACAACCAACTGGCCTACGAACTTACCGGAGGACGCCTCAGTTATCCCACTTATGTCTTCTTTGATGAAAATTTGAAGCTCATTCAGTCTATTCCGGGCTACAAATCTCCCAAAGACTTCCAAACCATCATCAAATATTTTGGGGATGATTTCTACAAAAAAATGCCCTGGGATACCTACTTGCGGCAAAAAAGTTCTGCGGGTTAACACCCGCAGCTAGTAGGTATCCATATCCGATTAAGAGGTGATCGTCGTAACGATCGCAACGCATGCCAATTCCCTGTTGACCCGATTGCCCCTACCTTAGACGCAAGGCATTGCGATAGAGACGCAAGGCATTGCGTCTCTATCGCAGCAACACCACCTGGCCGGAGACCTCCTCCTCCTGCAGGGCCAGGGTGTTGAAATATCGAAAGCGATACACATATACCCCTCCGGCGGCATCGCTACCGTCCCAGGCAAAGGGTGGACTTTGAGACGAAAACAGCAGTCCCCCCCAGCGGTCATAGATTTGCAGTTCTATACCCTGGTAATCCTTGCCTTGCGGCAAAAACAAATCGTTCAGGCCGTCCCCATTCGGTGAAAAGGCCGTGGGAAAGTAAATCCGCGAGCGGCAGTCGT
>JALSKB010000038.1 GCA_026989035.1 Saprospiraceae bacterium | reverse complement strand
TCCGCATCCCAATCACCGTTCATTTGTAAACCGGCCAAAATGGTTGGATTGGAAAGAGTCCCCTGATAAGCAAACAATTGATCTCCATCAACACTAAAAGCCGGCATGGACCCACTAACACTACCATCACCTTCGGTAACCATTCCGTTATCTATCACCACTACCGTGCCAGCCATAAGCCCTCCTGTAGGAGCTGTCCACGTAAGCACTTGTTCTGTAGTTCGAAAGGATCCACTTGCCTTCCAGCCATTATCTGTAAAAGAAATTTCCGTATTGGCCACTACATCCACCAGCAGGACAAAAGAAAAAGCATCTGGATTATCTCCATCATAACCTGTAATACCTATATCCCCTACTTGCAAAATCGTCTGCCCTTGCAAACGAGCAAAGTTCAGCAGGAAAAAAGCAACAAGTAAAAAAGACGTCCTTTTCATACACAAGAGGTTTGGCAGCTTGCCGGAGTTTCGGCAAGCTTGAGCTATAACGCAAAGATAAGGGGGGCTTCGGGAGCATGTCTTAATTGACAGGGGTAAAGATACGTGTTTTTGGTTATACCCAAACCGAAATAGTTTGGGACATTTACAACTCACAAACCAGCGAAAGATAGGAAGTTTGGGAGGCTGAGGCCTCCCAAACCACTTCACCATAGAGTATAAAGGGCCAAAAACACGGGAAATTTAGAATGCCTGTCGAGCATAGATCACGATCGCACTTCCAATCGGATATGCACTTGTTCTCCGGCTTTCAGTTTGAGTGCTTTTCTGACTTCCGAGCGGAAGACCAGGACGTATTCCGGTCGGCCCACGCGCTGCAGCACAGCCGGGAAGCGCAGGTCGTTCAACTCTGCCCACACCTTTTGCCTGTGGGTGCCGTAGAGGACATACACATCAAAGGGCAGTTGCACGAAAAGGCCCAGGCTACAGCCGTCTTTCACTTCAGCACAAAACTCCATAAGCATTTGTTTGTTTTAAGTCTATACCAAAAGAGGAAGACCTTCAAAAAGCACAAGAGGTAGTTTTGTAAAAGTGAAAAAAATTGCACTTTTCAGCTGTCCCACTATGAAGATCTATTCTTATCTTCGCAAAACAAAACCCTCCTTGGCAAAAGGCAGGGGTCTCTACCAACGATCACTCACAAGATGAGCAAGATATCCAATATTCTCTTTTCTACCCGGGCAGCAGGCGTCTATTTTTTGGTTTTTGCTGCAGCCATAGGTTTCGCCACCTTTATAGAGAACGATTACGGCACGCCGGCTGCACAAAAGTGGATCTACCAGGCGCGCTGGTTTGAAATTTTGTTGCTGCTTTTTGGCATCACGGTGCTGGTCAATCTGTTTCGCTACCGGCTTTTCCGAAAGGAAAAATGGCCTGTGATGCTGTTTCACCTGGCCATTTTGGTCATTTTGCTGGGAGCAGCCATCACGCGTTACATCGGCTATGAGGGCACGGTACACATCCGCGAAGGGCAGGCCTCCAACTCCCTGCTCACTTCGGAGACTTGGATTACCACGGTTATCACCGATGGAAAAAACAGGGACTACCACGTTCAGCGAGTCTTGTTCAGCGGCCTTGGAAAAAACCACTACCGCCGACAATACGCTTTCCCCGAAGCGGGGCCGACGGAAAAGAACATTGAAATCGAGTTGGTGGACTTCATCCCGCAAGCGGAGAAAACAGCTGAAGAAGATGAAAACGGGGGGCCGGTGCTTTCTCTGGTCAGTACCGGCAGCAGCGGCATGCGCGAAGACCGGATTTTGGAACCCGGGCAAGGGCTTCTGATCGGTTCTCTAGCCCTCATGTTTTCCGACACAGCCAATGAGAGCGTCATCCATATCAAGCCCGAGGGTGACAGCCTTTATATCCGTGCGCCCTACACCATTTACACCCTTCGCATGGCCGATCAGCACCAAGACAGCCTTGCGGCAAATGTCTATCACCCCCTGCCTTTCCGCACGCTGATGACCATAGGGGACGGCAATTTGGTAGCGCGCTCTTATTTGCCGAAAGGCAAGATAAAAATCAGCTCCAAAGCGCCAAAGATAACGGAAAGTGAGCCCAACGTTGCCCTGCTTAAGGTTTCGGATGGCGAACAAAGCAAAGAGGTCGCTCTGTGGGACTACCACAACGGCCCCGGAGAAGTGGAAAAGGTGCTTCTCAACGGCCTGCAAATAGAGCTTTCCTACGGCCAACAGTACATCAATCTGCCCTTTTCCATTTACTTAAAAGACTTTCAACTGGAGCGTTACCCCGGCTCGAACAGCCCCAAGTCGTATGCCAGTGAAGTGGTGCTGAAAGACCCCCAAAAAAACTTGGAAATGGACTACCGCATCTACATGAACCACATTTTGGACTACGGCGGCTATCGCTTTTTCCAGGCTTCTTACGACCCCGATGAGCAGGGCACAGTGCTTTCGGCTAACCACGACCGCCCGGGCACTCTGGTGAGTTACCTGGGATATTTCTTGCTCGCTCTGGGCATGTTGGCCACGCTCTTTAGCAAGCGCAGTCGATTTTGGAAGCTGCGCCAAAAGATGCAACAGCTGCGAGAACAGCGCAAAGCCCTGATGACAGGTATGGCTTTGGTAGCTGCCCCGCTGTTTCTTTTCGGCCAGGCCTCTTTTAGCCCTCTGCCTTCCGACAGCATCTCGATGCTACCCATTGAGCATGTCCAACGCTTTGAGCAACTTCAGGTACAAGACTTTCGCGGGCGCATGAAACCCATGAGCAGCCTGATGGATGAAGTTGTTCGCAAGGTGTCACGTAAAAGTCGAATGTACGGCATGAATTCCGGGCAGATTTTCCTCGGTATGACGGTCTTTCCCGAAGAATGGGAGCGCATCCCCATCATCAAAGTTTCTCATCCCGGCTTGCGCCAAATTTTGGAGATAGGAGACCGCAAATACGCTACTTATCTGGATTTTTTCGACGAGAATTTCGGCTACAAGCTGGCAGAGCGCGTTGAAATGGCCAATCAGCACAAACCCGCCCAACGCAGCAAATTGGACAACGATGTACTCAAGGTCGATGAACGCCTCAACATTGTCAACATGGTGTTCACGGGGCAACTGCTCCGGCTCTTTCCTCCTCTGGACAGCACGGATACTCACTGGCTGACGCCCTTCATGGCTGCCGAGGGAGACGAGCGCAGCAACTTCTTCATCGACAACTTCATGAAGGCCTACATCCAGACTACACGCCAAGCCATGCAAACGGGCAATTGGTCTGATGTCAATGAATTGGTCACTGCTCTGGATGGCTACCAAAAGAAGCTGGGCAAGGCACTACTCATTCCCGAACCCAAACTCAAGGCAGAAATTTTTTACAACAAAGTAGATCTTTTTAACCGCTTGGGCAAGTGGTACGGCCTGCTGGGTCTGGGTCTGCTCATCATCTTCTTTTTCGACATCTTCAAACCCGGAGCTTCTTGGATAGCCACCAGCCAAAAAGTACTTACAGCCGGTTTTCTGCTCTTTTTCGGACTACACACAGCGGGCCTGGCACTGCGCTGGTACATCTCGGGGCATGCACCTTGGAGCAACGGCTATGAATCTATGATTTACATTGCCTGGGCCACCACCTTGGCCGGGCTCCTCTTTGCCCACAAGCAAGCCGGCGCTTTGGCAGCCACATCCATTCTGGCATCGCTCATTCTCATGGTGGCTCATCTGAGTTGGATGGACCCCCAGATCACACCTCTGATGCCGGTATTGCGCTCTTACTGGCTGACCATACACGTTTCTATGATCACAGCCAGCTACGGCTTTCTCGTCTTAGGCGGCTTAATGGGTTTCCTCAACCTGATTTTGATGATCACCCGCACGCAAAACAATGCGAACCGCACGGATTACGCCCTCAAAGAGCTGACCTACCTCAACGAGATGTCCTTAACCATAGGCTTGGTCCTGCTCAGCATTGGCACCTTCCTCGGCGGCGTATGGGCCAACGAATCCTGGGGGCGCTACTGGGGCTGGGACCCCAAAGAGACCTGGGCTTTGGTTACCATACTCGTTTACGGCTTCATCTTACACATGCGCCTCATACCCGGCCTGCGGGGAACGTATGCCTTTAACCTGGCTTCGGTATTGGGTTTTTTCTCCGTTATCATGACGTACTTCGGTGTCAACTACTACCTTTCCGGCTTGCACTCCTATGCCGCCGGTGACCCCTTGCCCATTCCCACTTTCGTGTATTATACGGTAGGTAGTATTGCCGCTGTGGCTTTAGCGGCCTATTGGCGGTGGCGGCAAGCAAATGCCTGAGATCCGAGACAGAAATTTAGCCTTATTTTTCACAAAGCCATAGTGGGAACGGTCTTATCCACGCGCATCATAAAACTGCGCAGGGTTTTTCCGGATCCCACTTCGATGTATTCCGTCATGCCGTGCTCAATCATGTTGTACATGATTTGCGTCCAACGAACAGGTCCGGTAAGCTGCTTCATCAACAAGCGCTTCAAGGTCAACGGATGGGTAGTATCCTCTGCAGTAACATTTTGATAAACAGGACATTTCGGGAAGTCAAAAGGCGTATTGGCAATAGCTGCTTCCAATTTTCTCTTAGCCGGCTCCATCAAGGGCGAGTGAAAGGCACCCCCTACCGCCAAGACCACGGCGCGGCGGGCACCTCGCTCCTTCAGTTTAGCCACGGCTTCTTCTACAGCCCCTACTTCTCCCGAAATGACCAACTGCCCCGGACAATTGTAATTGGCAGGAACCACAATACCCGGTACCTGATCACAGACTTCCTCCACCACTTCGTCTGCCAGACCCAAAACAGCGGCCATCGTACCTTCGGTCTGTTCGCAAGCCTCTTGCATAGCTTCGGCCCGCTTCTTTACCAAAGCCAAACCATCTTCAAACTCCATGGCCCCCACTGCTGTCATAGCTGTCAATTCGCCCAACGAATGTCCGGCCACCATAT
>JALSKB010000037.1 GCA_026989035.1 Saprospiraceae bacterium | reverse complement strand
TCCCAACAAAACGAGCAAGACAATCAAATAGCCATTGCCCAAAAGAACGTATATGGGACCAGGACAAGCTCCGGGCAAAGCCCAGCCCAAACCGAAAATCGTACCTGCTAACAAGTGGCGCTTCACATTCAGCGGCAAAGCGGGCTTGGCCATCAAAGGGTTTCCCGACAAATCTTTCCACCCCTTTTTCAGGCCGTACTGAATAAAAAACATGCTCAACAAAACCGTAGTACCAATCACGCCGTACATGTGAAAACTTTCAAAGCGAAACATCTCGTGGATGCGGTACCAAGATATCACCTCTCCTTTGGTCATGACTATGCCAAAAAGCAGGCCGGTGAGTAAATACAGGACATTTTTCATTACTCTATCGCTTTTGCAGAAAGGAAATCAAAAGAAAGTGCTCAAAAAAGAAGCTGAAGTAAATGGGGGAACAACACCCAGGTCATCAACAAGCCTCCAATAAAAAAACCGACGACGGTAAGCAAAGAGGGAAAGTTTAAATGAGCCAAACCCGTAATAGCATGACCTGAAGTACAACCCCGCCCATAGCGAGCACCAAAACCAATCAGGAAGCCTCCCAAAAGAGACAAGACAATGCCACCAAAACTGTGAAAATTCACCAGCATGGTAGGCAAAATACCTCTCCCCTCGGCATCGGACTCCGGATACGGAATGCCCATGGATTCCAATTCGGCCACCGTGGCCTTCGATATGGCTACCGGCTCCGGCGAAGGCATCCACTGCCAGGCAATAAAACCGCCCAAAGCGGCTCCAAGTAGAAAAAAGACCCGCCAACGATTGGCCTTGAGGTCTATGTTCTTGAAATACGCTATCCGCTTGCCTGCACCTGCCAAGGTACACATCTGCTCAAAAGTGGAAGAAACGCCGAAGTGCTTCCCCAGCAAAGCCAGCAAAGCAAATACTGCAAACAGGCCCAGCCCGGTAACAGACCAGTGCCAAGGTGCTAAAATATTCATGGGTGTTGAGGTTTTTTATTGGTTATTGCTCTGTTTTAGACAAAAGGTTGATTTCACTCACTTGTCACGGGTGCGGCATGCTCTTCCAACAACTCCTCGAGAAACGAAGCGGAAACCATACCCGACTGCCGCCATATAGCTTCTCCCCTCTTAAACAAAATAAACGTCGGAACACCGTAAATGTTGAAATGCGCAGCCAAAGCGCGATTTTGGTCCACATCAACTTTTACAATCCGCACCCGCTCGCCAAACTTGCCTGCCACTTCCTCCAAAATGGGCGCCATAGCTATACAAGGCCCACACCAGGTGGCCATAAAATCGACCAAAACGGGTGTTTCACCGTTAATCAACTCGGAAAAAGACATTTTTTGTTCCATAACAAATCGTTTGTACCCCATCTAACAAACAAGGGGTTAGCATATCAAATCGCGTCAAATCAAGCGCGAAACAGTTTTCGGACAAGCGTTAAAAAGCTCAAGCGAATCAACAAAAACCACGGCAAGCCGTGAAAGACAAAATCAAACCAATCCATGGCTTTCATGTCCACAGCTCCACCCAAAACCCAACGCAATTTCCCCAAAAAATGAGGCTCGGGATAAAAAGGAGCCAGACCCAGCGTCAGGCAGGCCAGAAGGACAAACTTCCAATCGTTGATGGCTTGCATAGCGTTCTTTTTTTCGGAGATCATCCGAAACTTTGCTTTCTA
The DNA here is from genome assembly GCA_026989035.1 of Saprospiraceae bacterium. GTDB lineage: Bacteria > Bacteroidota > Bacteroidia > Chitinophagales > Saprospiraceae > WGBN01. The sequence goes on along the minus strand of JALSKB010000037.1, from coordinate 3,770 downwards.
TTTCAACTTCGAGAAGTGAAGAGAGGCTAAAAACGAATGGGCTGAGCTACCGCTTGAACCTCTCATTCGTCAGTCCTCAAAACCCTTCTCTCCATGGTATATCTCTGCCTTTCGGCAAATCTCATGCAAAGCTAAACAGCCTGCTTTCCCTTAAGCTGTGATGTACATCACAATGGCAGAAAGAAAAAAAGCTGAATTTGCCTGCACGACACCTCAAAAGATTCAAAGCCTAAGCTTAGCAAAAAAGCTTCCCATGAAAGACCAAAAGCACAAAAACCCTAACCTGTACGAACCTCCGGGTGGCATGCTGATCTGGATCATCATCAGCATAGAATTGCTCACCTTCATCATTGGCATAGCGGTTTTTCTCTACCGAAGACAAGGAGCATACGAACTCTTTGCCCAATCACAAGCCTTGCTCGACAAAGGCCTGGGCACCATCAATACCATGGTGCTCATCAGCGGAGGCTTTTTTATGGCTCAGAGCCTGCAACAACTCAAAAACGGCCAAGCTTTCAAAAGCCTTCGGAACATTCGCCTGGCCAGCTTGATGGGCTTCGTCTTTCTGCTCATCAAAGGCTATGAGTATTACGATAAGATACTTCATCGACACACCCTCGAAGCCAACGACTTCTTCACCTTCTATTGGCTATTGACGGGTTTCCACTTCATCCATGTGCTCGTCGCTCTGATCATCTTGCTCTTTTTGGCAAGAGGCATACGAAAGGGAGCTTATAACCAACACCAATACGAAGATGTAGAAACAGGAGGAGCTTTTTGGCACATGTGCGACCTCATCTGGCTCTTGCTCTTTCCGGTGCTTTACCTCTTACCTTAAAAATTCCATTTGCACCTGGCTCAGCCAAATAAATGAAAACTAAACGCCCCACAAATCCTTGCTAAAATCAAACGAAATGCACAACCAAAACCTCATCACCTGGATCGGACTTATCAGCCTGACAGGCACAAGTTATCTTTTTTCCGAAAGCCAACTATCCGTAAGCCGGGTGGCCCTCCTGCTGTCGGCCATCACCGCAATAAAATTCATGGCTGTAGGCTTTCAGTTTATGGACGTAAAACACGCTCATCTGCTGTGGAAAATCGGTTTTGCTTTCCTGCTCTTATTATACCTCTCTTTGCTTTTCATCCTACACTAAAACCCCGACTGAAAAAACCGAAACAGGCCCAAAACTAAAGCGCACAGCAAACATACCCTCATGACAAAGGCAGCTACAACAAATTTGTCAGAGCTAAAACAAAAGCAAAAAAAAACGGTCAACCAAACAAAAAAATATCCCTATCTTTACTCGCCTTCACGGGAAGGCCAGTGCACCTTGACGGCCTTTCAATTTCCTTCCAAACCAAAAGCTTTTTACATGAAAAAGATTTTTACGCTTTGCGTTTCTCTCCTGTGGCTCTCGGCCCAAATTCTTCCGGCTCAAGACTACACCATCACCGCTTCGAACTTCTCTTTCAGCCCCGACATGCTGACCATTCAGGTCGGCGAAACCGTTGAATGGCAAAATACCAGTGGAACGCACAACGTCAACGGCTCGCAAGCCACCTTCCCCAACAATCCCGAAGATTTCTTCAGTGGCAATGCGGCACCTGCGCCCTGGTCTTTTTCTCATACGTTCAACACACCAGGCACTTACCAATATCAATGCGACCCCCACGTAGGCCTGGGCATGACGGGCACCATCGTCGTAGAAGCGCCATCCTCCCAACCGGCCTTGCTACTCACAGCTGTCTTTGACGGCCCACTCTCCGGAGGTCAACCCAAAGGCGTTGAACTGTACGCCCTGGAAGACATCGCAGACCTCAGTGCCTACGGCATAGGCTCGGCCAACAACGGCCAAGGCTCCGATGGCGAAGAGTTTACCTTTCCGGCCGTATCGGTATCAGCCGGAGATTTTCTCTACCTCACAGCCGATTCGGCAGCTTTTGTCTCCTTCTTCGGCTTCTCTCCCGATTTTACCGATACCGACAACGGCTCGGTCAACATCAACGGCGACGATGCCATAGAACTGTTCTTTAACGGCCAGGTCATAGACGTCTTTGGCGACATCAACACCGATGGCACCGGTACCCCCTGGGAATACCTCGATTCCTGGGCCTACCGCGTAGATGGTACCGGACCCGACGGGTCAAATTTCGTTCTCGCCAACTGGTACTTCGGTGGCCCCAATGCCCTGGACAACGAAACCAGCAATGCCACGGCTGCCACACCCGTGCCCATTGGCACTTACATGCTCATGCCCCCGCAAGAAGTCATTGCCGCCGATGACGAGTTCAGCACGGAAGCCAACCATCCGGTGGACATCAACCTGCTGGACAACGACTTCCTTCCCAACGGAACCGCTACCTCGGTAACCATCCTGGACATGCCAGCCAACGGTAGCCTCACTGACCTGGGCAATGGCATGTTTACTTATACGCCGGATACCGATTTCTGTGGCGACGATAGCTTCACTTACGAAGTTTGCGACAGCAGCATTCCCTCTTGCGACACAGCCCAAGTCAGCCTGTCCGTTCAATGTCCTGTCGATTATCCGGTTTACGAGATTGCCACCGTAACCACGGTAGATGCTACCGGCATGCCCGACTCCCTGGGCGTAAGCTGCCAACTACAAGGCATTGTTCACGGCATTGACTTTCAAACCAGCGACAACATCCAATTTGTCTTCATTGACGCCACCGGCGGCATTTCCCTGTTCAGCACCAACGATTTTGGCTATACCGTGCAAGAAGGCGATGAAGTCATCGTACGGGGTACTATCAGCCAATTCAATTGCCTGACTCAAATATCACCGGACACCCTCTGGATGGTTTCCTCCGGCAATGCCCTGACAGACCCCATCCTCGTTTCGGGCCCGCTGGATGAAAGCCATGAATCGGAGTTAATCAAAATTCAAAACCTCTCTTTGGTGGATCCCGCTCAATGGACCGGCTCTGGCTCCGGCTTTAACGTGGACGTTACCGATGGCACCAATACCTACACCATGCGGATCGACGACGCCACAGACCTGTATTCCATGCCGGCTCCCAATTACTCCTTCCACGCTACCGGCCTGGGAGGGCAATTCGACAACCAGGGTGATTGCGATGCGGGTTATCAGTTCCTGCCTCGATATGCCGATGATTTGGAGATGATCGTAAATACCGAAGAACCTTCCTGGGCTTCTTCTATCAGGCTTTCGCCAAATCCGACCCGTAGCCAGATCAACATCTACAGCCCCCAACCTCTGGATCGGGTAACATTGTGCGATCTGACCGGCCAGGTACATTTCCAAGCTGAAGCTTCCATTGAACAAATCGACCTGCACAAACTGCCCGCAGGCTTCTACCTGCTCCGCATGGAAGCCAATGGGAAAAGCATCACCCGAAAAGTGGTAAAACAATAAATCTTTCCCTACGCTATACCCAAACCGAAGTAGCTTGGGATATTTGCGACGCACAAACGAGCGAAAGATAGGTGATTTGGGAGGCTGACGCCTCCCAAATCACTTTGCTATGGATATAACAAGCGTACCTCTTCAAAGCAAATGGTCTGGACCGCATCAGCGGCTCAGACCATTTATTTTGAAGGTATTCCGCATCGGGTAGAAATTGAGTTCACCTTTTTCCCTCAGCATTACTCAAAGACTGAACAGAAGCTACAGCTTGTTTCAAGCGCTGTTCCCAATCGCCCTGTAAAACGACATAAGGCAAATTCTTCCCCTTCAAATGCTGTTTATACAGCTCGTACAATTCCTCCCTGTTGTGCGGAT
>JALSKB010000036.1 GCA_026989035.1 Saprospiraceae bacterium | reverse complement strand
CCCGCAGGGGATCCTCCTCATAGGGGATATCAGGACGACAGAGAAAAAACAAGTCGTAAGTGTAAAGGGCTTCGTCCAACATTGCCGGATAAGACCCAAAACGCTGCTCACCCCAGATTTTCAGCACCAAAGCCCCCGTATCGCAAAGCAGAACAGTAGGCCCTTTTCCCTCCTGCCGAAAGCGCCAAAGCAGTCGCTCCTCCATGAGCCTCTCCCAACGTAACTGCCCCGCTGCCATGCAGAGGTAGTCTTCATAAGTATAAGCAGGCCCTTTGCTTTCCAGATAAAAGCGGGCATATTCCCATACATACGGAACCCCCAAACGCATCGCCAAGGCAAGCGTCAAACTCGTCTTTCCCGAAGACTCCGGGCCCGTAAAGACAATTTTTTTTATTTTTTGACTTACTAACTTGTCCAACATCGCAAAATAAAACTACTTTTGAGGAAAGCTTTCAGCATCTGGTACCTGATGCCCGCGGCTCAAACCATCTCTTTAACCCAAACGCGACATGCATCGCATCGAGCCACATTACCTCTGGCGAGAGTTGTACATCGCCTCCGAAGACAAACGCTCTCCCTTTTTCGGAAGGGTCTATGACGAGTTTGTCTTCTCTCAGCGAATATACAACTATCTGATTCACCCCCAATGGGATGCCTTTGGCTCTCCCACCCTCTACACCAAACTGTTGTATGCCGACTACTCGGAAGGCTACGCCATACTCGAAATGTTGGGCGAGTGGAACGACTGCCTGCAAAACGACATTATGTTCTTCAAACGGGAAATTGTAGAACCTCTGCAAGAGGAAGGTATTTGCCGCTTTGTCTTGTTGTGCGAACAAGTGCTCAATTTCCACGGCTCGGACGATGCCTATTACGAAGAATGGTACGAAGAAGTTGCCGAGAAAGACGGATGGATTGTCTTTCTCAACTTGTTGCCGCACGTTACCGAAGAAATGCGGCAAATGCGCATACACGATTTCGTACAACTGGGTGAAAGCTGCCAACTGCTCGAATGGAGAACCGGAACGCCCCAAATGCTCTTCCGACAGGTGCAGCAAAATTTCCTTCAAACGCAAAGAGAACTGGGCTGAAACGCTCCCTCTCCCTATGAGTGAAGAAAAAAAACACCGCTCCGGTTTTGTAAACATCGTCGGACGCCCCAATGTGGGTAAGTCCACCCTCATGAACGCCCTGCTGGGCGACAAGATGGTCATTACCACGGCAAAACCTCAAACCACCCGCCACCGCATCCTCGGCATCCTCAACGGAGAAGACTACCAAATCGTATTTTCCGATACACCGGGCCTAATTCAACAGCCCAAATACGCCATGCAAGAGGTGATGAACCGCTACGTGCAATCCACCTTTGAAGATGCCGACATCATGCTCTTCATGCTGGACGCCAAAGAAGATTACCCCGATGAGCACCCGCTCATCGACAAACTTCGCCAGCTCAAAGTGCCGGTTTTTCTGCTCATCAACAAAACGGACACAGTAGATGAAAACCGCATCGCCCAACTCAAGCACAGCTGGCAGAAGCGGGTAAACTTCGCGGAGATCATCCCCCTGTCGGCCTTGCACGGCCTGGGGCTGGATGTGCTGATGCAAAAAATCCTCCAATATTTGCCGGAAGGCCCGCCTTACTACCCCAAAGACTTGCTCAGCGATCGCCCCGAACGCTTTTTCGTCGCGGAGCTCATCCGAGAAAAAATCCTCTTGCTTTACCAACAGGAAATCCCCTATGCCGTGGAAGTCATCGTAGAGCGCTTTAAAGAAGACGAAACCAAAGACGGGCAGGCCTTAGTGCGCATCGAAGCCTGGATTTTTGTCGAACGGGCCACGCAAAAAGGCATCCTCATAGGTAAAGGCGGAGAAGCCATCAAAAAACTCGGCACATTGGCCCGACAGGACATCGAAAAGTTTCTCGGCAAAAAAGTCTTTCTGGAACTCCGCGTAAAAGTCCGCAAAGACTGGCGCAAAGATCCGGAATGGCTCAAAAGGCTGGGCTACCATTGAGGCCTAAGCCTGCCCAATTGAAACAGCATTCAATCGGGCAGGCCGACGCTCTTATCTCACCAGGTGCACATCTCCCTTGAACAACTCTACGCGGCCGTCTTTAAACTCAATCTCGGCATACCAGGTAAAAACAGCCGGATTCAAAGGCCGCCCCCTAAAAGTGCCATCCCATCCGTAAGCGGGATCGTTCGGCTGAAAATCGTAGTATTGGAAAACAGCCTCACCCCAACGATTGAAGACGAGAAAACTGCGTACCTTCTCCACCTGATTGGGCCCGGCAAAAATCATGAAAAGATCGTTGTTGCCATCGCCGTCAGGAGAAAAAGCATTGGGGATGTAAACGGCCGCTTCTTTGCTAAACACCACCAAGATCTTAGCCGTAGCCTCACAGCCGTCTTTCGTCCTCAGCGTAACAAAATAGTAAGTCGTCTCATCCGGTTGAGCTGAAGGGTTCAGGCAGTCCGTACAGCTCAAACCCTCGGAGGGTTCCCAGATGATCTCATCGATATCGTCCGGCACTACATTGGTCTGGGCATTGAGAATAGTCAAATCTCCATAATTGGTCAACACATAGGCCTCTAAAGCCAACTCCACCTCAACGCCTTCGGAAATGAGCGCCACATCTTCCAGGGGGCAATCATTGGCATCTTGCACCACCAAATCGTAGGTACCCGGCTGCAGCCCGGTAAAGGAGGGTTGAGTGGAAAAACTCTGCCCGCCGTCAATGGAATAGATATAAGGCGGCACGCCTCCAACCACTGTTTCAAAATACAAGGCACCGGTCTCACCGGCACAGCCGGGATGCAGCGGTTCAAAGTCAAAGGCCTGCGGGATGTTTTCCGTCACATTCACCCAATCCGTAGAAGAACATCCGTTGTCCTGATTCGTAACGACCAACTGATAAAGCCCCGGCGCATCGACCAGAGGATCGGCAGCGTTCTCTCCTGTCACGATGTTGCCATCGGCAGTCGTCCAGACATATTCCACCGGAACGCCTTGCACATTGGGCTGGCCCGATAGCTGCACTTCCGTCAAATGACAGTTTAGCTCCATATCCGGTCCGGCCTCTGCTCCAGGCTCCTGCTTGTCTTCCTGCACAAGCACTTCTGCCGTATTTGTACAGCCGTTCAAATCGTTCTGCACTTGAAGCACATAAGTACCTGCAGCAGAGACCACCGGAGCATTTGGATCGCTCAAATCGGAAAACTGGCCATCCGTGGTCATCCACGTCCACTGGTAGTTGCTACCACTGTCCGTACCGGAAGGATCTAAAACTACGGTCTCCACCTCGCAAGTAAGGGGCGAAGCTTCCGCCAAAAGCACGATTGGAGGCGTAGTGTTGTCAACAACCGTTACCTGATCCGCTGCCGTACAGTGGTTCTCTTCATTGACCACCAGCAGCTCGTAAACGCCGGGAGCTTCTACTTGGGGAGTCAGAGAGTTTGCCCCGGAGACGACCGAAGGCCCCGACCAGGAATAGCTGTATATGCCCCCCACCGAAGAGCCGCTTCCGTTTAAACTCACGACCGGTTCGTAGCAAGTAATATCCACTGTTTCTCCGGCTTCCGCCAAAGGAGGTGTGATGTCTTGCTGCACTTGTACGGAAGCGGAATCCTGGCAGCCGTTGTTTTCGTTGGTAACGATAAGCAGATAAGTGCCGGGATCCGAGACCAGCGGCTGCGGCCCGTCAGCACCCGAAACAATCTGACCATCCGAGCTACTCCAGGCATAGGCAAAAGTTGCTCCGGCAGGACCACTGACCACGACCGATAAGGGCAATTGCTCCAAGGCACAGTTCAGCACATCGGGTTCTTCTATGGAGAAAACCGGAGGCTGAAGGTCTTGACCCAAAGTAAGCTCTGCCGTTTCAGAACAGCCGTTATCCGTATTCAAGACTTCCAGCACATAGGTGCCCGGAGCATCCACCACAGGCATCAAGCTGTTATCACCCGAAAGGATGTTACCATCGACAGTCGTCCACTGATACGCATAATTTGCACCCTGATCGGAGCCACTGCCATCCAGTGGAACAGCCGGATCGGCACAAGTGATGAGCTGCGGTGCCTGGGCTACAGCAAGAGGAGGGGTGGTATTCTGCTCCACTTGAACGGCCAGGCTTTCTTCACAGCCATTATCCGTATTCACAACCGTGAGTTCATACATTCCCGGTGCATCGACCGTCAGGTAAGGTGCATCTTGCCCGGAAACGATGTTGCCGTTGCCCACCACCTGCCAGCTGTATTGCATATTCGGCCCTTGAGAAGATGCCGAGGCATCTAAAGTTACGGAAGTCTGGGCACAGGTCAAAACATCCGGCTCGGCAATGAACAGCTGCGGGATATTGGCATCTTCCAGAACCACAACTGTATCCAGGGCTTCGCAATCGTTGTTTTCATTGACGACCAGCAGCGTATAAGTTCCCGCCTGATCGATGAGCGGAGTGAGGGTATTCGCTCCGGAAACGATGTTGCCATCAGTGGTCATCCACTGATAGCTAAAATCGGGCCCACTATCGGAAGCCGTGCCGTCCAGGCTTGCCTGGGTGGTGCTGCAATCCAGCACAAAGCCCTGCCCCGCATCCACCTGAGGGGGCGTGATATCCTGCTGCACGCTCACCCCTGCAGTATCCACACAGTGGTTTTCTTCATTGATGACTTCCAGCATGTAGTGCCCCGGCGCATCAATCAGAGGCGTAGGCGTATCGGCACCCGAAAGGATGTTGCCATCGGTACTGGTCCATTGATAGCTAATGTTGACTCCCGAAGAAGAAGCCGTAGCATCCAATTGCAATTGAGGCGTACCGCAAGTAATTAAACCCGGGCTTTGAGCCACTGCCAAAGGAGGTGTGATGTCCTGGTCCACGATGACTTCCTGCACGGCTACGCAACCGTTGTCGGTGTTACTGATTTCGAGTTGATAGGTGCCCGGAGCATCCACCGTCGGGTTGGGAGAATCCGCTCCGGAGACGATGTTCCCGTTTGGCGAAAGCCAGCTGTACACAAACTCAGGCCCGCTGCTCGAAGAAGAGGCATCTAAGGTCAATTCCAGAACGGCACAATTCAACACCTCCGGAGGAGCTATAGCTATTTGCGGAAGTGCAATGTCCTGATTGACCAAAACGGAGTCTTCGGCCACACAGTGGTTGTTGTTGTTTTCTATTTGAAGGTAATACATCCCCGGCGCATCGACCATCGGATTGGGGGAGTCTGCTCCGGAGACGATGTTCCCGTTTGGCGAAAGCCAGCTGTACACAAACTCAGGCCCACTGCTCGAAGAAGAGGCATCCAGGTTCACGGCCTGAACCACACAGTTCAGCTCCTGAGGAGCCGCTATGGAAATCTGGGGGCTTTGCACGTCCTGCACAACTTGCACTTGCACGGAATCCACGCAGTTGTTGACGGTATTATATACGTGCAGCGTATAGGTGCCCGGGGCATCGACCAAGGGGAAGAGGCTGGTTTCTCCGGAGAGGATGTTGCCGTCGGAGGTCGTCCATTGGTAGGTGAAGTTAGGCCCTGTTGTCGAGCCTATGCCATTGATGGTAACCTCTGCAGTGGCGCAGTCGAGTATGTCCGGAGCTTCGGCTTGAGCTTGAGGTGACTCTGCATCGCCTTCGATGAGGATGTTGGCCGAGGCCTGGCAGCCGTTGGTTGTATTGGTTACCAACAAGACATAGGTGCCCGGTTCATCGATTAGAGGTGTAGGGGTATCAGCTCCGGAGATGATGTTGCCATCGGCAGTCGTCCATTGGTAGCTGATGTCGGGGCCGGAAGAAGAGCCCGTGCCATCGAGTTGAATGGAGGCCACTTCGCAGCTGAGCAATTCTGCCATACCGGGGTCGGCCACGGGAAAGTTAAAATCTTCCGACACGACGATTTGCTCAGTACTTTCACAGCCGTTGGATAAATTCGTAATGCTGAGTTCATACGTACCTGCGGCATCTACCACAGGCGTAGGAGTATCCGCTCCGGAGACGATGTTGCCGTTAGTTGTCGTCCAGGTATAGACCAAATCAGGCCCCGTATCCGAACCGGTAGCATCCAGCGTGATGTTGGGTTGGTAGCAATTGATGATGTCCGGATTGGCCAGGACGATTTGCGGGAAGACGCTTTGATCGGTAACGAGTACCTCATCGTTGCTTTCACAGCCATTGTCGTTGTTGAGAACGAGGAGGAGGTAAGTGCCGGCAGCATCCACCACCGGGGTGGGCGTGTCGGCTCCGGAGACGATGTTGCCATCAGTCGTCGTCCAGGTATAGCTGAAGTTTCCGGATGGCGGGTTACCACCCAAGGTAGCCTGGGGTGTCAGGCAATCAATGCTCTGGTCCGCCCCGGCATCAGCTGGAGGGGGTGTGATGTCTTCGGGTACAACCACCTGACTGCTGGCCTCACAGCTGTTGTCGGTATTGGTTACCAGCAAGATGTACGTTCCGGGTGCATCTACCACAGGTGTAGTGGAGTTGTCACCGGAGACGATATTGCCATCAGGGGTGGTCCACTGGTAGGTGATGTTCGGTCCGGCCGAAGAAGCCGTCCCGTCCAAAGACACCTGAGGCTGGAAACAATTAATCGTCGGTGGATTGCCAATTTGAGCCATCGGCTCCGTAATATCGGCATTGACGATAACGGAAGAGGCAGCAAAGCAACCGTTGTTGGTGTTGGTAACAGTGAGTTCATAGGTTCCCGGAGCATCGACCTGAATAACCGCCTGATCGGCAGGGCCTGTGATGTTGCCATCCGGCGTGGTCCATTGGTAAACGATGCCCGGACCGGAAGAGGAGTTGCTACCATCCAGGGTAACCACTGTTTGAGAGCAATCGATATTTCCCGAAGAGAGAATGTCGGCGACGGGCACACTGGAATCGCCCGGCACATCAATGGTCTCGCTTTGCGGGCAGCTGTTCGCATCCGTAATTTGAACGGTATAAGTGCCGGAGGTAAGGCCCGAGACGTCTTCTGTAGTAGCTCCGTTGCTCCACAAGTAAGTAAAACCACCGTTACCTCCCGAGACCGTGATGTCTATACTACCCGCAGTGGGATTGGCACAATCGACTCCCTGTACGCTGTCCACCACAACAGCTATGCTGTCGGGTTGCCCCAGGGTAACAGTCATGACGGAAGTACAGCCCACGCTATCGGTAACCACGACGGAATAATCACCCGCGCCCAGGTTAACGGGGTCTTCTGCAGTAGAACCATGGCTCCAGCTATAGGTAAACGGAGGAGAAGTGCCTGCCACACTCAGATCAATGCTGCCATCCTGATAATTGTAGCAGCTGGGGTCGGTTCCGGCAGCTGCCAAAGCCAGGCTGGAGGAGTCAATCACAGCCTGCCCCAGACCCGCTCCCACACAGCCGTCACTGACCACAGCCAAAATTTCGTACAAACCGGGTTGCGAAGTGGTAAAAGTATAAGGCGTAGTGGTGATGCCATTAATGGAATAAGGCCCCACGCTGTCTATGGTGTAAACGAAATCCCAAGGCCCCGGGCCGGTAAAGTTTACGGTAATACTAGCATCGTCTGTGGAATCGCAAAGTACATCTTGGCCGGATATTTCCGCCTCCAGGGTATAGACGTCAATGTTAGCCGTTGCTGAGGCCATTTGACCGCAAAAATCGGTAACGGTAATGCTCACCGTAGTGTCTTGCGTAGGCACATCCACGAGAAAAGGCCCGGTCGTGCCGTTGCTCCATTGATATTGATAAGGGAAACCGAAAGGAAAAGGCACTCCTCCTGAGATTATTGGCTGTAACTGGATGGGAAAGCCCTGGCAAACCGTCTGATCGGGCAGAGAAACGCTCAGCTCAGGCAGTTCTTCAATGATAATTTCCGCCTCCGAAGTACTGCAAGAACAGGGAAAATCCAGGGTAATCGTGATGGTCTCAGGCCCTTCCACAATGAGGTCGGAAATAACTGAAATGGGGATCTGGATGGAGTTTTGATAGGGCGGAATGACGATGGGGTTAGGCAAGGGCTGATAATCCACGCCGGGCGTGGCCGTTCCACCGTAAGTAACGTTGATGATCACCGGTTGGCTGATATCGCCCTGGGTGCGCACAAATTCGAAAAAGCCCGTTCCGCAATCTTCATAAACGACGTTGGTGCCGGTGGCCGGATTCACAGCCATAACTTCGGCTTCACCTCCAGCCTGGAAGCTATTAGCCCGAAAGAAGACCGCCGAATCAAAAACGGCATCCGAGCCATCCCCTATAGCCAGCTTGATGTGGTAGGTTTCACAGGGGATGACGTTGGCCGTAACCGTTAAAACCGTGGTAAAACCGTCAAACTGACAATCCGAAGTGCCCGGAGGCCCTGCTATGGGATGGGTACTACAGACTCCTCCCTGGGCAAAGGGCTGGTTACTGACGTAATACGCGCTATTGGTCAGGTGGTTGACGTTGTTGATGGAGACCGGCGTAGTCGTTCCCGGAATTAAGGCGATGTTCTCCGCATTGTTGCTAAAGGGGCCGTTGATACCGGGCCCGCTGAGGAAAAAGCCAAATACGTCATTGAACTGAGAATTCACATAATCGCAATACTCCTCAGAGGCAAAGACATAGTCGAAAGTTACCTGGGAAATCGTCGGCGTAAAGTCAAATTCCAGTACGGCGGCATCAAACACCGTTATGCCCGAGACCAAACCCGCCAAGTCCAGATCCGTACCGCCACCCACACTGCCACCTGCCCCCGTAGCATTGTTAGGGCCTGTAGCCGTGGCAATGTTTCCGGAAGAAAGTATCATCCCTTCCATGATGCCTATGGAGGTCATGCCGTTGTTGAAATAGCCTCGTGCCACAGGCGAACCGTTGTAAGTAACGTTGGACACTTCAAAACACCCGCCTCCGATAAAAACGTCTTCGACGAGTTGCTGGGGCGTATATCCCGAAGAATTTGTAGTAATGGCCGGAGGAGGCATGGATTTATCCACGGCTACTTCTTTGGCATTTACAGATACGACGCCCACCGGCATCACCGAAAGCCAAATCGATGAGCTGCACCCACCTTTGAGATAATCGCTGTAGAGCAACAGCCTCTGCCTGTCCTTTTTGGCTTCAAAATAAAGCATCTGAACAGGCGCGTCTTTGCCTCCTTTTAAGCTAAGCGATGCATCACAAGAACCCTCACCTTCCTGAAGGACAGATAAATAATACGTCTTACCGGACTCCAGCCCCCGAAGTTCAAACTCCGTAACAGGCCCTTGTGCCTCCAACAACTGTCTGGTAGCTTGCTCCTCAACCCAAATCAGCTGAGGAGGATCCTCTACCTCGTATTTTTCCTGCCTTACGGCAAATGAATAATCGGAAAAACCAAATGAGCCGGAAATTAAAACAAGCAGTGCAATGAGTAAAAATGTACGCATGTGTATTCCCCATTTAAAACCACCAAAAGCAAAAATGCACCCACAAATCGGTGGGCAACTCCATAAGAACGCTGAACGTTCCCCCTTTAAGATGAGCTATATACGTGTGTAGCCTGAAACAAATTCCCCTTGAGCTGGCAACAAAGATAGGAAATTCAACGAAAAACTCCCTTCATTACTTACTCCTTTTTTGGTAAATTGCGCTTCCCTGACAAAAAAAGAAGGTATCTTTTGAACTTTTCAATCGTCTCAAATCGTTGTACGAAAGAAGTTAAAGTGTGGGCAAAACGGCTATCGCCTAATGTTTTAAAAGCAAGCCCCCAAGTTCAAGATTAAAGCCCATCATAAACCCAAAAACGATCAATCCATGAACGATGCCACCTTTACAGCTTGCAGAAAGCTACCTATTGAAAAATTCCCAAAGTCGAGAAACCATCTCAAGCAAAGCAAGTTGAATACTTGGCGCCTCCCCAAGTATTTTGCCGTAAGCATGCTTTTGCTTTTCCAGCTGAGCTTTTTCAGCCTCTCTGCACAAGATTTTCAATTCGGTCTCAGTGCCGGCCTGGCTCATTATCAAGGTGACCTCACACCTAAGCCGGCCTGGCTCCCCGTAGCCATAGGTGAACTGGGGCCCTCGGCCGGCTTTTTCGGGCGCTGGACACATAAGCAGCGCATGGCTTTGCGCATAGGTCTCCAATTCGGCCAAATCTCCGCTTCCGACGCCCAATCCAACAGCCCGGAGCGCATTCTGCGCAACCTCAGCTTCCAAACCAATCTCTTCGAGTTGTCTGTAATTGAAGAAATTAACCTCTTTGAGTTCGGTGGTCGCTTTGGAAAGAGATTTACGCCCTATGGCTTTTTGGGTGTAGCCGGCTTCTACTTCAACCCCAAAGCCGAATATCAAGGCCAGCTCTACGCTTTGCAACCCCTTGGAACAGAAGGCCAGGGCATGCCCGGTTTCCCGCAGCGCTATGCCCTCACCCAGCTGGCCATCCCCATGGGTGGAGGTCTGAAGTTTTTGATTGGCCAACACAGCACCCTGTCTCTGGAAATGGGCGGAAGAAAGCTCTTCACCGATTACCTGGACGATGTGGGAGGAAATTACGTGGACTTAGATGTCCTGGCAGCCGGAAACGGCACCTTGGCAGCAGCACTGTCTAACCGCACGGGCGAAATCACCGGCAAAGAACCGACCACTCAACCCGGCACAGCTCGGGGAGGCCCCCATAAAGATTGGTACTTCTTTTCCACCATCTCATTTTCCTGGGATTTGCAGGGCAACGGCCTAAACAGCAAAATGCTAGGCTGCCCGGGCTTCTGAAATCCGACTAATCTACCCGGCAACCTCAAGAGAAATGCTTCGGGCTATTTCCCCTCTTTGAGTATTTCTCCTGAGGTTTCAATCCCACTTAACGCACCAAAACTACCTCGCCCTTTAAGAGCAAGGGCCTACCTTCCCTATCCAGTGCCTCCAACTGGTAAACATACACCCCAGCCTGAGCCGCCTTCCCCCGAAAAGAACCGTCCCAGACCCCTCCACCCTCAGCACGAAAAACCAAATTGCCCCAACGATCGTAAATGGACAAGTTCAGCAAAGTTATCTCGCTGCCTTCCGGCAAATGAGGCCCGAACAAATCGTTAAAACCATCTCCGTTCGGACTAAACGCATTGGGCATATATATCGGCTCCCGCTCATCCACCACCACCAAAACTTTCCCCTCTGCCCTACACCCCTCTTCACTCTCTACCGAAACCAGGTAAGAAGTCGTCTCCAAAGGCGATGCCAGAGGCTCTGCGCAATCGCTGCAGCTCAACGATTCCGAAGGCTCCCACGTCCAATGCAAAGGCTCGGCGCCAAACCAATCCGGCGACAACAACACACTCTCGCCATAACGAATAAAATGAACCTCCTCAGCAAACTCTAAAGTGAAAACCGGTGGCTCCGACAAGCTTACAAGCTCCTCCAAACGACAGGCCTGAGCATCTTCTACCACCACCACATAACTCCCTGCCTGTAAATTTTCGAAATCTGCCTTCTCCTCAAAATGTTCACCTCCGTCTATCGAATACACAAAAGGCCCTATCCCTCCCTCAACAGATACAATGGAAATAGCGCCCAAAGTATCCGCACAAGTCGGCACTACTACATCAAGCTCAAAATCCACCGGCCAATCTTGCAAAACCAAAACCGTATCTTTCGAAGAACAGCCGTTCGACTCATCTATGGCCTCTAAAACATATGTGCCCGGAGCACCAACTTCCAAGATCGCCTGATTCGGATCCGAAAGCAGCTCACCATCCGTAGTCTCCCATTGTAAAACAATCGGACTACCAAAATTCACACTGCCCAACAGCCAAACGCTCTCTTCCTCACAGGGAAAATACACATCTTCCCCGGCCAAAACCGAAGGAGGCAAAGTATCCATTTGCACCTCGACCGTATCCGTCCTTACACAAGCATTCGAACTGTTTTGCAAAGAAACGACATATACGCCACCTGACAAGGCCTGCACCGAATCCGATTCCAAATCCCCTTCCAATACCCCATCCAAAACATTCCAAGACCAAATAGCCAAACTATCCGGAAGATCAGTATTTGCCGAAAGGCCAACAGAGGGCTGATCACAGCTGATGGTATCCGGAACAGACAAGACCAAAGCAGGAAGAGCAGTATCAGCTTGAACCAAAGCCACTGCCCAGGAAGAACAGCCATTCTCCGTATTCACAACCTCCAACAAATAACTTCCGCTCGCAGCTACCCATACCTCGAAAGAGTCCACCGGCCCCACAAACACCCCTTCCGAACTCGTCCAAGAATAAGCCATGTTATCCCCCATGGACGAACCCTCAGCCGAAAGCATAACCTCCGGCATAGCACAACTAATCTCATCCGAAACACTGGCTTGAGCATCGGGAAAAACCCGCCCCTCCTCAATCCAAATGCTGTCCTCCGCCACACAACCCGTTTCCTGGTTGGTAACTTCCACCCCATACCAAGCACTCCAATCAATTTGAGCCAGGGCGCTATCCGGCTCTTCTACAAAATGACCGTCAACAGTACTCCAGTTGTAAGCATAAGACTGAAAAGCAGGGTTCACTTCGACAAGAACTTCCACGTAAGACTCGTAACAAGTCAGGGTGTCGGCTTCCGCCAAATTCAATATCGGAGGATCGAAAGAAGAATACACCTGCACGCTGTCCACCGCCGTGCAACCGTTCTCCAAATCCTGCACCGCCAACTGGTACAAGCCCGCGGAGTCCAGCTGCAGAGAAGCTCCGTCACTCGCTCCGATGATGTGCCCGTCGGAACTGCTCCAGGCATAACTCAGCGGATGCCCGTCGGCATCCACCTGCGGCTGCAAAACCAAAACAGGAGATACACAGGTCAGGGTGTCGGCTTCCGCCAAATCGATCTGAGGCGGATTCATGTCCGACCACAGCTCTACCACAGCCGTCGCCGTGCAGTTGTTCACACTGTCCGTAACCGTCAGCTCATAGCTCCCTTCCTGAGTAAACACCACTTGCTGCGGATCAGCGAAGGAAAGCTCCACACCCGAAGAATCCGTCCAAGACAGGGCGTAAGGATGTGCGGCATAGGTGTTCACCGACACCGTCACCTGCGACTCAGGTTCGTAACAGTTGAGCGTGTCCGACAAGAGAGAGAGTTGCAAGTCCGGTTGGTGAAAATCCTCTTCTACTTGCACCGTATCCCGAGACACACAGCCGTTTTGCGTATTCGTCACCTCCAAAATGTATGTCCCTTCGGAAGCAATCAAGGCCCCCGGACTTTGCTCTCCACCGACAATTTGCCCATCGGCGCTCGTCCACTGCAGCGAAAAAACAGCGCCCTGGGAAGAAGCCGTGCCATCCAGCAGCAGTTCGGGAGTAGCGCAATCCAAAACCGAAGGCTCTGCTATGAGGGCCAGGGGATAATCCTGATTGGAATACACCTGCACGCTGTCCACCGCCGTGCAACCGTTCTCCAAATCCTGCACCGCTAACTGGTACAAGCCCGCAGAGTCCAGCTGCAGAGAAGCTCCATCACTCGCTCCGATGATGTGGCCATCGGAACTGCTCCAGGCATAACTCAGCGGATGACCACCTGCATCCACCTGCGGCTGCAAAGTCAAAACAGGAGATGTACAGGTCAGAGAGTCGGCTTCCGCCAAATCGATTTGAGGTTGTGAAAAATCCGATAGGGCCGACAAAAAGGCTGAAGTCGTACAGCCGTTTAGGGCATCAGTAACTATCAGTTGGTAATTGCCCTGCTGATCGACCAACACGGATACGGAATCCAGAAGAGGCAAGGAATTGCCCTGTTCATCTGTCCAGGAAAGCACAAAAGGATGATCGGAAGAAGTCTGAATGTCTGCTGAGACCGTATCTTGGGACACATAGCAGTTTAAGAAGATTGAATCCTGCAGCTGCACTACAGGTGTCAGAGTATCCGTTTCCACTTCGAAAAACTCCACTACGGAACAGCCGTTTTCCAGATCTTGCACGGTAAACCAATAGAAACCGGCTTGCTGAACGTAAATGCTCAGGCTATCGGCTCCTTGCAGAAAGCTGCCATTGGAGGTTGTCCAGGAAGTCGAAAGCTGGGTTGATGAAGAAGTCACCTGAGCCACTACAGACAGTTCACCCACACAACCCAGCAGGCCCGATCCGTAATCCACATTTACCTGGGGAACATCATCCGAGACTTGCAGAAAGAGGCTATCCACAGAAAAACAGCCACTGAGGGTATCCATCAGAGAAAAGACGTACCAGCCGGGAGCATCGGCCAGCACCTGATATACGCCCATGGAATCTCCCACAATATTTCCGCTTGTGGTACTCCAAACCGGCCACAAATGTCCACCCTGATCTGAAGCCGAGGCATCCAACATCACACTTAAAACCTGACAAGAAAGCGTATCGGGTGGCACCAAAGAGATAAGGGGCATTTGCGTATTTTCCAAAACCAACACCGAATCCAGAGCCATACAGCCATTCAGGCTATCCAAGATTTCCAGCTGATAGTTTGCCGCTGTTTGCACGTAAAGGGAATCTGCCTGAGAGAGCAAACTGTCAGCCACACTCCAGCTGTACTGATAAGTTGTCTGAGAGATTCCTCCATCAGCCAACCACAAAGCGGGCTGAGCACATGTCAGAAAAAGCGTATCGGGCAAAACCGGTACAGGAGCTATTTTATTTGCCGAAAGGCCAAAAGAAATCGTATCCGAACAGCCCGTCTCCAACAAAGTGTTCACAAAGAGGTAGGTGCCCGCGCTATCGACCAAAACCGAAGAGGAATCCGTAGGCGAAGCAAAGTGCCCATCCGGTGTTTCCCAGGAAAAATCAAAACTGCCCAGGGTGTCGGCCCAGGAAGCTTGGAGCCAAATTTCGGGCTGATAACAAGTTATCAAGCTGTCTCCGGAGAGTGAACTTCCCGGCGCTCTGAAGTCCTGCAAAACCACAGCCACGGCCGTATCGCTGCACTGCTGGATGGTATCCGTTACAATCAATTGATAGAGGCCGGAAGTGTCCACCCAAAGGCTGTCGGAAGTCGTATCAGGCCCTAAGGAAACAGAGCTCTGCCAAAGATAAGTAAACGAAGCTCCTTGAGAGGATGCCGAGCCGTCTAACCAGGCTTGAGGCAAAGAACAATTCAAATTCAAGGTATCCGGAGTAATGACGGCCTGTGGAGAAGACTCATCCAACACGACCAGCACTTCGCCCTGGTCGGTACAGCCGGTGGAGGTGTCCGTGAGTTGCAAGATGTAGGTACCCGGAGCATCCACCTGAATAGACAGCAGCGTGGGGTCTGAAAGGATGTGGCCATCGAGAGTCGTCCAGGAATAGGTAATGTCCGGCCCTGTGGTGGTGCCTCCTCCGTCTATCCAGATAGAAGGGTTGCTGCAAGAGAGTGTATCCGGCATGGCTATGAGTACTTGGGGGTCATTCGGATCATTGATGACTATGGTCGTAGCCATGGCGGTGCAGGTAGCCGTAGCCGACTGGTAAGTAACGCTTAGGGTGTAAGTGCCCGCCATATCCACCACGGGATTCAGCGTATTGGCTCCGGAGACGATGTTGCCGTCGGAGGTCATCCATTGGTAAGAGACGTTGCTTCCGGATGGAGATGCCGTAGCCTGAATGGTAAGTTGCGGATTGGCGCAAGAGAGCGGCAACAGAAAAGGGGCTGAAGCCTCGACTTGAATCAGGTTGATGTTCACCTCATCGGTTTGGGTACAAATGGGGTGCAGCACCAGGTCGTCTAAAGCGAAATCATTGCCGATAAGGGTTTCTGCTCCTTGGCTGACGATGCACAAATCCATGCTGTTGACATTGCCCACGCTGAATTGCTGGGAAAAAAACGTCCAAGAGCAGAAATCGGAACTCAGGCCAAAAACCGGACTTACCGGCTGACCATTGACAAAAATCTGCAGCTGCCCGGGAAAAAGCGGTATAAGGGTCGTTGCCCAAAAGCTGAAAATGAACTCGCTGTTGGGCGTAACCGAAATGGTTTGGCACCAGATGTTATCGCCCGGCGAAGCATCGCCATTGACGACCATAGACATGCCACTACCGGAAGTATGGTCCACGCAATCGGGGAAATTCGACCAAACCAGAGCCGGAGAAGTGGTAACGGAATACGTGCCCGCCACAGAAAGGTCGTTGGGTGCATACAAGTAATCCGAGGTAAAACCCGTATTGCCTTGTTCGAAGTCGCCATTGACGATGAGATTCACATCTGTCTCCACTGAAGAAGCGGTGAGCTGATAGGTCGTACTTTGCGTAACAAAAGCCGTAGGATTCAAGGAAAAAGGGTCCGACAAACCCGCAGGGGGGCTCCAGCTATAGCTCAATACCGGCCCCGAAACCGAACCCGAGAGCTGGACCTGCCCTCCGGGAAAGCAAAGGTCCTGATCGGGGCCGGCATCAACAGCAATACCACAGGTGAGAGGCGAAGACAGGACGACATCCCCTTGTTGCCGCGAGGGAGAATTTTGCCTTTCCTTTCCCAAGGAAGTTTTTAACGGCTCAATACCCGGCCTCTGTTCTTCTCCTTGCCTGCTGAACCTCCCCCTTTGCAAGAAGACAAGGGAATCGACCGTTTCTTGTCCTTGAGGGCCGGATATATACTCATGGCAAAGTGGTTTGGGAGGCATCAGCCTCCCAAACTCCCTATCTTTCGCTCCTTTGTGAGTTGTAAATGTCCCAAACCATTTCGATTTGAGTACACTTCGGGCTGAAAGATGCGGGAGTACAGATGGAGGCAGAATACAAAAAACGATTCCAAGTAAAAACGCGGTAAGCCTCATGAAGGCAGGGGGTTTAAGTGCTCTCGATACATTCAAATGTCCGACAAAAATAGAAAAACTTACCTTGTACCTTCGATTTTTTCCACCTTTTTGCGCAGATGCTGGCGGCCTTTTTCATCGAAAAACAAGAGAAGATACAGACCGGACGGAAGGTCTTGCAATGTCAGTTCAAAGGAAGAGGAACCTATGGGCACTTCATAGCGAGCGAGCAGGTTGCCTTGGGAATCGTACAGGCGGAGATGCAGATTTTCCGATAAAACGGCAGGCCATTGCAGATAGAGGTTTTGAGAAAAGGGATTGGGGAAAAGCAGAGGCTCCAGTTCTTCCACTTTGCGCAAGGTCGGGAAATCAGAGGCACAACCTCCGCCCCAGAGCAGTTCTTTCCTACTGCCGAGCAGCACTTGCCACATCACCCCTTTTTGCTGAGGTGTGAACTGGCCCATACAGGCATCATCGGTATAATACATGTAATTGGAGTACATATCCGGCGAGCCACAGGAGTAAACCGTTGTAGCAGGACACTGGTTGAGGTAAGTTTGCGTGCTTGGGGGGGTGTCTTGTAGGCCATCGTCGTTTTCACAGGACAGGGGTTCTGCCGAGCTTCCCCAGGGATGAAGCAGGCCAAAATAGTGCCCCATCTCATGTACGGCGGTGAAGCCCAGCTCGTGCGGGCTGCCATTTGCCGCAAGGCCGGTGGTACCAAAGACATGTGGGTCGATGAGCAAGCCGTCTTTGGCAGCTTCTTCCCCCGGCATGCCGGCTTTACCCAACACGCTTCCTCCCATATCTACAACGCGGATGTTGATGTAGCGGCGGGGGTCCCAGTTGTCCACTCCACCCAAGGCCGCGTAAAAAACCGCATCGGTCAAGCCCATAGCGGGCTGCGAAACCGCTGTTCGGGTGATGCCCGTAGTGGGATTCCCCTCCGGGTCGAGCGTAGCCAGGCAAAAAGTAAAATTGACATCGGCCTGCAAATCCCGAAAAGCAGCCGGCAGAGCATTTCGATTTGCTCCCGTATCGTGAAAAGCTCGGTTCAGCGCCTCGATTTGGGATAGAATTTGCTCATTGGAGATGTTTTCCTCGGCATGGTAGTACAGGACATGCACCACCACAGGCAAGCTCACGGTTTCTCTCAAAACCACCGGCCCGGGAAAAGCCGGCCATTGATAACCCGGCGGAATTTCCGTGGCACAAGGCGGCGCTTGAGCCGGTAAAACGAGTCTCAAAAGCAAGAAAAGCGGTAAAAACGAGTAAGGCAAAAGGAGCTGCTTTGGCATTTTTGTTATCTTTGCCTGCCTGCAAATTTCTGTCAGGCAACTGGCTTTCGCCAAAATGAACGCAAAAAACGAGTCATGAGCTTTCCTTTCTCTGCCATTGTCGGGCAGGACGAAATGAAGTTGGCGCTTTTGCTCAATGCCACGGACCCTTCCATTGGAGGCGTGCTCATCATGGGCCACCGGGGCACGGCCAAGAGCACTTCGGTACGGGCATTGACCGAGCTGCTACCTCCCATTTCCAACGAAAACCTGCGGACCGAATTGCGCCTGAGTGACGGCAGCAGCTCCTACATAGACCTCACATTTGGCGAAAGCGAAGGAGAACAAACCGCCGCCCCCATGGTGGATTTGCCACTCAGTGCTACGGAAGACCGCGTAGTGGGCACCTTAGACATTGAGGCTATCTTGTCCAAAGGTAAGAAATCCTTTGAACCCGGCCTGTTGGCCCGCGCTCACGGGGGGTTTCTGTACATCGACGAGGTCAACCTACTCGAAGATCACCTGGTGGATTTGCTGCTCGACGTGGCGGTCAGCGGGGTTAACATCGTAGAGCGCGAGGGACTGAGTGTGCGCCACCCCGCCCGTTTCGTGCTGGTGGGTTCGGGCAATCCCGAAGAAGGCGATTTGCGGCCCCAGCTGCTGGATCGATTCGGCCTGTACACCCAGGTGCAAACCGTTACGGAAGTAGCCTTACGCGTAGAAGTGGTGAAGAGAGCCGAGGCCTTTCGGCAAAATCCGGAAGCCTTTCTCCGACAATGGGAACCCGAGCAGCAAGCTCTGCGACAACGCCTGCTCCACGCCAGAGAAATTTTACCTGAAGTCGTCTTACCCGAACAACTCCTGGCACGAGCTGTAGAGCTTTGCCTGCGCCTGAAAATCGACGGGCATCGCGGAGAAATTACCATCTCTCGCGCAGCCAAAGCACACGCAGCCCTGGAAGGCAGAAAAGAAGTTCATGCCAAAGACATTCAATCCGTCGCCTCCTTAGCCTTGCGACACCGCTTGCGCCGCGACCCGCTGGAAACCATTGACAGTGGCCAAAAAATCAAGGAAGCCATGAGTGAACTGTTTGTGGCTGATGTCTGAGAACCGAAAAACAAGCCACAACAAACGCCAAAGTCGCGTTGTTTACAGCAAGAACATTTTGCTTCATCTATCGCGATGAGGCTTCTTTATACAAGACCTTCTACATTGTTTAACCAGCTAACTTTCCTCCAAATGGCTTTTGAATTTACCGATGCAAACTTCACCGAAGAAGCGATTGACAAAGGCGGCGTCGTCCTCGTCGATTTTTGGGCACAGTGGTGTGGTCCCTGCCTGATGATTGCCCCTATCATTGAAGAAATTGCCGAAGAATACAAGGACAAAATCCTCGTTGGCAAGCTCAATGTGGATCACCACCCCGAAACCTCCATGAAATACGCCATTCGCAGCATTCCCACTTTGCTTGTCCTCAAAGACGGAGAAGTCTTCGACCGACACGTAGGCACTATCTCCAAAGCTGCCTTGGTAGAAAAAATCGAAGCAGCCTTGGCCTAAGCAAAGTGCCGATGGCAAAAAGACGAAAGCGGCGACCTCTTCCGTGGTCGCCGCTTCCACAAAAACTCAGATTATCATGATTCGCCAACTCCTCTTCCCCCCTGTCTTTCTTCTTCTTTTTGCATTTTATGCCTGTCAAACTCCTGCAGAAAAAAGCATGAAAATCACTTATCCCCAAACCCGCAAAGACAACACGGTCGTAGATGATTATTTCGGTACTCGCGTAGCCGATCCCTATCGCTGGCTGGAAGATGATCAGGCACCAGAAGTGGAAGCCTGGGTAAAAAAACAAAACGAAACCACTTTCGCCTACCTGGACAAAATACCGTTTCGGGACGAAATGCGTGCCCGCTATGAAGAATTGTTCAACTACCCCAAAATTTTCTCTCCTTCGCGAGCCGGAACCTATTTTTTCTATGCCAAAAACGACGGCCTGCAAAACCAGGCTGTCATTTACGTACAAAAAGGCGAGGAGGCCGAAGCTGAGGTTTTTATTGACCCCAACGCCTTGTCAGCTGATGGCACGGTTTCCATCAACTTGGCAGGTTTTTCCAAAGACAACAAATACGTCGCCATCTCCCGCCAGGAAGCCGGCTCTGACTGGCAGGAAATCCGGGTCATGGAAATCGCTACCAAAAGAGAGTTGCCCGACCGCCTGAAATGGGTGAAATTTTCCGCCGCCTCCTGGTGGAAAAACGGTTTTTTCTACAGCCGCTACCCCAAGCCCAAAGAAGGAGAAGAACTAAAAGGCGACAACAAGTACCATTCCATCTATTACCACAAGCTGGGAACGCCTCAAGCAGAAGACCAGCTCATCTATCGCGACGAGGAAAACCCCAACATCTACCATTTTGGCTACGTTACGGAAGACGAGCGCTACTTCATCATGTACAAACAGCCCGGTACCGACGGCTTTGCCACCTATTACAAAGACCTGGAAAAGGACGGACCCTTCGTCAAGTTGTTCGGGGGATACGAGAACAAAAGCAGCGTAGTGCACAACATCGGTAGCAAATTTCTCGTGCTTACCGACATTGACGCACCCAATTACCGTCTCGTCGAAGTCGATATCAGCCGACCCGAAAAGGAAAACTGGAAGGACATCATTCCGGAAAGCGAGCACTTGCTCGAAAGCGTGAGTACCGGAGGTGGCAAGCTCTTTGCTTCCTATCTGCAAAACGCGACTACCCGCGTCTATCAACTGGATTACGACGGCAACAACCGCAAAGAGATCAAACTGCCGGGTTTGGGTTCTGCTGCCGGTTTCTCCGGTAAGGAAGAGGAGACTTCCCTTTTCTATTCTTTCAGTTCGTTTACCCGCCCCAACAGCATTTACGAGTACGACATTGATAGTGGTCAAAGCAAGTTGTTCCATCAGGCAGAGCTGAAGTTCAAGCCCGAAGACTACGTAGAGAAGCAAGTTTTCTACGAGAGCAAAGACGGCACCCGCATCAGCATGTTTATCGTACACAAGAAGGGCATCGAACTCAACGGGCAAAACCCCACTTACCTGTACGGATACGGGGGCTTCAACGTTAGTTTGTCGCCCTGGTTCAGTGCTTCCAGAATTCTCTTTATGGAGCGAGGCGGTGTCTTTGCCATGCCCAACCTGCGCGGCGGAGGGGAATACGGCGAAGCCTGGCACCGCGCCGGCATGCTGGAAAACAAGCAAAACGTCTTTGACGATTTCATCGCTGCAGCTGAATACCTCATCGCCGAAAAATACACCAACAAAGAAAAGCTCGGCATAGGAGGCGGGTCGAACGGGGGCCTGCTGGTAGGTGCTGCTATGACGCAGCGCCCGGAGCTTTTCGCCGTAGCCATACCCCAGGTGGGTGTGCTCGACATGCTGCGCTACCACAAATTCACTGTAGGCAAGGGCTGGATACCCGAATACGGCTGCGCGGATTCCACCAAAACGGAGTTCGAATACCTCTATGCCTATTCTCCCTACCACAACCTCAAAAAAGGCACTTGCTATCCGGCAACGCTCATCTTTACGGGAGACCACGACGACAGGGTTGTTCCGGCCCACTCTTTCAAATTTGCCGCAAGGCTACAGGAAGTTCAAAGCTGTGACAAACCGGTACTCATCCGCATTGAAACCAATGCAGGCCACGGTGCAGGCAAACCGACCTCCAAAATTATTGACGAGCAAACCGACCTCTGGGCCTTCTTCTTTTACAACATGCAATAAACCCAGCAAAAATGCGTGTTTTTCACAGGCCACAAGGATTAAACACCCGCTACAAACTACTCCTTTCTCATGCACTCCCCTTCAATATAATACCATGAAAAGGAAAAGAAAACATTTTCAAGACCCGCTGGTCGCCGCAGCACACCGGCGCGTCATGAAGAAAAAGAAATTTTACAAGCACCTCAGAACCTATCTGATCGTCAACATCGCCATGAGCATCTTCTTGTTCTTCGAGGAGGGAAGCCTCACCGAATGGATGCCTGTATGGATTATGTGGGGCATGGGCCTGGCTTTCCACTACGCCAAAACTTTTAGCTTTTTCGGCAGCCCCGAGTGGGAAGAGCGAGAATTGCAACGGGAACTCCAAAAGCGTGGCATCGAAGAACCCGAGGAAATGCTGGATTTAAACGAAATCCCTCGGCGACGTACCCCTTCAGCTCAAAAAGCTAAACCCAAATACAGGGAAGAAGATTTGCTCTAAACCGGGCTGCCTTTCGGCAAACGGAAGGGACATGACGAACGTGATCGTCGTGATGATCGTAACGCGTTACGCGTGACGGAATCTATCCGCAAAAGGCACGCTTTCTCAAAAGAGTAT
>JALSKB010000035.1 GCA_026989035.1 Saprospiraceae bacterium | reverse complement strand
GATACGACAAAGTTAGTGCCCGAGGTTTTGCGTTTGGCTACATTGGCAGTGTGATTCTCCTCGTTTTTAGCTTGTTGATGATTAGTAAGTACACTTTTTTTGGCTTTGCCGACAAAGGCGTGGCTGTTCGTTTTTCTTTTGTGTTGGTGGCCTTGTGGTGGTTGGGCTTTTCCATGATTCCCTTTCGGCGCTTACCACCGGATTCGCGAGAGAAAGCAGAAGACGATATTTTGCGTCGGGGCTGGCAAGAGCTAAAGAAAGTGTGGCACATCGTGAAGGGGGCCAAAAACATCAAGCGTTTTTTGATTGCTTTTTTTGCCTACAGTGCCGGTGTGCAAACGGTTTTGATTCTGGCAGCTACCTTTGCAGAAAAGGAACTTTCTTTTGGGGCTTCCGAGCTGGTACTGATTATTCTGGTTTTGCAATTGGTTGCCATTGCAGGGGCCTATCTGTTTGCCGGCCTTTCGGCCAAACGAGGCAACAAATTTTCTCTCATGGTTTTGCTCGTGTTGTGGATGTTGATTTGCACGGCGGCTTACTTTGTGCAAACCAAAGAGGTCTTTTATCTCATAGCAGGTGGCGTGGGTATGGTGATGGGAGGCGTGCAATCTATGTCGCGCTCAACTTTTTCCAAATTACTTCCGGAAAATACCGAAGACAATACTTCCTTTTTCAGCTTTTACGATGTCTTGGAAAAACTGTCTATCGTAACCGGCACTTTCGCTTTTGGTTTGGCAGAGCACCTGACCGGAGGTATTCGCAACAGCCTTTTGCCCTTGATCGCTTTTTTCCTAATCGGGCTTTTTTTCCTCCTGCGAACAAGGGTGCAAGCTGTAGGGGTGGAGGAGAATCTTTAGTAGTAACGAGAATTTCACAACCTTCTGTGGCTTCAGGCTGAGAGGACTTTGTACAAGGGCCTTTCATAGGTAGAGGTAGTCCTGCGTCTATGCCGCTTCAACTCCTGTGGCGAGGGTATTATTTCTTGGGAAGTGCTTGCGAGCTAAAAAAGCTCTTTTTAAGTCAACATTCCGCTACTTTTTTGCGTTTCTTCGTCTAAAAAGAGCGTGATAAGTTGAGTTTATCACTGATTTTTTTGAATTGTATTGCTCCTTTTTGCTATGCATACTTGTTTGGGAGTCAAAGGATTGCGCGATTTTTTTTCTCCCGAGTTCTTTTTTTTTTGTTTTTTGGCATGGAGGCTTGCAGGAATTTATTTTTATGCTTAACTTTCGGGAGCAAGCAGCGCATTCCCCGTAGAGTTCAAACAAACGACCAGATGGTGCGTCTATCTCTTTTACCGATTATTGCTTTAAGTCTTCTCAGTAGCAGGTATTTTAACGATCAAAGGCCGTCTTCGGAAGCTAATAAGGTGCTTGAAGGGTATCAGCTTATCGAAGAGCCGGGTATGGAGTTGATCGCCAATCAATCTCGCATAGATGAAGATGGCTGGGTTCATTTTCTGGATGTAGAGCACAATGCTTTGTTGCTCTCTGTTAATACCTATGGACAAAATATCGGTCAGTTGAATGAAGGCCTTGAAGTGCGCTCCGGTGTTTTGGGGAATTACGGCCATGCTGCCAACGATTTGTCAGGTGCAGATTACATTGAACGCAGCGTCTGGTTTACCATGAATCGCTATTGGCGCATGCAGAGTACGCGCAAAATTGTACATCCCGTTAAAGTGCGTTTTTACTACACCCGACAAGACTTTTTGGACATTCAGCAGGGAATAAGTGGTTTGGGTTATACGCTGTTGGATCCTGAAAATATGTGGTTCTATGTGGTTGAAGGGGCGGCCATTCACCCATTTGATTTGCATGCACGCGCTAATAAGGCTCAGGTAGTCATTTATGACAAGGAAGGCAGAGAAATTAAATTCGGGACTTTTAAAAATTATTACTATGCCGAGTTTGTCATAGAAGACCTCAATGCAGGAGGGAGCGCCGGCATTCAAATTCAAGTTCAAGATGAAGGCCTTACTGCTTCGGGAAAGATTTTATCGCCAAAAGGCAAGCCGGTTTCCGGTGTGTTTGTCGATTCGCCTTTGGGCGATGCAGCTGTTTGTACGACCGAAGACGGCATGTATAAAATCACCCACCTGAACAAAGGAAAAAACTACGAGTTGCGCCCCTTTGTGCGTTATGGCCCTGCAGCTGGAGTAACGGTACTGGATTTGATTGCCTTGGATTGGCACTTGGCGAAGAAGAAAAAAATCACAGACCCCTACATGCTCTTTGCCGCCGATGCCGACCAATCGATGAATGTAGATCGAGCAGACCTGAAGTTCATGCGCTCGCTCATTTTGGGCGATCCGGTTACTTTCCCGGAGCAAAACTATTGGCGATTCTTTCCAAAAGATTACAAGTTTTCCATACCGGATTATCCCTTCGTGCCTCGACCACCTCAGGTGATCGTTTTGGAAGACCTGAAGCAACACGTAGATCATGCGGATTTTATTGGGGTGAAATCCGGAGACCTGTGGCAGGAAGAAGACTTCCCTAACGAGCCACCTTCTTATCTGGACCCCTCTTTCTCTATGGGAGATTTTCAGACCTGTACGGGCCAGGAAATCAAGGTGGACTTAAAGGTCTCAAACTTCAAAGATATTCGAGGATTTCAGTTTACCATCTCTTGGGATCCCGAAGTGTTGGAATTTGAAAAAGTCCGCGACTTCTCTCTGCCTGATTTTGACATAACCTCTGTGCGCACCAAAGATGCAGGGAAGGGATACCTTACTTTTGCCTGGTATGCGGGAGCTTCTACGCCGGAGATTCGACCTACTGATGGCACGGCTATCTGCCGTTTGCAGTTCAGGGTTGTAGGCCCAGACAATGCATTTACCACCTTGAATTTTGTTAAAGAGCCCACGCCTATCCAGGTTATTCGAGGCAACTTGAGCCCAGCCAATGTGCTTTTTACCTTGGGCAGCGTGCGTATCAACAACCAAAGCCCCATTTACCTGGGCGCCATCGATAAGCAGGATCCCGAGTGCTTTGGCGATACCAATGGGGCCATTAAAATCAGGGCTTTGGGTGGCTCCCCGCCCTATTACTACGAGTGGAGTACCGGTGCCACGACCGAAACGCTGGAGAACTTGCCTGCAGGCGAATACACGGTTACGGTTTACGATGGAGACAACTGCCCTTATGTGTCGGAGCCCATCGTCATTGAAGAACCTTCGGTCTTGTTCTTGGAACAGAAAAACATTAGACCACCGCGTTGCCCGGGTAGTCAAAACGGTGCCATTTCCTTCCGGGTGAAGGGCGGCCATCCGCCTTATACCTATCAGTGGAGCACCGGTTCCACGGCATCCTGGCTGGCACAAATCGGAGCAGGCACCTACAAGGTCTCTGTAACGGATAGCCGGGGCTGTAGCCTGGAAGAAACTTTTGAAATGCCCGATTCGGAGCCTGTAAAAATACGCTATTCCGTTACGGATGAAAGCGCTCCGGGGAAACGAGATGGAGCTATAAAAATCCTGGATCTGCCCGGTGCCAAGCCGCCGTTCAAATACCAGTGGGAGATGGGTAAAAAAGGTGCCCACCTCACTCGCCTTCCGGCAGCTGTGTACTTCGTCAATGCCATAGATGCCAACGGCTGTTCCTACACTTTCCCCATTGAAGTGGGGCAGGGAAAAGCTCCGGGAGAAATGGTCATTGCCTTGCCCTCGGAAAAGATTCACAAAAATACCTGGGTTTATCTATCGGTGGAAAATCCGGAACTACAAAGCATCACCTTTAAGATGTTTGATGAAAACAGCCAGTTGGTGGATCAAAAGACCTATGAGCTGCTCCCCGGGCGTGCCCATATGGAATTTAAGACTCCTCCTTTTACGGGTAAGTTCCTCATTCAGGTACTCCCTGCTAATGGCTTGGTCCGCAGCTTGCGCTTTGAAGTCGTGGACTAAAATGGGGCTCTTTTCATCGCTTGGCTATGATGCGTAGCCAAAAAAGCGGGTTGAGCAGCTTCTTGCGAACAGACAGGTCGGTGTACATGGCTGTCATAAAATCGATCAAAGGGCGATTGCCGTGGATGATGTTGGCCATTTGCACGGCAATCCATTTTCGGCTGAGCAATTTTTGCAATTGACGGCTGATGCCAAATTCAGAACCGAGAACGCGATCTATCCGCTTGTCGTAAGCTCGCATCATTTCAGCGGAAAAATCATTTGCCGCAAGGCAGTCGGCGGCTTGATCCGCTGCGATAAAACCACTGTACATGGCATTGCCTATGCCTTCTCCACTCAGCGGGTCGATCAAGTGCCCTGCATCTCCTGCCAGCATGTAATGTGCTCCGGAAATGTTGCGTCCCCGAAGGCCGAGGGGCAGGCCGTAGCCCTCAATGTTACTTATTCTCTTTGCTTGAGCAAAGCGCTCTTTAATGCCGGCTTTGGTGTGGATGATTTCTTCCATCTTCTTGCGCAGATTTAGCTTTTTACTTGCGACAAAATCGCTGCGCATGCCTAAACCTACGTTGGCCTCTCCATTGGGTAGAGGAAAAATCCAAAAATAACCGGGGAGGATGTCATCGATAAAATGCAACTCGATAAATCCGTGCTCATGAAAACCACTGATGCCGCGGTAATAAGTCCGCACGGCTGCTGCGTGATGAGAGAGCTCTTTTTTCATTCCGGCCTGTTTTCTGGAAAACCGGCTGTGCGCTCCGTTAGCGACGATGAGCAAGGGCGTTTCCAGTAAAAGGGAGCCGGCCTTATCCCTGATGATATAGCCCTTTGCGCTGCGCTGCATCTGCCCGATTTCCACTCCCTCCAAAAAACGGATGTTGCTTCGTCTTTTCACCTCTTTGATGAGAAAGTGGTCAAAGTTCATGCGTTTGGAAACGAAACCCGGGGCTGGTTCATCGGTATGTGGGTCGTAATCCGTTCTAAAGGGCAGGTCAATCAGTTTGCCGTGAGGAGCTACAAAGCGTATGCCCCAGACCGGTTGTTGCGGAATTTGCAGAAAGCGATCTAATATGGCGGGGTCCAAGCGGCCGAGCAGCAATTTAACTTTGCCGCTCAAGGCGTCTCCGCAGACCTTGTCGCGTGGAAAGACGGCCTTGTCTATAAGCGTGCAAGGAATGCCCAGATAGCTGAGCTTTAAGGCGGCGGAGGCTCCTGCAGGGCCGGCCCCTACGATGCAGACATTGCTCATGGGGTCAAAGATAAACCGACTTTCGCCAAAAAGGATACTTGTCGCTCTATCAATTTCCGACTATGTGGGGGGAGGCCCTCTTTTGTCCAAGGGTGTCGCCCACCGAAGACGTGGTCGGCTCCTTCGATGATGGCCAGTTCGGCAGCAGGATGGCAA
Organism: Saprospiraceae bacterium; assembly: GCA_026989035.1. Classification (GTDB taxonomy): domain Bacteria; phylum Bacteroidota; class Bacteroidia; order Chitinophagales; family Saprospiraceae; genus WGBN01. The sequence continues at coordinate 22,723 of JALSKB010000035.1, read as the reverse complement.
TTTTGGAGTTCGTGAGCTGCTTCGACCGGTACTGCAGGGTCTTTGCTGCCGTGTACAATCAGATGGGGGATGCGCAGAGAAGAGGCTGCTCTGCACAGATCGTAGGCCTTTTGATGGGCTTGAAAGTCGAGATACAAATCGAAGTACAAGGGCATCTGCTGCTTGGTTCGGCTGTTGAAAGCGTATAAAACCCCCTCTTCTTCCCAGCGCCGAATGCGCTCGGGATCTTGCCAGGAGTAGTCGAGACGAGCCACGGAAGCCCAAGTCGCTAGGGCCTTGATCCGGGGATCGCGAGCAGCCTGCAGAAGAGCAATGCCGCCGCCTCTGCTGTGACCGCTCAGACAAAGCCGGGCCGGATTGGCCTCTTCGGTCTCTCGGATGAGTCGGCCCGAATACAAATGGTCGAGAACGACCCGCAGGTCGTACAACTCCTTGCTGTAGGTATTGTGGCCAAAGGCTTCTAAATCGGAAAAATCCAGGGGCGTTTCCGGCTTGGTGCCGTTGTGGGAAAAGTTGAACTTGACAAAGACATAACCCCGTTTGGCGAAAGCCAAAGCTACGGCCTGCCAATGCCCCCAGTCTTTGAAACCCTTGAAACCGTGGCAAAATACGATAACGGGCTTGGGCCGGCCATCTGCCAAAAGGGTGTAATCCAGAGAAAAGGAGCGCTCCTCGGCACCTTTTAACTGAAGTTCTCGTCGAACGAAAGGTGTTTGCATGCTTTTGCGCTTTTGCTGCGTGAAGATAGTTTTTTCCCTACATTTGTCGTGTCGGGAGGCTTGGTTATCCTGAAAAATAGTGTTTTATGTTTGAACCTGCCGTTTACCAAAAGCGAAGAGCTGAACTGATGGAGCGAGTGGGCTCCGGCTTGATTCTGTTGTATGGCAATGGAGAGCTTCCCATCAACTTTAAAGCCAATACCTACCCATTCCGGCAAGACAGTACGCTGCTCTATTACGCAGGCCTGAAACGCCCGAACCTGGCTTTGCTCCTGGATGTGGATGCAGGCAAGACTTATCTCTGTGGTCAGGAACACAGCTTGGAAGATGTCATCTGGATGGGCCCGCAAGCCGGACTGGAAGAGCTGGCCCGCTGCAGTGCCATCGATGGCGTGCTTTCCCTATCCGCTATGGCCAATCGTTTGGCGAAAGCCGGAAATCGCCTGCATTTCCTGCCGCCTTATCGCTGTGAGCAGGAAGCCCGGTTGAGCGACTGGCTAGGCATTCCTGTAGAAAACCTGAAAGCAAACAGCTCTCAAAGTTTAATCCTTGCGGTAGTCGCTCAGCGCTCCCGCAAGGATGCTCGGGAAGTTGCCGAAATAGAAAAGGCTCTGAAGGTTACGGCAAGCTTGCACCTAAGCATCATGACGCAGCAGCTGGCCGGAAGAAAGGACTACGAACTCGTGGAGGAAGCGCGCTTTCGGGCAGCACTGAAGGGCTGTTCCTTCGCCTATGCACCCATCTTGACGGCCGAAGGCCAAATTTTGCACAAACACCGTCGTGGCGAACTGCTGCGGGAAGGCCGCCTTCTGCTCAACGATATGGGCGCGGAAACCGAAACCGGATATGCGGCCGACATCACCCGCACCTTCCCGGTATCCAAAACCTTCACGACTCAGCAACGAGAACTTTATGAGATCGTCTTACAAGCGCAGGAAAAAGCTATAGCAGCCTGTAAGCCGGGTCGCCCTTTTCGCGATGTTCACCTGCTGGCCGCTACTGCTTTGACAGAAGGCCTGAAAGCTCTGGGGCTGATGAAAGGCGATGTGGAAGAGGCCGTGTCCGTCGGTGCGCATGCTCTGTTTTTTCCACATGGCCTGGGGCACATGATGGGCTTGGATGTGCACGATATGGAAAACCTGGGAGAGGATAAGGTGGGCTATGACGAAAACTTTCGGCGTAGCGAACAATTCGGATTGGCGTATTTGCGTCTGGCCCGCCCCCTGCAAAAGGGTTTTGTGGTGACCGTAGAGCCGGGGCTTTACTTCATCCCAAGTTTGATGGAAAAGTGGGCGGCAGAGAAAAAACACGAGAATTTTATTTGCTATGAAGCGGTAAATCAATATCTGGATTTTGGGGGTATCCGCATCGAAGACAACATTTTGATTACGGATTCGGGCTGTAAAGTGTTGGGGGATGTTCACATCCCTAAATCGGTTGCAGATATAGAAGCACTCAGAGGAGAAAGTTTATTTTAAAGATAGACAAGGAGAATACATCAGCACATGGCGTATCTTGGCAGAGATCTTTCTTTTGCACTTGAAGCTTTACAAAACGGGCAACTGGTGGCCATTCCTACCGAAACCGTTTACGGCCTTGCGGCAAATGCTTTGGATGAGGATGCCGTGTTGAGGATTTTTCAGGTGAAAAATCGTCCCGCTTTCGATCCTTTAATCGTGCATGTAGCTAGTTGGGAGCAGGCCTTGAATTGGATAACAGAGGAAGAACCGGATAATCTGAAAAGAGCCGCCTATTTGGCGAAAGCCTGTTGGCCTGGCCCTTTGACGCTCTTGCTGAAAAAATCAAAAGAAATTCCTGACTTGGTTACTTCGGGCCTGCCCAGGGTAGCTTTGCGGGTGCCTCGTCATCCTTTGACTTTACAGTTGTTGGAAATGTTGGATTTTCCCTTGGCAGCTCCTTCAGCCAACCCCTTTGGCTACATCAGCCCTACAAAACCGGAGCACGTGCAAAAACAGCTGGGGAACCGCATCGCAGGAATTTTAGACGGAGGCCTTTGCTCCATCGGCCTGGAATCCACCATACTGGGTTTTGAACATGGGAAACCCGTGGTTTATCGAAAAGGCGGTTTGAGCATAGAGCGAATAGAATCACTCATAGGAACGGTAGAAGTGCAAGCACATTCTTCTTCCGAGCCGGCCTCTCCCGGTATGTTGAAAAGCCATTATGCACCACGCACGCCTTTGGCCTTGGGAGTTTTGCAAGAACTGGCAAAGGGAAATGCCGATTTGACCGCAGGTGTTTTGGCCTTTCGGCAAATGTTACCCGATGTCCCTCCAAACAGGCAACGCGTGCTTTCTCCCGAAGGAGATTTGACGGAAGCTGCCAAGAATCTCTTTGCCGCCATGCACGATTTGGATGCTATGAATTTGGATATTATTTGGGCAGAGCTCTTGCCTGAAAGGGGCTTGGGCCGTGCTATTAACGACAGGCTGCGCAGGGCAGCTATTAAATGATGTACCTATGAAAAAGCTTTTCTTCTTTTTTCTGTTGAGTTTTTGCGCTCCTTTTGCTTTTCTAACGGCACAACAAGTTGATGAACTGTTGAGTGATGAGTTGGTGCGTGGTTTATATGAGTTGCCGGATGTGGTTTTTGTCAAGGCGGATAGGCAGGGAGACTACGGTACGGTGTACGAATTGCGCGTTAAACAGCCCATTGATCACAAAGATGAAAGCAAGGGCTACTTTTATCAAAGGGTTTTTCTGACCCATGTTGGTTTTGATAAACCCATGGTCATCTGTACCGAAGGTTATATGAGGCCTTCTAATCGACTGTATGAACTGACGGAGATGCTGGGAGCTAATCAATTGGACGTGGAGCATCGTTATTTTGGAGTCTCTTTGCCACATCACGCTCAGCCTGAAACACAGGAGTATTGGCAATATCTAAACCTGGAGCAGGAAACAGCTGATTTGCATCACGTCCGTAGCTTGCTGGGCAAACTCTATCGTGGCCACTGGCTAAGTACGGGCATCAGCAAAGGAGGAGAAACCACCATTTACTACCGCTATTTTTACCCCGATGATGTGGCCGTTTCCGTGCCCTATGTGGCACCATTGACTCAGGCTTATGAAGATCCGCGCATCTATGCCTTTTTGGATACCATGGGCTCGGAAGAATGCCGTCGTAAAATCCTGGCCTATCAAAAGTACATGCTTAAAAATCGCGATCAGGTTTTGCCGCGCTTGAAGTGGTATGCCAAAGGAGGCGGCAATAAGTTTACTTACCTGAGCTTGGAACAGGCCTTTGAATATGCCGTTTTGGAGTATCCCTTTTCGCTTTGGCAAATGGGCTTTGGCTGTGAGGCTGTCCCGGAAGGCTTGAAAAAACAACCCATTGATGAGTTGACGGCTCATCTGATGGAGGTGGCCGATTTGTCGTTCTGGGATGATGAGCACCTGGAGCTCTTTGGCCCGCACTACTATCAGGCTGCAACGGAAATGGGCTACTACGGTTACGAAACGAAAAACTTTAAAGGGCTGTTGAAAGCCTTGCCGCTATCGCCCAATCCACATGCAGCTTTTGTCCCCTACAAACTGGATGTCAAAAGGGATTTCTCTTTGGCAAAAGATGCTTTTAAGTGGGTGAGAGAAAACGGAAATCGCTTCATTTATATCTACGGCGAAATTGATACCTGGACTTCTGCCGGTGTGCCGCCTTCGGATCAGGTGGATGCTTTGTGGATTTATGTCAAGGGAGCAGACCACCGCAAAGCCCGTATCCGCTATATGAGTGAAGAGCAAAAGAAAGCCGTGAAAGAGGCCCTGACCCGCTGGTTGTCAGAAAAAAACTGATGTGGCGTGGCCATGCGTCTATCACCGCAACCACGCATTTGTCGGCCTTATCCATTATAGATTTTAAGGCTGAGGTCGAGGGGTGTAGCGGAATGCGTCAGGGCTCCTGAGGAGATGAAATCTACACCTGTTTGGGCATAAGCTCGGGCATTGAAGACGGTGATGCCACCGGATGCTTCCGTTTCGTATTGGCCGTTGACGATAGCTACGGCTTCAGCCAGGAGGGGAAGTTCAAAGTTGTCGAAGAGGATGCGATCGAAGCCGCCGATCTGCAGGGCATCGAACAGTTCTTCCAGGTTGCGCACTTCGAGGGTGATGGGGAGGTGCTCGAGTTGTTGTTGTTTTCTGAAATGTAGAACCTTTTGCAAAGCTTCGGACAGACCGCCTGCGGCATCGATGTGGTTGTCTTTGATCATGAACCTGTCGTAGAGGCCGAAGCGGTAGTTTTCACAGCCTCCGATTTTTACGGCCCATTTTTCGAGAAAGCGCAGCAGCGGAGTGGTTTTTCGGGTGTCCAGCACAGTGGTTTGGGTGCCTTCTACTTCAAAGAGGAAGTGATTGCTGAGGGTGGCGATACCACTCATGCGTTGCATGGTGTTGAGGCAGAGGCGTTCTCCTGCCAGCAAAGCACGGGTGTTGCCATACAGATCAAAGACCACATCTCCTTCGGAGACGGCAGAGCCATCGGGCTTGTGGATGTCCAGCTTTGCGTGGGGGTCCAGCCGGCGAAAAAGGTATTGGGCCACCTCTACACCGGCAATGACGCCTTCATCTTTGACCAACAATCGGGCATGGCCGCGGGCGTCTGCAGGGATGCAAGCTTGTGAAGTAAAATCGCCGGAGCCCAGATCTTCGGCCAGCCCTTGTTCTATAAATTGTTGTAAATAGGCTTCTTTATCTTCCATGCGAAATCAGCTCGTGGCAAAAGTTTTTTTCAGGCGACTTTCGCCGCCTGAAAAAAACTGAGAAGAGAAAATCTGTCGGCAAAGGTTGGCCGATGCGTTTTTGTTTAAAACATCACACCCAAGTGAAGCGTAATGGCCCGGATGATGGCTTTGGATTTTTCTTCTGTGAGTTCAAGGGGGTTGTCCAAGTATTTCATGGCTTTGTTGGTGGTAACATCCATGAAGCCTTGTTGGTAAAAGACCCCAAAGAGAATGTTGGTATCTCCTCGGCCATTGCCACGCAGAATGTACTCCCCTCCGGCACCGGCTCCCCAGGATAGAGAAAGGGGCAAGACGTCTTTTTGGATGTTTTCGTCATTGCTATCAAGTGGACCTGCTTTGCTGATGTCACCCCGAGCTTGGGAGCGAAAGCCAATGAAAAAGGCGGGGATTTCTACAAAAACTTTCAAATCGCGTCCTATTTCAGGTGTGAGGAGTTTGAGCGAAAGAGGCACTTCTACATAGCGAATGGAGTATTTCAAATCCACTTCGGGGGGGAGGCTGTGCAGAGCTTCGGAGCTGAGTTCGGAGTTGGGCCAAAAATCTCCTCCGTACTCGTACAGCATGGTGCCGCCGGCGTTGAAGAAAAAGCCGACGCCGGTAACCAGAGCATAGCGCTCTGCAAAAAAGAATTCGCCTCGAGCACCCAACTTGAGTCCCAGATTACTGCCGTTGGCGCTGATGTGCTTGTCATCACTGTCTATCCAACTGAAGGAGGGGCTAACCTGAAAGCCAAAGCGGAAATCAGTTTGTGCTTTGGCGGCTAAAGGCAGCAGCAGTAAGGTGAACAGGAAAAGTGAGATCTTCTTCATACTCTTAAAAGTTTTGTGTTGAAAAAAAACGTGTTTTTTCTTTTGCTATCATCATTTTTGTTTCCTTTGTGCGTTTGTTCTATGCTTTCCATAGATTACTGAGAGCACAATTCAAAGCAAACAGCTATGTCGGCAAAACTTTTTTTTTCTCTATTCGCCCCTTCCCTTTTTTTCTTTGCATCTTGCTCGTCCGACAAAGGTAAACATATTCCCGATGTGTCGGGCATCCCCATGCAGGTGGAAATCCGGCGTTTTGAGCAGGATTTGTTTGCCTTAGATACCAACGTTTTGGATACCGGCATAGCTGCTTTGTACCAGCGCTATCCCCGCTTTGCCCCGCTTTTCTTTGAGCAAATTTTGAGTGCCAACGACCCCCGTTATGCTCCTGAAGGGCCGTTGCCTTTTATTAAGGGTTTTGTCTCTCATCCTGCTTTGCGCAAGCTCTACGACACGGTGCAAGTGGTCTTTCCGGATATGCAGCGCTATGAGCGCGATTTTGAACAGGCCTTCCGCTTCTTTTCGTATTACTTCCCAGAGCAGTCCGTTCCTACCGTAACTTCTTTGATTTCCGAGTATTCCATTGCCAATTTCATCTATGGCGAAAACGACCTGGCTGTAGGGCTTGATTTTTTTCTGGGAAAGGATTATCCTTACCAAAAATACAATCCGGGCAACCCCAATTTCTCCAACTATCTCATTCGCACCAATACGCCGGAGTACCTGGTGTCCAAAACCCTCAAACCTTTGATTGAGGATTTGGTGCCCCAGGCAAAAGACAATCGACTCATCGATTTGATGATTCGCAACGGGAAAAAAATATACATCTTGCAGCACCTTTTGCCCTACAGCCCCGACAGCATCATCATGGAGTACACTCAAAAGCAACTCGATTGGGCGAGGGACAATGAGCTCAACATCTGGACGCATCTGGTTACGGAAGATTTGCTTTACTCCTCCAATTGGTCGGATATCCGAAAATTGGTAGATTACAGCCCGAATGTACCGGGTATGCCTCCCGAAGCGCCCGGGCGCATTGCCAATTGGATTGGCTTACAGATTGTGAAAAGCTATATGGAACAGCATCCAAACATGGAGCTTCGTACCTTGCTGGACAAACAGGATGCCGATGCTTTTTTACAGGCTTCAAAATACAAACCAAAGAGAAAATAAATGACCTACGACCAACTGTTGGAAGCCCGGGATTTTATCAGGCGAGAAACCGACTGGCAGCCCGAAACGGCTCTTATCCTGGGAACGGGCCTGAGTGGATTGGCTGCAGAAATTGAAGTGGAAAAGATCTTGCCTTTCGGCAAAATTCCGCACTTCCCCAGAGCTACGGCCCCCAGCCACAAAAGCGAATTGGTGTTGGGAACGCTTCAAGGGCGAAAAATCGTAACCACGGCCGGTCGATTACACTATTACGAGGGCCACAGCATGCAGGAAGTGGTTTTCCCTCTGCGGCTGATGCATTTGCTGGGTGCCCAAACGGTGGTGCTTTCCAATGCTGCCGGTGGGGTTCACGAAGACTTTAATCCGGGGGATTTGGTGCTCATTACCGACCACATCAACCTCATGCCCGACAATCCTCTGCGTGGCCCCAATGATGAGCGGCTTGGTCCGCGCTTCCCGGATATGTCGGACGCCTATGATGCCGACTTGCAAAAGCTGGCAGAGGAAAAAGCTCGCTGGCTGGGAATGAAGCTTCACAAAGGCGTGTATGTGGCTCTTCCAGGGCCCAATTTGGAAACTCCGGCAGAGTACGAGATGGTGCATCGCCTGGGTGGGCAATTGGTCGGTATGTCCACTGTGCCCGAAGTAATCGCCGCCCGACACATGGGGATGAAAGTCTTGGCCTTCTCCGTGGTGGCCAATGCCTGTTACCCCCTCTCGCGCATCAGGCCGGTCAGCGTAGAGGAAGTCTTGGCGGTGGCCCGGGCGGCAGAGCCGAAGCTGGCTGCTCTGGTCAAGAGCGTGCTGGAGGCATAGCATTGCTCACCAACAGAAATTCCTGAATGTTCTCCACATCCAAGACGCCGATGAGCTGTCCGTTTTCATAGACAGGAGCTATGGGAGACTGATTGGACAGCAGAGCTTTCATGGCATCCTCCAAAGGTTGATCCGGAGCCAGGGTGACGAAACTGCGGCGCATGGCCTCGGAGATGGGCTGTTGTGGGCCGGCTTCCGCCAAATGCCGGATGATGTCATTGCGAGTGAGAATGCCGATCACTTGCTCGCCGTTTAGGTCCAAAACGATGAACTCTTTGTCCTGGCCTTTCAACAGTAGATCAATGGCAGCTTGCAGAGGCTGGGAGGGATACAAAACCTGGTAATGCGTCATGAGGACATCGCGTACTTTATAACCTTCCAAAACGTGGTTGGTGCTTTCCTGGTAGGCTTCGGCAGAGGCTCCCAAATAGATAAAGATGCCGATAAAGACCAGCCAGAAATTGTAGAAGAAGCCGAGAAAGACAAAGCCTATAGCCAGAATTTGCCCCAGTGAAGCCGCCCAGCGCGTGGCGGTTACCCGATCAGTGCCCATGGAAAGCAAAGCGCGGAAAACCCGCCCGCCATCCATGGGGAAGGCCGGGATGAGGTTGAAAAGGGCGAGGATGAAGTTGGCCAGCATCAGCTGTAGCAGGAAGTTGTTTGGCGTAAGCCGGCTTAGTTCGGTAGTCAAATTTTCTAAAGCAATGCCTTTAATCTGTGTCAGATAGCCCCACAACAAAGCACCGATAAGGAGGTTGACGAAAGGTCCTGCCAGCGCGACCAGTAGCTCCTGAACCGGTTTTTCCGGCATTTTGTTCATGCTGGCTACGCCGCCAATAGGGTACAAGGTGATTTTTTCGGTTTCTACTTTAAAACGTTTTCCCATCAGGGCGTGCCCCAATTCGTGTAGAGTTACACAGGCAAAGAGTGCAAGAATAAAAGCTCCGCCCAACAAACCCTGTTGAACATCTCCACCGGATTGTCCGTAGTAAACCAGAAAAATCCAGATGAGGAGGATGGCAAAGGTCCAATGCAGGTAGATGCGAATGCCGGAGATGCGGCCCAGATAAAGTGCTCCTTTTTCCATGGGAGTAAAGATATTCCAATTTTAGGAAAAAGAGAAGCCTTCCTTTCCTTTAAAGAACTTGCCTTGTTGCGTATGCTTGGGCCCTTTCCTCGCGAAATTTTAGGCATGAGCTTTGCCGCCTAAACTATACTCATAGCGAAGTGGTTTGGGAGGCATCAGCCTCCCCAATTCCCCTCCCCATCTTTCGCCCGTTTGCGAGTCGTAAATATCCCAAACCATTTCAGTTTGGGTCTGTTTGTTTGGGGGAACTTATGGTAGAGCAGCAGCCTCAACCAATTGCTCCACAGGTAATTCGAGGTCGAACTGCCCTTGGCCAATAGGCCCGATGAGGGCCAGACGGACCTTTCCCGATCGGTTCTTTTTGTCTCGCAACAGATAACGGACGAAGCGCTCCCGCTCTGTTTTTTGAATTCCCTGTAGAGCGTAGTGTTGGCTCAGATAGTCTCGGATGTCCTCCCATTGTTTTTTGGGAAGTAAGCCGAGCTGATGAGAAAGCTCTGCCTCACAGGCCATTCCTATGGCTATGGCTTCGCCATGCAAAAGCTCCTCTGAAGTGCCCAGACGGAGGCTCTCCAGGGCGTGTCCAATGGTGTGTCCAAAATTTAGCATCTTGCGGAGGCCTCCTTCATGGGGGTCTTTTTCTACAATTTGGCACTTGACTTCAATGGAAGGAATAAGCCATTCCCTTGCCCGACTTAGATCGGCCGGTTGGGTCGCTCGTATTTGTTTCCACAAATCGGGCCGGCCAATGAGGGCGTGTTTGACCACTTCTGCCCAGCCGCTCATCTTTTGTCGGTGGGGAAGAGTTTGTAAAAAGCCCGGCCAGATGAAAACCAAGTCCGGTTGTCGGAACAGGCCTATGATGTTTTTGGTCTGTTCAAAATCTATGCCCAGTTTTCCGCCTATGGAAGCATCGGTTTGAGCAAGCAAACTCGTGGGGAGAAAGACAAAGGGGATGCCACGCATGTAGGTGGCTGCACAAAAACCTCCCAAATCACCTGGAACGCCCCCGCCTAAAACGATGAGTAAGGCATGTCGGTCGAGTTGAGCATCTAACATTTGCCTCCACAACAACTTGCAGTTCTCGAGGTTTTTGGCTTTTTCTCCTGCCGGCATGTCAAATAAAATGATGTCTTGTTCTGGCAGGACTTTTAGTAGTTTGGGCAGACAGTGCTTTTTCGTATTTTCATCGCTCAGTATGGCCAGCCGTGAAGGTCGGGGGAGGGAGCTTTGTGGCCATAATGTGCAGTAAAGCTCTTCCAGCATTTGCCGAAAGGGGGCTAAATCATGATGGATGACGACAGACGAGCCGTGTAATTCAAAGCGATGCATTTTTTATAGTCAGCTTGTTTTGTAGGCGCTCCAGGCCATAGGTTTGTCGTTGAACAATTGCTTTGCTTTAGCCCATGTTTTTTGGAAAAGCTCTGATCGACGATAGTTTTCCAGGGCTTCGGCGCTTTCCCAAATGCTGTAAGTGAAAAAGACGTGAGCTGCTTCGGCTTCTTGCCAAAGTTCTAAACTCAGGCAGCCCGGGAAATTTCTGATTAGCGGTGCGCTTTCGCGAAAAATTTGCCGAAAGGCATCTGCTTTTTCAGGAAAAAAAGAAAGGCGAACTATGCGTCGAAGCTGTTTTGTTTGGCTCATGAGAGAAAGTCGATTTGTATGCTGTCGTTCAGGTGTAAGTTGAACAGCTCTGCTGCATGACCCATGTTGACGGCGATTTCAAGCAGGCCGGCAGAGTTGAATAGGCAAAGGGGCTCGCCGGGTTCAACTTCTCCGTAATGCCGGTGGATTTTTGTCAAGGGGTCGTTGTTTTTAAAGAAAAGGGCAAAAGGCCGCCCTCGACTTACCCGTTCAAAGAGCTTTTTGTTGATGTTGAGTATGGCATTGCCGAAGTGGTCGATATAGAGGATACTTGCCCGCACAAATTGATCGCTGATAACAGGAGTTAAGGGAATGAGTTCTTTGATTTGGCGAGCCGGAACACCTATTTGCTCTACGGGTTTGGCTTTCGCCAAATGCGAGGCCACTTGCTCGAAAACTTCGATTTGAGGGAAACTGCTGTCGTCTCGGGTTTCGATTCGGTAAATCTTTTTTGGCATTTCGAGCTTTGGAAGGCCGAAATCGGTTTGTTTGCTGCGCAAGGGGCTGAAGGCCAGAATGAGCGACAACAAGCCGTTATCCGGTAAAGCGAAATAATGTCCCCGATATTCGGCAAAAAGAAAAGAAGGTGAGTTGTGGAAAGTGCCGACGCTGCACAAATGCAGACTGCCCTCAGGGAAAGCTTGCCAGGCCTGAGCCAGGGTGTAAGCAGCTGTTGTCAGGGTGAAATGTTGATGTGCATGGGTAATGTCGATGAGTTGAAATTTGGGAGCAGCAGCTACCAGGCGCCCTTTGAGCAGGGCCAGGTAGTGGTCGGATTTCCCCAGGTCAGTTGTTAGCGTAATGACGGACATGACGACGTTCAATGGCAGTTTTGCCTTGCCTTGGTTTGTACTGGTGCGGAGAAGCTCGGGCGCTGCCGACTGCCTCAACGCGCTTGTCTCAAAATTTGGCCCCAACTCAAACCTGTGTGCTTTACATCTGTTTTGAGAAAAAGGCGTATTTTTGTCTTGAGACAGTGCAAAGATGAGAAAAGTCTCACGGATTGCTCCTCGGAGCGTTTTAAACTTCGTTTGATCACCTAAAAAAATTGAACCATCGCAAACATCAGTGAAATCATTTTGACCGTCGAAGGGGTGGATTATCGCGAGTTGTATGGAGAAAATGACGCTAAACTGGATCTTCTACGCAAGGCTTTTCCGGATGTTTCCATTACGGCACGGGGTAGTAGCCTCCGCCTTCTGGGAGAAAAAAAATACACGCAGCGAGCCAAAGCCAAATTCGAAGCTATGGTGCGCGTAGTGCGCGAGCAAGACGAGTTGAGCATTCAAACGCTGCACCAACTGCTTGGAAGTGAAAATGCAGCCTTATTCAAAGGGGATACGCTGCTCTATGGAAGAAACAGTCGCCGCATTGCAGCTAAAACCCCTAATCAGCGGAAGTTGGTCAAGGCCATAGAAGAAAACGATATTGTTTTTGGCATTGGTCCGGCAGGAACGGGCAAGACGTATATGGCTGTCGTCATGGCTGTGCGGGCCTTGAAGAACAAGTTGGTGCGCAAAATTATCCTCACCCGGCCGGCTGTAGAAGCCGGAGAAAACCTGGGCTTCCTCCCGGGAGACCTCAAGGAAAAAGTGGACCCCTACTTGCGGCCGTTGTACGATGCCCTGGATGACTTGCTGCCGGCAGATAAGCTCAACTATTTTATGCAAAACCGCACCATTGAAGTCGCTCCCCTGGCTTTTATGCGCGGTCGCACCCTGGATCAGGCCTTTGTGATTTTGGATGAAGCGCAAAATGCCACCAGCATGCAAATCAAGATGTTTCTGACCAGATTGGGACCTTCAGCCAAATGCGTGGTAACCGGAGACCTCTCCCAAGTCGATTTGCCGCGCCGCCAGCGTTCGGGCTTGGTGCAGGCCATCAACTTGTTGGGGAAACTTCAAGGCATAGCCACCGTGCGCCTCACCGAGGCCGATGTGGTGCGGCATAGGCTGGTAAAACAAATCATCAAAGCTTATGAAGAGGAGGAGTAAGCTGCCAAATCGGGTACTTACTCCTCCCAAACCCTCAGACAAACATCACCAACTGATGGTCTCTTCGTCTTCGGCCTGGCCCTGCCGCGTGCTGACTTTGATTTTGAGGACGGAAGTGCCGCGCTCAAGCGTGAAAGAAGCCGTTACCAAGCCGGTTTCGGGCTGAAAGTCAAAATCTATGGCCTGGCCGTTGAGCGTAAGGCTGATTTCACTCTTTTTGCTCACGTTCTTCGTTTGGGCTGTCATGCCCGAAGGTGCTATGTTGGGATGCGAGGGGTTGCCCACGGGCTGGGTGATGGAAACGATTTCTACGGTGGGTTTTACTCCGCCTGTAGGTCGCGCCTTTTCGTAATACACCCCGCTGTTTGCCCGACTGCGTCCGGCCTCGTTTACAGCACTTACTTCAATGGGGTTGTTTCCGGCTTTTAACGTGATGTTGGCGCGCAGCATCTTGCTTCTGGAGTCATACGTAAAGCCTTTTATCTCCTTGTTGTTGACCTTTAAACTGATGTCTTTTTGTCCCCTCACGTGTTCAATCTTCACTTGTAAGGCATAGGGCGTCTTGCGGGTTCTTTCTCCCTTTTTGGCCGGTTTGATAAAAGTGATAATGGGTTTAGGTGTTGCCGGCGGTGGCGTGCTGTAGGTGATGCGTACTTTGTCCTGGCTTTCGCCAAAGGGATTGACGACCTTGACGAGGATGGTATTGCTGCCTTTGCTGAGGCGGATTTGCGCTCGGATTTGCTTTCCGTCGAAGGAGAAGCTGCTGAGGCTTTTGCCGTTGAGGAAGAGCCTGATGTCGCTGCGGTTGTTGACGAAGCGTGTGTTGGCGGCGAAGCTGATGTCGGCTTGCTGAGTGCTGCTGTTATTGGCAGGTTTGGTGATGTTGACCTGAGGCGGGTTGCCCGCCGGCGGTGGAGGAGTCTGGATGCGTTCTTTGAGCACGATGGTCACCTTGTCCTCATCGCTGCCTGCGGGATTAAAAGCTTTGATTCGAATGCTGTTAGCTCTCGGATGTAAATTGACAAGGGCGTTGAGATAGCGGCCGTCGTATTGGAACTGGCTTACTTCATAGCCATTCACGTAGAGGTGTACATCTTTTCGGTAAGGAACATGCAGAATTTCTGCCCGTATATTGGCTTGGGCGTCAAAGGTTTCTACATAGCTCTTGGCCGGTATGGTGATTTCCACGCGAGGTTTTTCCATCTGAGATGGCGGGGGGGGAGGAGGTGGGGGCGTTTGGATGACGGTGCCTTCCAAGACGATGATGGCTACTTTGTGGTCACTGCCGACCTCATTGGTTGCAGTGATGCTAACCTCATTGCGGCCGGGACGGAGGTGAAGGTTGCTTAGGAGGGTTTCGTTGTAGAATTGAAAAGGTTGCTCGTGTCCGTTTAGGAGGAGGCGAATGTCGGCAGCGGAACGGACATGTTTGATTTTAGCTTCCAAGCTGTATTCCGGATAGGCTGTAGTGGCCGGATTGGTAGCCGGGTGGATGAAAGTGATGCGGGGTTTGGGGCTTTGTTTTTTGCGTTGGTCAAAGCTGAATTTCAGCCCGAAATAGTTGTAGTGATAGAGGTCATTGCGTTCGTCGGCCCATTGTTGTCCGTCGATGATGTTGTCTCGGGTAAAGGTCGTTCTATGTCCTGCAATCAGAGCAAAGCCGGGGGTGATTTGCCAGCCTGCCTCTATGCCGAGGGAGGGCATTAGGTTGATTTCTCCGCCCGGGGAGAAGCCGTCGGCCAGGGTTTCGTATTGTCCGTCTAATTTGTTGCGTAGCGTTTTGCGGATACTGCTTTGAGAGGCATTGGGGTCTATGTCGGCGTATTCGGCGTAGTAGGCTTGTTGAGAAAAATCGTTGAGCTGGTCGGTTTTGGTGAGGTACCAGTCTATACCCAGGCCGCCATAGAGGGAGAGCAACAAGCCTTTTTGTCGCAGGCGGTTGAAGGTGAGCACGCCTTCAGCGCCCAGTTCGCCCACTGTAGTGCGGTGGTTGAGGTAGGCGAAGCCCCGGGATATGCCGTAGGAGCTTGGATACTGGAGGTAGTTGGGGCCTCTTTGGCCATTGAGGGCGTTGTTTTGGCTGATGTCGTAAGAGGGGTAGGGATTGAGGCCGTATTGACGGGCATAGAGCAGGCGTGCGCGCAATTCAAAAGCCAGAGGGCTGGCAGCCGTAGTGGGAAATTCTTTGCCCAGCGTCAGGCTCAGTCCGAATCCTCCTTTGTCGTTGCGCAGGTCGGAAGTTTGACAGGAGCTGCCGGCGGTGAGGCCAATAACAGTTTTGCCTTGATGTTGAGCAAAGAGGTTCGCATGCAGACTTAGAAGAAGAAGTAAAAACAGGCTTATTTGTTGGAAGATGAAAGCTGCCGGATTTTTCATATTGCGTGTGTTTTGTCCTGCGGAATAGGGTTTTTGTGTTTTTTTACAAAGGCAAAGTAGCCTATAATATTGGAGCTTTGCAAACGCTACATATTATTTTTTTAACAATATGAGTGGGCTGCTAAAAGGGAGGTAGGCCGGCCGATGTGCAAGTATTTTGGGGCTTTCGCCAAATGCTTCTTTAGGCTGCAGGATGTGTTGGTGTTAAAATTTGCCGAAAGGCGGGAAAGATATTTAACAAAATTTAATGTGTTGGTGATTTTTTTTAACGAGCCGGAGTTTTTGGATTAAACTTTTTGAAAAAGGATTTTGCTTCTTAGAGAAAAAAAGATGTACCTTTGTCGCATCCCCCAAAGCCGTTACCCACTTGCACAGCACTTATGAGAACCTGAGCGGGCTTTACGCAGAGCGTGAGATGCTTGGCTACATGTATTTGTGAACCATGAACAGTTAAACCAAAAAATCATGAGAAGATTTCTACTTTTTGCTCTGGTGCTGTCTTTTGGCTTTTCGCTTTTTGGTCAGGAGTATCGCACGTATGACGGGACGTATAACAACCCGTATCATCCCGAGTGGGGTTCTGCCGGGGTGAAAATGCTGCGCATTTTTCCGCACGATTATGCCGATGGTGTTTCTGCGCCGGGAGGCCAGAACCGGCCCGATGCTCGGGTAATCAGCAACGAGTTGTTTGCACAAGATGGGCCTATTTGGGACATTTTGGAGCAAAGCGACTATTGCTGGGTGTTTGGCCAGTTTATCGATCACAACATCACTTTGGCCTTAGACGGAGAGTCTGAGATTATAGAGATTCCCATTCCTGCCGGAGATCCTTGGTTTGATCCGTTTTTCACCGGCACACAAGTGATGCATATGCCTCGTTCGGTGCCTTATCCGGGGTCCGGTACGGGGCCGGGAAATCCGAGAGAGCACGCCAATGCCATTACCAGTTTTATAGACTGTTCTGCTGTTTATGGTTCTGACTCTGTTCGGGCGGCCTATTTGCGCTCCTTTCAGGGCGGGAAATTGCGGATGTCTGCTGGGAATTTGCTGCCGTGGAACACCCTCTCAGGGGAAGTTGATGGAACGGTGGACCCCAATGCTCCGGTTATGGCTAATCCCACGGGGCAGTTGAAGTTTTTTGTTGCCGGAGACATTCGGGCGAATGAGAACGTCTTGCTTTTGAGTATGCACACCCTTTTTGCTCGGGAGCACAACCGCCTTTGCGATGAGTTGGCTCAGCAGCATCCGGGTTGGAACGACGAGCAGCTCTATCAGCATGCCCGAAAAATTTTGGGGGGCATTTTGCAAAACATCACCTACAGTGAATGGTTGCCTACCTTAGGCGTTCACCTGCCCCCTTATACGGGTTACAAGCCCGATGTGAATCCAACGATTCCCAACAGTTTTTCTGCAGCTTCTTATCGTTTGGGGCATTCACAGCTGAGTGGCGATTTGATGTTGATGGACATGAATGGAGATACCCTGCAAATTTTGCCTTTAAAAGATGCCTTTTTCAATCCATTCCCCGTTTACAACGAGGGTATTGATTACTTTTTGAAGGGCATGGCTGTACACATGCAGCAGATGTTGGATGCTAAGGTGATTGACGATGTGCGCAACTTTCTTTTTGGTGATCCCGGAGAGGGCGGTTTGGATTTGGTGTCTTTGAACATCATGCGCGGGCGTGAGCACGGCATACCCGATTTGAACACCATCAGGCAGACCTTGGGGTTGGCTGCTTACACTCAGTTTGACCAGGTCAATTCCGACCCGGCTGTTTGGCAGGTTTTGCAAAATTTGTATGGGGAGATCAACGAAATAGATGCCTGGGTGGGTTTGTTGTGTGAAGAACCCATGCCGGGTTCTGTTTTGGGTGAGACTTTGCAGCGCATTATTCAAGATCAGTTTGCTGCTTTGCGCGATGGCGACCGCTTTTTCTTTGAAAACGATCCGGCCTTGACAGAGGCGGAAAAAGAGATGATTCGCCATACGCGCATGAAGGATGTTATTCGACGCAATACCATTATTCCCGTCATGCAGGACAACGTCTTTTTGGCCATGCCGCAGGAAATGCTTTGTACGGCTTCGGAACCGGATGCACCTATTGGAGGTAGCATACAGGCTTCAAGCGGTTTGCTGGTAGAGAATGTACAGGTGGACATCTTTTTGGACGACAGCGTTACCGTCATCACTACGGCCTACACTGGGGCAGACGGTACATTCATGGCTCCAGGCATTCCCACTTGTGATCAGTATTACGTGCGTCCGCGCAAAAATGACGATGCCGGCAATGGTGTATCTACGCTGGATATGGTGATTGTTTCGCGTCATGTTCTTCAGGTAGAGCCTATTACATCTCCCTACAAATTAATAGCGGCAGATGTCAACCGCAGCAACAGCATTTCCACTTTGGATTTGGTAGCCATGCAAAAAGTCATTTTACAATTGGAAAACAGTTTTCCGGGCAATACATCCTGGCGCTTTGTGCCGGCCGACTATGTCTTGCCTTCGGATCCTTTTGCAGAGCCTTTCCCCGAACAAGTGGTTATCGACAATTTACTGGAGGCTACTTCGGTGGCTTTTACGGCAATCAAAGTAGGAGACCTGAACGATTCGGCGACCTTTGGTTCAGGAGACGAGGTAGCTTTGCGCGAGGGAGAACCCTGGACTTTACAGCTGTCCGATTTGAGTTTGGAAGCGGGAGAAACTTATGAAGTGCCGGTTTATTTGGCAGGGGGTGCAGTCAGTGGTATGCAGTGGAGCCGTTTGGTCGCCAATACTTTGAAAGAGTTTACTGTAGAGGCGGGATGGATGGAAGATGCGGATGCGGACAATTTCCATCTCAGCCGAGGGCAATTGTTGTTTAGTTGGGTTGCTGAGCGAGATGCGTTGAGTGGAAAAAGAGATGAAGCTGCTTTTTATCTGCACTTTGTGGCCGGGAAGTCCGGTCGTTTGAGCGAGTTTTTGGGAGCTTCTTCGGTTTTGTCAGCAGAGGCCTATGATGGCGTTTTGCGTACGCATCCCTTGATGTGGGTGTTTGATGAGGCTTATGTAGCAGATGAGCATTCGGCTATGGAGAATTGGGAGGTAGGAGAGAGCTATCCGAATCCTTTTGCGGAAAGCAGTGAGATAGAGCTTTGGCTGCCGAGAGCATCCGATGTGCAGTTTGTAGTGTATGACCTTTTAGGACGTCCTGTTTTTGAGCGTAGGATAGAGGCCGATCGAGGAGTACAACGCATAGTGGTGCAGGCAAGAGATTTGGGAGGGCACGGTACATATCGCTGTGTGATTCGCTCGGCTTTTGGTCAGGAAGTGCGCACTTTGGTTGTGCAGTGAAGAAAATGCCCGCGGTTTTTTGTTTTGAATCATTCTGCCTGTTTTCTTTAGTTTGGGCATAAAGTGTATCTTAGGCGTTTGGATGTCCTGGTTGGTCTCCAAACGCCTTTTGTTTTTCTTGGAGCTGAAGGTTGAAGAGGTTTGGGCTTAGGAGGTTGGCGCATGAGTACGGCTCAGATGCCGGAAGTCTGCTAAGGCGGCTTGTGTAAATGATTTTATCATCAGTGTAATTTATTTGGAGTGAACATGCCTTATCCCCATCTTTTTTCTCCCTTGGAAGTTGGAAGTTTGAAGCTGCCCAACCGCATCATCATGGGTTCTATGCATACCGGCTTGGAGGAGCAGCGAGGAGGGTTTGAGCGTTTGGCGGCTTATTTTGCCTTGCGTGCTGCCGGTGGTGTAGGCTTGATGGTTACGGGAGGCATAGCGCCCAATCGGGAGGGCTGGACGGCGCCATTTGCTGCTCGAATGACCCATAGCGGGCATGTGCGTAAGCACCGCTTGATTACCCGGGCGGTGCATGCTGAAGGCGGTTTGATTGCCATGCAGATTTTGCATGCGGGCCGTTATGGGTATCACCCTTTAGTAGTTGCCCCTTCGGCTGTGAAATCTCCAATTTCTCCTTTCAAGCCCCGAGCTTTAAGTCGGCGGGGTGTAGAACGCACCATCAGAGCCTTTGTTCGTGCTGCCGTATTGGCTAAGGAAGCCGATTATGACGGCGTGGAGATTATGGGCTCGGAGGGTTACCTGATCAACGAGTTTTTGGTCAGGCGTACCAACAAGCGAAAGGATGAATGGGGGGGGAGCTATGAAAACAGAATGCGTTTTCCACTGGAGATCGTTCGTCGTATGCGGGAAGCTGTGGGAAAAGACTTTTTGTTGATCTTTCGGCTGTCCATGCTGGATTTGGTGGAAGGGGGCAGCAGTTGGCAGGAGGTGGTGCGTTTGGCGAAAGCCCTGGAGGAAGCCGGCGTGGATATTCTCAATACCGGTATTGGTTGGCATGAGGCCCGCATTCCCACCATTGCGACCTTAGTACCTCGGGGCTTTTTTAGTCGGATTACAGCCCGTTTGAAACCCGAAGTGAGCATACCTTTGGTGGCCACCAACCGCATCAACAAGCCGGAAATAGCAGAGCGCATTTTGGCAGAGGGAGAAGCCGACTTGGTGTCTATGGCTCGGCCTTTGTTGGCAGACCCGAATTTTGCCGTGAAGGCTAAACAGGGTCGCAGCGATGAAATCAACACTTGTATTGCATGCAATCAAGCCTGTTTGGATCACGTTTTTGAGCGAAAAATAGCCAGCTGCCTGGTTAGCCCCATGGCTTGCCGAGAAACGGAGCTGATCTTGCGAAAGACGACTTCACCTAAGCGGATAGCGGTGGTTGGCGGAGGGCCGGCGGGGCTGGCTTTCGCCAAAACGGCTGCCGAGCGAGGGCATGAGGTTCATCTGTATGAGGCTTCTGCGGCCTTGGGCGGGCAGTTTAAGCTGGCTATGCGCATCCCCGGAAAGGAGGACTATGCAGAGACTATCCGCTATTTTGAGCGTCAGTTGGATTTGTTGGGTGTTCGGGTTTTTCTGAATCATTTGGTCAAGGAGGAAGATTTGGCGAAAGCCGGCTACGATGAAGTTGTTTTAGCAACGGGTACTCGAGCACGAAGACCGGATATCCCCGGCTTGGATTCTCCAAAGGTTTTGACTTATGAAGAAGTTTTGTCGCAAGATTTGAGAAAAAAGCTTGGAAACAGGGTAGCCCTTATCGGAGCCGGAGGTATTGGTGTGGATGTAGCCGAATATATAGCTCATTGCCCGAAGGATGGCGTTGATGAGGATGTGTTGTTTGCTGAAACCTGGGGTATTGATTTGACGGGCCAAGCTGCCGGAGGATTGGTTAAACCAAAAGTAGAGCCATCGAAGCGTCGCTTGTACTTGTTGAGGCGTTCCGAGGGAAAAGCCGGAGAAGGTCTGGGCAAGACGACCGGCTGGATACGTCGTTTGCGTCTCAGGCAGTTGGGAGTAGAGTTTTTGCAAGGGGTAACTTACCTGAAAGTGGATGAGCGGGGCTTGCACATTCGGCACAAAGGGGAGGAGACCGTTTTAGAGGTGGATCATATTGTTTTGTGTGCCGGTCAGGAGCCGGTTTTGGACTTGTTTCAAGCATTGCAGGGAGCAGGCGTACAAATTCATTTGATAGGAGGTGTTTTGCGGGCAAAGGGGCTGGATGCCGAGCGAGCGGTCAGAGAAGCTGTAGAACTGGCACTTAGCCGGTAAAAATACCTTTTTTGGTGTATTCTTTTGCGTCATAAAGTGTGCTAATTTTGTCCCTATGATAAGCCCCCCACGTTTTTTGTTGTAAAAAAACAGCATGGAGGGCTGTATATTGGCAAAATGTCGTACATTTGCCGCAAAGCTTTTGTCACTACGAGGTGACGAGAGTCCCATGAACAAAAACCGATTGGCGCCTTCGAAAGGCCTCCTGCTTTTTTATGTATTTGTAGTCTCTTCTACGAAGGCGCCGGGTTCCATGGGATTTCTCAAGTTTGAAGTGACGAATTCAGGGCGCATAGCGTCTATGATGTTAGAAACACGCTCTTAGAGAAGGGTGTGAGCTGTGGTAAGCGACCACAGTTTTACTTTTGAGGAAAGAATGTGGCCTCTTTTTCAGGGGATAGGGGAGGCCGTCTTTTTTAACTACAAAACTTGATCTTATGAAAAAAGCGAATTTTACAAAATGGCTACTGTTGCCTGTACTGCTTCTGATGGGAGTAGTATATGCATCAGCACAGACCATTGCCTGTAACGACAACGTACAGGTCTCTGTGGATCCTGCGACAGACGGTACGTGTACCGTTGACTTGACAGCTGACATGGTGTTGGACGGAGATCCCGATCCCAATGTCAATTATCAGCTGGACGTGATGCAGGGTGTTAATGTTCTGTTTACCGGCATTAATGTGGTGTCCTTTTCCGCTCACGACTATTTGAACCAAACTTTGACGGTTAAGGTGACGGATTTGAGCAGCGGCAACAGCTGCTGGAGCTCCATTTTGATTGAAGACAAGGCTGCTCCCGAGGTGATTTGCAACACGGTAACCATCGCATGTACTGAGGATTACAACAATGTCCCCTTTCCTCCGGCATATGACAACTGCGATTTGGCTCCTGATGTGCAGATGTTCGATCAATATTTTGTTGACACGGATGTCTGTGATGACAATCAGGTAGTGGTTATGCGCGGTTTTATCGCCATTGACGATCAAGGCAATGAGTCGGCCGGCTGCTATCAGAGCATCATCATTCAACGTCCTACGGATGTCGATTTCCCCAATGACATCATGTGGGAGTGTGATCAGTACAGCGACTATCCCGCCATCGTAGATGCTACTCCGGTGCATCCTACGGTAGCAGCTTTGGAAGTCGTTGGTCAAATTACCGATGCTACGGGCATTGCCGATGCCAGTGTTTTGGCCAATACCGGCTCTGGCATTCCCCTGGCCATTGACGGTGAATTTTGCAACTATGGCTACAGCTATAGTGATCAAACCATTGAAACTTGCGGCAACACTTTTAAAATCGTTCGTACCTGGACGGTTCTGGACTGGTGTACGGGAGCTACTGTTACCAGCAATAACCAAGGTGAAGACAACATCCAAATCATCAAAGTAGTGGACATCACTGCTCCGGTGGTGTACATGGATCCCTTCACAGTGTCGGCTAACGTACCTGCTGCTCATCCGCAGCCCTGTAAGTCCACCGGCTATTTGCCTGCACCTCAGGTGACGGACAACTGCCACAGCTACACCATTGGCATCTTCACGCCGGTGGGTGAGGCCGTTTATGTGAACGGCACGGATGGTGCCCAGGGAGGCTTCATTCCTGCTCCCGGTTTGGAATTGGGCTATCACGAGATTCTGTACCAGGCTATTGATGAGTGTGGCAATGTAGGTGAGTACTTTGTTACCATTGAAGTGGTAGATGACATTGCTCCGACGGCTATCTGTTTGGAGATTAC